>NZ_JAWOQR010000001.1:0-476362 GCF_033337445.1 Vibrio sp. YT-15
TGGAGGCGCCTCCCGGAGTCGAACCGAGGTCCACGGATTTGCAATCCGCTGCATAGCCACTCTGCCAAGGCGCCTTTTTATTACGCTTCAGGGCTCTACCCCGTTGCGTTGGTGGCTACTTTACGGATTGAGAGAAGATAGTCAAACAAAAACATTTCATTTTCTGTTCGTTTGATTTCTTTTAAGTCAATTCGACCAAAGTTCGATCTTATTGGCTTAAAACGAAGCAATATAAATCTCGCTTTCAGTTCGTTTTGTCCCATGAAACATTAAGGCGTTTAATAGTTGCTGACCCTTTTTAGCAATCTTCCCACAACATTAGGGTGATAAGACCAAGTGTGATCAAACATCGACATTAATGCAGGATTTCCGTATTTCGATAAGCTAATCGCGTGAAAACGGTTTTTCTTCGCTTTGAGCGCATCCACTTTGGCCAGTAACTCGTCTTGTTGTTTTGGCGCGATAAAGTCGGAAATGACTACCATGTCTGCGTTTTTATATTTATCACCGCTCATCAAGTCGATAGATTTAATCAAAGTTGGCTCTAAGTCTGTACCACCATGGAAGCTATAAGTTAGAAAGTCCGCCGCCTCGCGCAGACCATCTTGTTTGGTTAGTTCGTAGGTAATGTGTTCCGTAGAAAAAATAATGACATAGCAATCACGTTGCTCCGCTAGTGCGATTTGCATCAGAGCATAAGCCATGGCTTTGGCGCATTGCTCAGGAAAGCCACTCATGGAACCGGACGCGTCCACACAAACAATGAAGGGGCCTTTTTCGATATCTACCGCTTTATGGTCAGGTCGGTGAGCTTTAACTTTACGTAACGTGCGCGATTTGCCTTGTGTACGATAGTTCATGAGCCGTTTATCAACTAAGTGTTTATAGAACACAACTTCAAGTTCAGGATACGCCAAAAACATCGTTTCGTTGGGAAGTAGCTTATTTAGATCATCGCTTTCGTGAATACCGACAATATCATCCGTCGCCTCATCACTTTTCTCTTCGACCAATTGAAGTTCTTCAGTGGGCGCACGATTTAGTTCAGGATCATTTACTTGCCCCGCCATACGACCGAGTTGCTCCGCAATTTCTTGCAAGCCTTGGTGCTTCTTCAGAAACTCAGCATGGCGTTTCATCACCGTTAAGTCTGTTTTACTCAACTTGGCAGATGCCATATCCCACAGGCGCCCTACACTTTCAGCGTCACCCGACTCCGTGACTTTATCCATATTACGCATGGTTTCCATACGTTGATACAGGTCATTCAGCACCTTTTCTTTATTGGCTTCAAGCTCGCTTACTTGCGCTTGTTTTATAGCATCGGTGAGGCTTTTGTACCATTGATCACAAAAGTAATGAGGGAACATAGGGTTATTCATCCCTTTGTTCTTTTCCATCATTCGGCGAGCTTGCATGTAAAACGCAGAGTGCCATTCCAGCTTTTTAATCACATCTTCGATGTTTTCAAAAAACGCCTCTTCATCCCAATGAATAACCTCTTGATATAAAGACAGCTCTTGTTGGAAACGCTCTGTCTCACATACCTTGGTGATCCGTTTTTTGACGCTGCCTCGCCACTTTAACAAGTGACCTTTGACCGAAGATTTAACACCTCGGTTTTCTGCCATCATCATGACTTGTGAACGAGCCATCAAATCATTAACTGCGCTATCGATGATGCCGGAGTCGGCCACCATTAGCGCGAGGTTAAGTCCGTCTGCACCTAGCATGTCGTCTCCTTATGAGAAAAACTGATTTAAGTTTTTAAAGCGTTGGATAACTTTTTCACTTTCTGCTTGGATTGATTCAAGTCTCTGACTGACCTGTTGCAGACTCGACTCCATTAGGCGGGGTAGTTCAGGATCAACAAAGCTATGCGGAAGCGCATCATGAAAGTTCGCTTTCACCTTGCGCATATGGTGTTCTGCCTCACTAAGCTGATTTACGGCTTTTTCGCTCTGCGTTAACCACTTTTGGTAAAGCTCTACATCCAAGCCCTCTTGAGTCACTAGGCTAACCAAAATGCCTCGGTTCGCGATATCCCGGATAACTAGGTTATTCGCCGCGTCAACGTCAAATCGTAAACGGCACATGTTGGTGTTTTGATTGACGTAACCATACACATCACCGCTTCCCTCTTTAATGACTCGATCTAACTCATCTTTGGGTACATAAACCCAGCGGCTATCACCTTTTTCTGATTCTGAAACCGACATGTTGCTTTGCAAGACAACCAATTTAACTAAGTTAACGGCTGCGCCAACTTTGTACATCTTGGCTTTAGAGGTATCAAAGCGCATGGTTTCTTTACGCAAAATACCCGTTGCCGCTTCAGACGTTAACGTCATGCGGTAGGCATCTTCAAGTTCATGTTGAACATCAACCAAAGACTCTCGGCAGTACTCAATTTCCTGCTCCGCGTCTTGTTGATCAAATGCATGTTTTAAGGCGAACTCTTGAACCACTTCACGTACCACATCTCGCGATTCAGGACTGTTCCATAAACAATCTTGCAGCAGTAGAAGGTCAAGCGGATTGATTTCATCGCGACCATTAAAAAACGCGCTCGCTTTTAACAACTTCACGGCTTTCTTCCAGCGGCGGTCAGAGACATACATGTCGGTATTGGCCACATCACCAAACTGAGCTTCAACTTTGGCTTCTAACATCGTTTTAAGCTGGAAAAGCTTTTCGAATGCATTGTCGGTTAACGTCAATTTGTCGAGCTGTTGTTGCCATTGATGATATTCTTCATCAGTTATCGCTAGGCCTTCTGGTACTTGTGCCTCTTGCGATGTGCCCACAGTCAACATCGACTTAAAGTTTTGTTTATTCTGAATTCGATTCACAAACACACGCACCAACATGCGGTCGTAGAGCGCATCCAATCCACTATCTTCATCGGGTAATTCATTGGAAGCCGATACCAACAAGCGCATTGGCACACGCTCGATATCGCTGCCATTTTTGAATGTTTTCTCATTAACCACTGTCAGCAATGTATTAAGAATTGCAGGGCCCGCCTTCCAGATTTCATCCAAAAATACGACTTGTGCAGTTGGCAAATACCCTTTAGTTAAGCGAACATAACGGCCGTTGTCTTTTAGCTCTTGGATACTCAGTGGCCCAAACACCTCTTCAGGGGTTGAGAAGCGCGTCATCAGGTATTCGAAGTAACTGCTGTTATCGAACGCTTGGATGAGTCGTTTGGCAATTAAGCTTTTTGCAATACCAGGGGGACCTAAAAGAAAAACACTTTCACCAGCAAGTGCAGCAAGAAGGCAGAGCTTGATCGTATGTTCACGCTCATAAACGCCATCCGTTAACGCTTTCGCCAATTTATTGATGCGTTCTGAGAGAAGCGCTTTTTCGGCATTTGAGGCAAATAAGGTTTGTGTCATACGTTCTCCTGCTGCTGAAGTGGTATTGCGTTAACATTTTTATACACTTGTTATAACTTTGTTACAAATGTATTTTGTCGAATTCCCCTTATAGCAGATGCTTTTCCCCTTCTTGACGAAGCAATCAAAGTTTCCATTTATGAGACATTGCTCACTTAAAGTGCAAACGCTTTCGTCGTGTTGCAGTATTTTTTGCTTTTGTTTCCCACCATTTGTGGTTAATGTCCAAAAACGTCAAAAATGCGGTAACAGCTAGGGTTTATAACTGCATGAGCAAGATAATTCATAAATGGAAGCAAATTTCTCTGATTGAAGAAGACGTTGTGCTTCCTACAGGACAGGCAATTACGCACACCACAATCCATCATCCGGGTGCTGCGGTGATTCTCCCTATTACAGCGGAGGGTGAGATTGTCCTTGTCCACCAATTTCGGCCTTCACTTAATAAATGGCTATTGGAACTGCCTGCTGGTACCAGAGAAGGCAACGAAGAGCCACTCTGCTGCGCCAAAAGAGAGCTAGAGGAAGAAACGGGGTTTAGTGCAGAGAAATTCACGTCTCTCGGCCAAGTCACCCCTCTTGCCGGATTTTGTGATGAGATACAGTATCTATTTGTTGCCGAAAAGCTCAATAAAACAAACCGTTACGAGTGCGATGAAGACGAAGTGATTGAGGTCGTCACCTTGTCAATCAAGCAACTCGAAGAAAAGATTGTCGATGGCACGATCACCGATGCCAAAACGATCGCTTGCTTAAGCAAAGCGCGCCTTTGCGGATATATTTAGGACTTTGACCAAGGAGACATTCATGGATTTTCGATCAGATACCGTTACACAGCCCACCCAAGCCATGCGAGAAGCCCTGTTTAAGGCCCCCGTTGGGGATGATGTTTATGGTGATGACCCTACGGTCAATGAGCTTGAAAAATTTGCTGCGCAGCTTGCTGGTTTCGAAGCAGCTTTGTTTACCACTTCAGGCACTCAAGCCAATCTGCTCGGTTTAATGGCGCATTGCGAGCGGGGAGATGAATATCTATGTGGGCAACAAGCACATAACTACAAATACGAAGCTGGTGGCGCGGCGGTTTTGGGATCAATTCAACCTCAACCAGTCGAAAATAACCCAGATGGCACGCTACCATTTGATAAACTGGCTGCTGCGATTAAACCAGATGATTGTCACTTTGCTCGCACTAAGCTTCTCAGCTTAGAAAACACAATTAATGGTAAAGTACTACCTCTGTCTTACTTAACAGAAGCACGTGACTTCGTGAATAAACATAACTTGCAGATGCATCTAGATGGCGCTCGCGTTTTTAACGCAGCCGTTGCACTTGATGTTCCGGTAAAAGAGATCGGTCAGTACTTTGATTCAATGACGATCTGTCTGTCGAAAGGTCTGGCTGCCCCTGTTGGCTCGCTACTGCTTGGTAGCAAAGACTACATCGCAAAAGCACGTCGCTTAAGAAAGATGGTCGGCGGTGGTATGCGTCAAGCGGGTATTCTTGCCGCAGCAGGCAAACTTGCCCTTACCGAACAAGTGGAACAGCTAAAACAAGATCACATCAACGCAAAAACCTTAGCGGAAGGTTTAGCAGAACTGCCTGGTTTTTCAGTCAACCCTGAATTTGTTCAAACGAACATCGTGTTCGCGAAGCTTGATCCTCAAGTGGACATAGTAAGTATCGCTGCGAAACTAAAGGAACAAAACATCACGATAACCCCTGGAAATCCAATTCGTTTTGTAACTCATAAAGATATTTCAGCGAAAGACATCGACACTTTCTTATCAAGTATAAAATCTCTACTTTAATTTGATTTTGATCATTGAGCTTCCCCTAAGGGGAAGCTTTATTGTATCGGCATGATTTTTAGCGAATAGATAACCTCCATGCTCAGATTTGTATTTCTAATCTCTTTTATTTTCTCTTCCGCTATCCATGCCGAGCCGTTTGGTGATGCTGATAAAGGTAAAATCAAATCACCTAGCTGTGTCTATTGTCACGGTGTTACAGGCATCGCAACGAACAACACCTATCCAAGCCTTGCTGGTCAAAATACTCAGTACCTTTACAATGCAATGAAATCTTACCAAGCCGGTGAGCGTAAAGGGCCACTTGCAGAAATGATGGCAGCACAGTTAAAAATGTTAAATGATGAAGACCTTCGTGATGTCGCTGCTTTTTATGCAGAACAGAAGGAAATCAAGTGATTAGATCACTTGTAGATGCACTATGAAAGCTCGTGAATCATCCAAACTCAACGCATATTGAAACATTAACCCAACATTTGACCACAAAACAATCAAATTAACTTCACTTCAAATATTTGATGACTTTATAGTTCAACATAAGCATTAATATTGACTTTTTATTCTATTTTATCGATATTTCATGCTTTATTGAATTTGACGTGAAGTAAGTTATGTCTCACACACATGCACAACCAGCAGACTCGGTTGCTACCCCTAAGTCGTGGCAGATGCCAGATACCCTCATTTTGATCTTCATTGTTGGTATTCTTGCTGCGATTCTTACCTACTTAATTCCTGCTGGTCATTTTGATAGCCAACAGGTGACCTACATGGTCGACGGTGCAGAAAAAACTCGCACAGTTATCGATCCTTCTTCTTTCTCTTATGCAACCGACGAAAACGGTGAATTGGTTTACAACAAAGTTGGCCTGTTTGCTTCTGGTGGTGGCATTGGTTTGATGAACTTCCCTTTCGAAGGGCTAGTTTCTGGCTCTAAATGGGGCAGCGCAATCGGCGTGATTATGTTCATGTTGGTTATCGGCGGTGCTTTCGGCGTTGTAATGCGCACAGGCACCATCGACAACGGTATCCTGCGCCTTATCGATAAGACCAAAGGTAACGAAGCACTATTCATTCCAGTGCTATTTTTGCTGTTTTCGCTAGGCGGTGCGGTATTTGGTATGGGTGAAGAAGCCGTAGCGTTTGCGATTATTATCGCGCCGCTTATGGTTCGCCTTGGTTATGATGGTATCACTACGGTAATGGTTACCTATGTTGCGACTCAAATTGGCTTCGCTACTTCTTGGATGAACCCTTTTTCCGTCGCTATTGCGCAAGGCATTGCGGGTGTACCTGTTTTATCCGGCATGACAGTGCGCATGGGGTTATGGGCTGGCTTTACGTTAATCGGTATCGCTTTCACAATGATCTACGCCGCTCGTGTGAAGTCAAATCCTAAACTTTCTTACAGCCATCGCACAGACCAGTATTTCCGTCAGCAAGAGCTTGGCAATCAAGATTCTCGTTGGAACCTAGGTGACACACTCGTTATCCTTACGGTTATTGCGACCACGGTGTGGGTCGTTTGGGGCGTAGTCGCTAACGCATGGTACATCCCAGAAATCGCTTCTCAATTTTTCACTATGGGCTTTGTTGTCGCGATCATCGGTACGATTTTCCGCCTAAACGGTATGACGCTAAACCGCGCAGCTGATGCATTTAAAGAAGGTGCAGCTATTATGCTTGCACCTGCCCTATTAGTGGGTTGTGCAAAAGGGGTATTGTTGATCCTTGGTGGTGGTACAACTGATGAAGCGAGTGTACTGAACTCAATTCTAAACAGTGCTGGCGGCGTGATCAGTGGGCTTCCTGACGTAGCTGCAGCATGGTTAATGTATGTATTCCAATCTATCTTCAACTTCTTTGTCACTTCAGGCTCAGGACAAGCGGCACTAACGATGCCTCTACTGGCCCCTCTGGCAGACATTGCAGGCGTTACACGCCAAGTGGCAGTTTTGTCATTCCAACTTGGCGATGGCTTTACTAACGTTATCGTCCCTACTTCGGCATCTCTCATGGCAACGCTTGGTGTCTGCCGTATCGACTGGGGTGACTGGGCAAAATTCTGCTGGCGATTTATTCTATTACTCTTTACCCTATCAAGTATCGTCGTTATCGCAGCTCATATTATGGGTTTTGCGTAAAACGAAACCAATTGGTAATTAAGGCGAGACATGTTCTCGCCTTATTAATATTCATGGTATGACGACGCTAAGGTTTTAGATTAGCTTATGGTTTTGGAGTGGTAACTTTAATGGCAACACAATTTCTCGATGACGTGATTCAAGGTCATCAAGTGATTCAATCTCTCAATGTAGCAGACCTAAATTCGGGCGAGCATAAGTTTTGGTTTCGCATCGCAACAAATGCTCTCTCTCAGTGGCAACACCTACCTGTGCTAGTGTTCAAAGGTGAAAAACCTGGCAAGAAGATCATGATTACCGCAGGGGTTCATGGTGATGAGTACAATGGTGTGTTAGCAGCGCAGAAAACTGCTCGAGAGCTCATCGGCACTGAAGTCGCTGGTACTGTCACTATTGTTCCAACCATTAACATGCCAGGTATGCTAAACCACAGCCGCGATTTCTATTCCGCAGACCCTGACGCGTCTCCTGCAAACTTAAACCGCTTTTTTCCTGGTGACCAAAACGGCAATGAGGCCCAACGTTACTTATATGCATTGTGGAATGATTTGCTCAAGCCAAATGCTGATTTAGCCATTGACCTTCACACTCAAACCAGTGGTGCGGCCTATCCACTTTACGTGTTTGCAGATTTCCGAATCGAGCAATCATTAGAAATGGCTCGTCTCATTAATCCTGATGCGATTTTAAATGATCCTGGAGATGCTGGCGTCCTTGAAACGGTTTGGAATAACCATGGTGTCCCAAGCATTACAGTTGAAGTAGGTATGGGGCGATACACCGAGCAAGAGCTCATCAGTCGAACTGTAACAGGCATTTTTAATGTGCTGAAAAAGCATAACATTGTTGAAGGTGATATGGACCCTATTACGTCATGCTTGGAAGGAAACGAAATCGTCAGTGTGAAAGCGACACACGGCGGCTTTGTACTGCCTCATGTCAGTTTGATGAATTTTGTCGAGCAAGGCCAACTTCTTGCGATTCAATACGACAGCTTTGGCGCTGAGATTAAACGCTACACCGCCCCAACAAGCGGCACAGTACTTAGCCACAATGTTGAATCTATTCGAGCACCAGGTTCCCTGATCGTTCGTTTGATTAAGTAAACCATAACCGTTTGTTGATAGATCAACCTTTCGACGCTCACTCAAATTTATATAAGCCCCATCACGAGTAATCACAAATGATGGGGCTATATCCATTTTGACCACATTAAGTTACGCGGTAACAAATTACTGTTAAGCGAAATGACAAACTGAGCTCTTAATTAGGAAGCTTCCCCTCTGTCCGCTTTTTCAGCCACGCTGATGAACTTAAAGCTGTCTTTGTTTCTCTTGTTCAACAAAAATGAGCTCGTCTATAGCGAAACCTTTCTCTTTAGCTACGTACTTAAAGCGCTCCACTACTTTCTCATCAACGTTAGGCGTTCTAGACAGTAGCCACAAATAGTCGTGGTTGTAACCGGAAACAAACGCATAGTCATAGTTTTCACCTAGCTCAAAAACAATGTAAGAAGAGTATATTGGCCCAAAAAAGGAAACCTTTAAGTGTCCAACCGTTTTATCTTCAACAAAATAAGCTTTGCCTTCAGCTTCTGACCACTGTCGCTCTTCTTCGGAATATCCACGGTTTATCACCTTAACCCCACCATCCTCGCGAACCTGATACTCAGCGGTAACGTTGGATAAGCCTCGCTCAAATGAATGGTCTAGGCGTGCAATTTCGTACCACTTACCTAGATATGGCTCTAAATCGAAATTATTCACGGGTTCCACCCCATCCGGCTTCGAGGTACAACCAAATAAAGTTGCAAGTGACAAAAGTAAAAATATTTTTATCGATTTCATACAACACCTAAATTTTAATTAGTGATTGATTTTACTCTAGAAGATAACAAATCGATCACTAAGCCGCACCATCGCCCTAATAGGGACACATCACAATTCTTCATCATCAATAGCGCGCTGAACACCGAAACCTCGTCATCTCAGCAAATCGTTAACAAGATTGCTCTATTTTTGACTTACAAGCTGACCATGCTTGTATATTTTGTCAGCATTTAACCCTATGCATATAGAAACTTTGCACAACATAGACATTCGTAGGCATATCACCCTCCTATAATACGTTGCGTTATAGACAGAGGTTATTGTTATGAAATTAAAAACAGTGTCAGTTTGTGCACTTTTGGTGTTACTTGCAGGTTGTCAGCAGGAAAAGCCGAGCGAAACGACACAATTAACGACCTCGGCAGATGTATGTAATGCACAAGGAAACATGCCAGGTGGGTGGAATGAGTTTAACGCGACCCCTGATGCACAAAAGGCAATGGCCTTTGTTTTAAAGAAAATGGACACAATAGCGTCGTTTAAACAAATACTGAATGTTCACGCGCAAATCGTTAGTGGCGTCAACTATGCTATTGAGTTTGAATTGGATGATGGCTCTGTTTGGAACACGATTGTTTATCGCAACCTCGATGGCGAATATGCGATTACCCAATCGCCAAAAGAAGGCCACTTTTGCGAACAGTAGCGACTTAGTCAGAAAGCCCCAACATTAGGGGCTTTTTGATCTAACAGTAGTCACTGAATTAGACAGCGAAGCGACATTGAGATTTAATCGACACCGTTGAACCAAGTCTTGATGGTTCTACATCAATCCTCTGCGCCATTTGTTCTTTCAACTCAGAAACGTGAGAAATAACACCGATCATGCGCCCAGTCTGTTGCAGGTCCACTAGCGTTTGAATAGCAAGATCTAAAGACTCTGGGTCTAAACTACCGAAGCCCTCATCAATAAATAAAGTGTCTAAACGAATACCGCCACTATAGGATTGCACAACATCCGACAAACCAAGTGCCAGAGCAAGCGCTGCCATAAATGATTCACCGCCGGAAAGTGTCGCAACATCACGCGTTTTTCCTGTGTAGCCATCTTCAACCATTAAATCTAAGCCGCGACCCGCAGCACCTTTGAAGCCCTCTGTTTTTCGAGCAAGAATATAGCGCCCTTTACTCATAAGGCTTAAACGTTGAGAGGCCTGAATCAGCACATCATCCAACAGTACACCAAGAACAAAGCGATGTAGGCTAACCCTGCTGCCTGTTTTACCACTAGCAACGTCGTACAACGTACCAAAGACTTTGTATTCTTCTTCTAACTTACTATTTTTCTCATGCAACACGGCAATATCTTTACGAACCTTTTCAAGACGTTCAAATATTGAGCGTGTGGTATCAAGTTGATTCCTTACTTCAATATATTGCGCCTGCAGAGTGGTTAACCTGTCGTTAAACGACTCTAAATTAGGCCTTTCAAGATCTTTCAATGCATGATTTAAATCATGTAGTGTTTGCTCAAGCTTGGTTTGTGCCTGTTTGAAGCTGTCTATTTCTTGCTGCCAGGCTTGAAGTTCATCATCTCCCACTCGACTACTTAGATAATGGCTTTCATCTTCAAATTTACTCGCCTGTAGTGCCTCATTCCACGCTAATTCTGCTTGGCTAAGTTTTTGCTCTGACTCAGATAACCACTGCTTGTTCGTCGCTAAGTGACTTTCCGCATTTGATTTCTCCAATATCGCTTGCTGCAAAGCGTTTTGCGCCTTTTCTAAGCCTGTGTTCAAACTCAGAATTTGCTCTTTTGTCAGCAAAATTTCACGTTCAAGCAAGTCAGCGGAACTGTATTTTGGGTCAATAAAAGCTTGTAATTGAGCCAATTGTTCTTGGTTCGCTTTAACGGTTGATTCATTTGCCGCCATTTGATTCTGCAGCTCATGAATTTTATTTTCACCCACGACGCAGCGTTGATTAAGCTGTTCAACGTTCCTTTCTAGTTTTTCAATATCAATAGCTTGTAGACGTAGGAGTTGAGCATTAAGCGCTTGCAAATCATTTTGAACCGTCGAGATCTCAGATGTAGCATACTCACCCAACTCCTCTTTCAACTGGTTACACTGATTCTGATACTGACTAATGACAACGTTATGTTGTTCTAGCTGATTGCTTAGTTGGTTCAACAAGGTTTGAGCTTCTCGCTCTTTCGCTCTAGCCGCCTGAACTTGCTCTTTTGTAACGGCTTCTTCAACAAACGTTGCGGGGTTAGGATGCGTTTCGCTACCACACACCGGGCATGCTTCACCTGCTTTTAGTCGCTGCGCTAATACTGCTGCTTGAGCGTTGTGCCACTTAAGCTCTATCGTATCAGCGTCTTGTTGACACTGCATATAGCGCTGACTGGCTTCGTTTAGTGACTGCTGCTTACCTACAGTTAGCGCATTGAGTTTAGAGAGCTCTAAAGTAAGATCATGCAGCTTTTGTAGATCCTGTAGCAGCCGTTGTTTTTGTTTTATTTCCGCATCGATGCTGCCAATAAGCGCAACATCAACTCGTGCTTTCTCTAGCTCCTTCTGTCCCTGCTGGGCCTGTAACGTTAACTTATCTTTTAGTTCTATGTACTGTTTTAACGTTGCTTCAAATTGTTGTTTTTGTTGATAACCCGCCGTTATTTTACTTTCCAAATTGTCTTTCTCGACCAACTTGTTTTTCATACTTTCAAGCTGATACTGCAGTTGCGTTAACTGCGGGACCTTTGCCGCGGCCTCTTTTGCACTTTGCTGCAAGTTTTCTTGTTCTCTCGCAACGACATGAGCTTTTTCGAGACTCTCTTTCAAAGCTACGATTTTTTGCCTAAGCTCTTGCGTTTGAGCTTTTGCATTTTGTAATGAGATGTACGGCAACTCTATCTTATTGGCATTTTTAGCGTTTTCTAATTGCTGTTGACGAGCTTTTATCGAATCTGAGTGTTCTAGATGCAGCTTGAGTGCGCTTTCTGCTTGCTCTCGTTTCGAAAACTCTCCATTCAAGGTTTCCGCTTTTTGCAATTCAGATTTAGCAGTATTGAGCTTATCTAACGCTGCTTGCTCATTCTTTTTATCAGACTCTAATTGCTTAGTTACTTGTTCCAGTTGTTGTAATAGTTCTTGTTCAGAACTCGCTTCTGCAACTTGTAAAGCACCTCGAATTTGATTATCAAATTCGCCTTTCGCTTTACTAATTGCACTCGCTTTATCTTTGAGCGCGTACTCAATTTTTTTATATATGTCAGTTTGAAAGAGCTGGCCAAAAATTTCTTCACGCTCTTTAGAGCTAGCAAGCAACAGTTCTCGGAATTTTCCTTGAGGCAACACCATAACTTGACGAAATTGAGTTTCATTCAAGCCAATAATATTGCTAACTTCAGTTTTAACCTGAGTCGTCTTGCTGGTGATAAGCGTTTCAGTCCCACCGAGTTCATAAAGAGCCGCAGTGTGCTTTTTGATCGTCATCCCTTCACCACGGGCCTTGGGCGCTTCCTGCTCAGGGGATCGAACAACTCGGTATTGTTTGCCGTGTAACGAAAATTCGAGAACTACTTCGGTTGGTAAATCTTGCGCGGATAAGTCACACCGCATCTGAATACCTTGTCGCTCATTACCTGTGGTTTCACCATAAAGGGCGAAGCAAATGGCATCTAAGATCGACGTTTTACCGGAACCTGTAGGACCATTAATCAAAAATAGAGGGTTACTGCCAAGCTTCTCAAAATCAATGATTTCAGTTTTTGCAAACGGACCAAAGGCTTGCATGGTTAGTTTAATTGGTTTCATCTTTGGTCCCTATTGCTGTGATAATTGCTTAATAATGTCAGTAACAGCTTGCTCTTGCTCTTTAGACAACTGGCTATCTTGCGCCTCAATAAAAAAATCTCGGAACATATCAATTTCGCTTCGCGCCAACTTTGCTTGCGCCATTTCCTGCTCTACCCCAATTAACATGCCAGGTTTCTCAAGGTGTAAAACGTTTGGATACACTGAACGAAGTTTTTCCATTGGGTTTAAAATCGCATGTTTATCCATCAAGCGAACTAACAAATAATCTTCATTCTTAGGGTCTGTTTTGCCTTGATCAATAACTTTATCCAGCTCGCCCTCTACAATGCGCATTTCATGAGGAGCCGTAAGATCAATATGCTCTGCAGAAACAAATCCTTTCTTGTCCAGTTCAACTAACGTGAAACCTTTTCTCTGGTTCTGTTCACCAAAGCTATACTTCATGAGAGAGCCAGAGTAACGGATATGCTCTGCGCCTTTCTTTTGAGGCTGATGCAAATGACCAAGTGCGACGTAGTCAAAATCTAAGAAGTGTTCATGACTCACGCGATCAGAACCACCAATAGATAATGGTCGTTCAGAGTCTGACTCGATAGCCCCATCAACAAAACAGTGACTCACGAGCACGCGCTTTTGCTTAGAGATAAAGCGCTCTTTAATTTGCTCAACAAGCAATTGATGAGCCTCATCATGAGTGGATACCGAGGCTTTGTAGGCAAACCTGACCTGTTCAGGGTCGTTATAAGGCATACCATAAAACGCGACCTCGTCCGCAGAGTCCGTTTTTATGATGATGGGAGTGAGCATCTCTTCAAAGTTGCTAACAATATGGAGACCTGCATTTTTCATTTGCTCTGAGCCGAAACCTAACCTTTCTGCACCATCATGGTTGCCAGATATCAATATCATTGGTGTTTCTAACTCGGTACAAATGCGTTTCACGACTCGATTTAACAGTTCTATTGCAACCGTTGGTGGCACCGAACGGTCATAGATATCTCCCGCCACTACAACTGCATCGACGGGGTTGCGTTCAATATAGTTAATCAGTTGTTCGAGTACTGCTTGTTGATCTTCGAGTAGTGATACGTTGTGGAATTGTCGACCAAGATGCCAATCTGAGGTGTGGATAAACTTCATTCGAATTCACTCTCCGCCAATTCTATGAGTAGGCTTGCTTCTGTCAGAGTCCATGTACCGTTTATAAAAAGGAATGCGTCACGGGTGGGATCTCGAACAAGCCAAAACTCAAGTTATTTTATTTCGGTAAGGATATCTTGAGTCGAACAGCTTTTCATGTGGTTTGTGTTCTATGGCTGGCTATTTAATCAGAAAGCGAGAAGAACACTGTAAAAACGCGGTGAGCAAAGCTATTTTGAAAAGCAAGCTGCGCCTAGTCATTGTCCAAACATCATTAAAGGGCCAGTTTCGAGTCAATCCCCCATAACATTTGCATCACTAAAACCTCAGCTACTACTACTAGAAGGAAAAGCAATAGCCAGACCTATTCACTACGCCAATTGTATATTACTCCTACCGCATAGCCATCTGACTCGATGTCCGCTTGCAACACGTGAAAGTCTGGGCAGGGGCTGCTTCTTTGAAGCTCATCAATCACTAACGCTTTTAAAACGCCGCCACATGCACCCAATCCGCCAAGTTTGATATCAACAAATTGATACTGAGTTTGATCGGTCACCCACGGAGACAAGAATTGCATTGAGTTTAACCATTGCGGTTCTTCCTTATTAACGGATAAATACAATTGACTGAGTGGATGTTCACAACTTACTCCTAATTGCTTAAACACCTTGTCCACGGCGATGCGTTGTTGTTTGGCATCTAAATCAATTCGAACAACATCAGGCACAAGACCTGAATGTCGAAAAAAACACTTGGTTAAAATGATAGAGCTTTGAGGTTTGACATGCCCTTCTACATCACTCGTAACCTCTATAGCCAGTATCCAAGTCGCTTGCGTTTCATTAACTTCACGATTTATCCGATTTAGTGCCATCAAAAATGCAGCTTGGCCATAAGGATAAAAGTAAATTTCAGTATTGACAGTTTGGTCAACGAAAATAGAAAGCTCGCTTATCAATGCTTTAAGCAAACTTTTGTCTACCGAAGATGGTAAAAGAACACAGAGATTCCCCTTGATATCAGCTTGCTCAAGACTCTCGCGCTCAGAGCGCACGAGGCTTAATATATGCTCATCTATTGATTGAGCAAAGTCAGGGGGTCGGATTTCCTCGGACAATCTAAAAGAATCATCAGCTATCTCGCGAACGGTGTGTGAACGGCCATTAAAGGATAGAAGATGCGTTTGAAATGCGAGTGGCATCTAGCCTCCGATTAAAACCGTAGGCATACCAGATAGAATTTTGCCACCATGAGACGTTGAATCGCCGACTCTCGCGGCTGGTTTACCGTTGATTGTTACGCTAGAAGAACCTGCTGAGATACTATCCGGAGGACCGATACAAATAAGCTTGTCGCCTTGTCTTGCCGCAGGTATCCCGCCAATCGTTACGTTTGGTGAACCAACAACGACGGGACCACCGACATGTGGTATCTTTCCTGTTTTTTTAGGGCAAAGATGAAAGCTGCCCAAAATTGCGGCTGGTTTACCCACTTTAAATCACCTTAGTTCAATGAGATTTGCCCAGCTTTAAGAGCAATAGCTGAGCCGTTAATGGATATTTTATTACCTTTGATATTGATTTCTCCAGAGCTAGACATCTGAATAGAAGCACCACCTACTTTTATCTCGACGCTCTTTCCTGCATTAAAAGACAGCACTTCACCCGTTTCATTCGAAAAGTTTTTACCTACTTTCAAGCTCGCGTTCTGACCAACCTCTTGATTAACATCATTGGTCACTTTTTCGGTTTTACTGTTTTCAACGGCGATATCAACACAGTCTTCAACTAGCATTTGGAACAGTTTTTCAGCATGAAGATAAATGTGCTCTTCACCGGGCTTATCATCAAAGCGCAACTCATTAAAATTGGATGTACCTTTTTGTACAGAGCGTGATTTATAACCACTCTGAGAACTTTGCTCTGGTAAAGCGTAAGGAGGGAGTTGACTACCGTTATATAGTGACCCCGTAACGATTGGTTGATCAGGGTCTCCGTTTACAAACTCGACGATGACCTCTTGTCCGACTCTAGGGTGAAACACCGACCCCCATCCGTTACCTGCAATATTTTGCGCAACACGAATCCAACATGAACTATTTACATCGTATTTACCAACACGGTCCCAGTGAAACTGAACTTTGATACGGCCATGTTTGTCTATGTAAATTTCACCATCTTTGTTCCCCGTAACTACTGCGGTTTGCAAACCTTTCATCTGAGGTTTCCGATAGTTAACTGAAGGACGAAGGATTGTCTTCGAGTCAACACAACTAAACGAGACTTTGACACCTTGCGCACCGGTGCCACCTTGACCAGTCTGGTTATAAACAGCAGCTGACAAAAAAACAGAAGACAGTACATATTCTTTGCCGACTCGAGATTTATCTTCATGCTTTTTAAACTTGAAGCACTTGCCTACGCTGAATGTTCTGCACGTAGCCTCGCCACGACACAAATATGCATTTTGCTGTAGTGCTTCTATTGCATGCGTGTTTCTCAGTGCGTATTGATCATTGCTCTCCATTTCACCCATGTATTCAAAATACTCGCTTCCAGGTACTGTAAAAAAATCACTTTCACCCTTTGCAGTATTTTTAGGATTCGAAGAAGGCTTGAGCATGTTATAGCCTGACTTTTGACTCGCTTTAGTAGTCAGGATTTGCGTTTCATGCCAAGAAGAAATGTGGCTAGACTTCGCCGTACCTGTATCAAAATCGACTAAAAACTCAGTACCTGGCTTATAAAAACTGATGTCATCAAAAATATTGAGCGTATGGGCAGACTTAGTATGTGTAAAACAAAATGATAGCCCCTCCTCCGATAACAGACGTCGAACAAATTCAAGATCTGATTCTTCATATTGTACTTTGTACGTGTATTTAGGATAGGACTTGGTTAGCTCAAAACTAAAGGCAACACTATGCTCCGATAGCACTTCAGAGATAATTTCCTTTATATCTTTATGCTGAAATATTCTGCAATTTTTTCGATATTCAGCGAAACGTAATTTAGGCTCTATTAATAATTCTATATTTTTATAATTTTCGCCTTTATGTGTATTAGAAACCCTTTTCCCTTCTAATCTTGCAGCAGAAACATAACCATGCATATAACGAGGACTTGAAGAAACATCCTCATTATTTTCAAGGGTAATGGTAACTTCCTTACCAATAATTTCGTTTAACTCACTTCGTTGATCATTAAAGTAAGCTTTAGCACGCAATGAAAAAAGTTCTGAGATCTCTTCTCTATACTCAAACGAGTTTAGTATGATGGCATCTTTACCGAATGGGGAAGAAATTCGGATGAAATTGTTATCTTGAGTTGCTCTTTTCATTAAATACTTCTTTCAAAAAAATGCGGAGGAATACTCCCCCGCATGAAAATTACATTTGTTGACCTTTAACACCGCTGTAGCCGTATACCAATGGAGCAGAAGTGTTGTTCTTATCGTCAGTAGGAGTCACTGTCATCATCATTTCTGTGTAAGAAATTGTGATAGTTTCAACTGGACGATCGTCTTGGATAGAAACTGAGTAGTTAGAAATCATCGCATCAGTCAGTTCGATCTTCATGATCTCTTCAACCTTCTCACCCTGCTTAGTAATATGGAAAACCGCTGGTTTACCTTTACCAATCGTCGCTTCTTTAAATAAGTCAGGAGAAGAACGGTCTTGAAGTTTAGTGATAGTCAAATCATATAGACGAGTAGCGCTCGCTTCACGGTCCATCGCTGTACCAGTGTATGATGAGATCTCACGACCTACACTCCAATCTACAGATAGTAGTGTAATCAAATCTTTGTATTGCTCGGCTGTTGCCTCACCCTTAATATCTGCGTATTTAAGATACGTATTAGACTGCATGCTAATCTCCTATAGCATTATTAATTGACATATATCGTAGTAATTTAATTATCTGACGTTTGGTGATAATTAGTGATTAATGTATCAAAAACTTCATTTTAAATACGCCCTGTTATATCTTTAAATAAGATTTAATTTAAGCGTTTTTTATAAAAAATAATAGTTAATATGAACCAACTCCCAATTATTATTAAGAGTGTAAAGGATGTTAAACTATTGAGACATCAAGTCCACTAGTTGTACCTTTAACAATAATTTCATCAAACGTCTTATCATTAAGAATTGCATGCAATATTTCATGAGAAATCTTCGGAAGCAATGTATTTTCTATGGTTGTTTGTACCACACGCGCACCACTGCCAGACTCATTGCTATTGTCTACAATATCATTAATTAGTTCCTCATCAAAAAACAGGTCAGCGTTATAGTGCTTACGAATACGAGTCGTAATTTTATCCAACTTTAATTTTGTTATTTCTATCAATACTTTTCTTGATAGAGGCAAATAAGGTAATACATTCACACGCCCTAAAAATGCTGGTTTAAAGTCAACCAACAAATCATCGCGTAAAGCATCTTTTAGTGCTGACGGCTCAGGAGCTAAATCAGGATCAGAATACAAAGACATCGTCGTTTCGGTCCCTGTGTTCGCGGTCATAATAATAATAGTGTTTTTAAAGTCTATATCTCGACCTTCACCGTCTTTAATTGAGCCTTTATCAAATACCTGATAAAAAATATCTTGAACACCAGGGTGCGCTTTTTCCATTTCATCGAGGAGAATTACACTATAAGGTTTACGTCTAACAGCTTCAGTCAGTACACCTCCTTCTCCATAACCGACATAACCAGGAGGAGAACCTAATAGCAATGAGACTTTATGCTCTTCCTTAAATTCCGACATATTGATAGTCGTGACATTTTCTTCACTACCATAGACTTTCTCTGCAATCGCCAAAGCCGATTCGGTTTTACCCACTCCGCTTGGTCCGGTTAGGAGAAATACACCATTTGGTCGTGTCTCATCCGTGAGCTGCGCACTCGCGGTTTTTATCACTTCAGACATGAGCTCTAAAGCGTGATCCTGCCCGACAACTCGCTTACACAAACTTTCTTTCAAACCCAATACTGCTTGGATTTCATCATCCTGAAGTTTACCCAGCGGTATACCGGTCCAATCCGAAATAACTTCTGCGATTAGCGCTTCATTTACATGCGAAAAAACTAAGGGCTGTGAGTTAGCGGAGAGGTTATTTTCAAGCTCTTGTAACTTGTCTCTCGCAGTCTCAGAACCCTCCTGGATTATTTGGGTTCTAAGTGACTTAGCTTCACTTACCCATTCTTTTTCTTTTTCCCAAAGTACTTCTAATTCAATAATGTCATTAGATAGCGCATCAATCTCTTTTCGGACACTTTGCAGCTGCACATCAAGAGATGCTCCTAGCCGATTCTCTTGGCTAAGATGCTCATACTCAGCTTGCTTTGCTTTAAGTTTATTTCTTTTCGTATCTAGGCCTCCCGGTGTAGATGACTGACTTAACGCAACTCGAGAGCAGGCCGTATCCAAAACAGAAACCGCTTTATCTGGCAGTTGACGACCATTAATGTATCGAGCTGAGAGTTGGACCGCTGCATTGAGAGCTTGGTTAGTGATATGAACATCGTGGTGTTGTGCCATTACATCAAGTAAGCCTCGTAACATTTCGATCGCGAGTTCAGGGGCTGGCTCATCAACCTTTACGACTTGAAAACGCCTAGTTAAAGCTGCATCTTTTTCAAAATACTTTTTATACTCTGCCCACGTTGTTGCTGCGATCGTTCTGAGTTCACCTCTCGCTAATGCTGGCTTCAGAATATTCGCCGCATCACCTTGGCCCGCTTGCCCACCACCGCCAATTAGGCCATGAGCTTCATCAATGAACAATATAATAGGCTGTGGAGCGTCGTTTACTTCCTTCACAAGGTTCTTAAGCCTGTTTTCAAACTCACCTTTCATGCCTGCGCCGGCTTGCAGTAACGCCAAATCCAGAGACTTAATTGCCACATTTTGCAGAGCGGGAGGTACATCGCCATCAATGACCTTTTGCGCCAAACCTTCAACAACGGCTGTTTTTCCAACACCAGCTTCTCCCGTAAGAATCGGGTTGTTTTGTCGGCGTCTTAATAAAATATCGATCATTAGGCGAATTTCATTATCTCTACCAATCACCGGATCTATTTTACCTTCCCTAGCTTGCTCAGTAAGGTCTGTTGTAAATTGATTCAAGGCAGAATTCGCGTTTGACTGTGCTAAGTCATTCGATCTTGATTGAGGCGCATTACTTTCTTTAAAGTTCAATAAGCGAGATGGTTCTATCTTGTTTAGTTCAGGACTAATCGAACCAGCCATGTTGACTAACGTATCATCAGACAAGTAGGCAAATAAAAGATGGATGCACCCCAACTGTTCTTGATTGAATTCAATGGTTGCAGATAACAAGGCATTTTGCATAACAGTCACCGTATGAGCTGATAGCCCAGGCACCGACTGGCATCCTGTTTTGTATTTTTCTAATGCCTTTTGAATATCGGTTTCAACCTTGATTTTATCGACATCAAATTCGTCAAAAACTTCAGAGTAAATATCGTCAGGATGGCGGATAATCATCATTAACCAGTGAGACATTTCAATACTGTGATGAGTTCGGGAGCTTGCCATCGCAGCTGCCTGTTCAAGTGTTTCCTTAGCCTGAGGAGACAATCTTTCGACCAACGCTGAAAGTGAGAGTGAAGCCATTACATTTCCTTTAAATAGTAATTGTTATAGTTCGATCTTTTGTACGTTCGTGTTTTTTAAGCACAGAACCAATACCTAACTGCCCCTGCTGTTTCGATAAACAAGCTTGTGGTAGCAAACTATGTTTGGTGGTGAGCTGCCACTTCAGTTGTTTATGTTTTCCAATCAGCTCATAAGCAGCGTTCTTAATGATTGCTATATTGGGTTGGTTAGGAAGCAATTTACTAACTAGCTGTTTATCTTTTGGCAGAAATTCTATTGTTGTCCCCGCGTTGATATTCCATGCTTTCGAACCCAAAGAAGCTCCTAAACCAAGTTGAGCAAACTGCCCTTCAGGCATAGTTCGGGATGCAAGGCGTGTTTGCTCTTCTTTCGTAAGGTGTAACCATTGTCCTTGAAATTCATGAATTTTTACTTGGCATCCAGATAAACATTCAAGAATACTTTTTAGTCCACCTTTACTTCTCATTGGTGAAGCAAACACACCACCATAGTGCCGGGACAGTGAACTCCCTTTCCCAGTTAATGCCGATTTACAGCTTTCTAACGGCGAACGCGCGCCCTGCGCATGCGCACGAGACTGAACAGTCAGCTGACTCAATTGCCAACATCGATAATAAAGAGATAATAAGCGATGATTGAAAATATCGTAGAAGTCCACCATAGCCGTATCGCCTTCTTTTTGGCGATGTAAAGCTAATTCACTATAGTGCTGGGGAAGCACACCTTGCTCACCCGTTAGGCCAATTAAATTGGTCTCAATCTCTAACTTGTTGTCATCTATATTTTTCAGTTCACAAAGCTGAGCATTTTCAAAACCTAATGATGGATTAACCTTTAAGTTTAGCTTTTCATGCTTCGGTAACGCATCTGTTCCTATTTGCGCCTCTGCTTGCAGAACTTCGTGTTCAATAAGATGAATCGCTTCAAACAATGGATGTTGCTTTAATTCTCGATAAAACTGTTCCGCGCTCATAACAACACCTTATCGCCAGTTAATGCGGGCCATAAGTGGAAAGGCTTTCCCGTGGACTTAAGTCTTATTTCTAACTGCGTAAAAATGTTAATTTCAGCATATTGCGAGAAGTAAACAGATAAAACACTACCTAAGAGAAAGATCTGCTCTTTAGGTAAAATTTGATCAGAAACCGTCAAAATAATTTTTATACCGTGCGCAAATCCAACTTTACCTTTCTGACTAATTCTTCCTGTAGTAGGCTCAAACTCTAACTTAGTTAAAGCATCGATTACCGCTTTCGTTTCTGCTGTCCCAGAAAATGCATAGAGATTAAGGGTCTGCTTCAAAGTTGCTAAACCATCTTCCTCGGTAAAATGGTTTAAAGTTAAAAGCTTAGTTAACTGCCATCGTGTGCTTTCATCCATTTCTGGCCGAATAGTTTCTGATAAAGAAACTAAACAACGAACAGATTCGAAATTGTCATTTACCTCCGGTAAAGATACTTGCGGCAGCCCACCTCCAAATGGAAGTTTCTGCGCTAAGTTGCGGTTACAGCACTCAGCTTCCACGTACATTAACCAGTTTTCCCGGCTATCCGGGCTGAACAATTGATGTTTTTTATCAACAAAAGAAATGTAAGTTTCTCTACCTGGCTCATCATACCCACCAGCCCAGTTCTTATCCTCACGTCTCATCAACCAATAAATCTCACTAGTGTTCGTATAATGCGTGTGCTCACCAGCGTGATAACATGGCAAATTGTGGTACGTTTTGTTCCAGTTTCTCAACGTTACATCAGAAATTGAGACAACCTCATTACTTTCAGCTTCTTGGTATTGTGGAGACAAGTGGTAATCGTATTCAGTTGGTAGAATACGCTTAGGCTCCATAATACTTTTAAATAAGTTGATCACAGGCACACAGCCTACCATTAAGCTTTCTTCGTCCACTTGCTTTGGAAGCCAGTCATCGTTGGTATCAAAGTAAAAATACAGTTCGACTTGCTCTCTAAGATCTAGCTCTGATAATCCAAGTTCGGTGATATCAAAGAACATAAACTTCTCAGGAAAGTGCAAATACTCAACAAGTAATCTTGCTCCTGAAAAGCTTCTTTTACTGTATGGCACAACTTTCTCATCTTCTGAAAATCCCACTTCAGAAAGATGTCTTTTGGTTAAAGGACGAACTTCTTTGCCATCCACAACAACAGATAAACCAATTAGGTTTTGAAACAGCATTTGGTAGAGCTTAAAAGTCAATTGAGATTGACCGTTTAAATAGAAGCGCAGCCGTTCTACCCCCATTTCACCAAGAGGAGTCTCTTCATCTTGAGCCGTGAGCTGTACTTTCAAAACTGAATGAGCATTGCTTTCCCATCGTGAGCCAACTGGCTTGAAAGGCGCATTTTTAAAAACGCCATAGGTCACATCAACAGGATACATTCTGACCGGATAACAAGTTCTAAACTCGCACTCATGATATCCAGGAGCACCGATAACAACTCGCTCGCCTTCTTCTACATCAAAATAAGAGGAAGTGGAGTTAGAACAGCTCATTTTAATGACTGACATTGACGGGATTGGGGCGTGAAAATCCGGATATAACTGTCCCATCAAAGACTCTGTAAACTGAGGGTAACTATTGTCTAAGCTTTGTCTAATCCTTGCTGTTAGAAATGCGCAGCCTTCTAACAATCTTTCTACGTGTGGATCGTCAACCTGTTCCTCACTAATACGAAGTCTCGCGGCAATCTTGGGATACTGCTCACCAAACTCTTGCCCTTTGTGACGCAAATAAGCTAACTCGCGATTATAGTACTTGAGAAACTCTTCACTCATTTTGCTCTACTCAGTTTCATACCTAAATTTACCGGCTCTACTTCAGAATTGAATCGCACTTCATGAATACTGTTATCAATTAAGCAAGTGGCATTTATCTGTAACCTCAATACCCTATCAATAGCGTTTTTCTCGTCCGAAATCTGGACATGAGGGTTCCTTAACCTCGGCTCAAACTCTTTAATTGCATCATGAACGATGTCGCAAAGCTGATTCTGCCCTTCTTGGCTGCTATAGGGCATTGAGGAAAAATCTGGCAGCCCATAGTTCAATATTGAATAACGAACCTCTAGAAGATCATCAGGAATATTTTTCCATCCAATACGACTATTCAGCATCGACTCTAGATCTCTAAGTAAGCTGCTCAACATCTGTTGCTGGCTTGCAGGGAAGTCTTTCTCATCCCGAGCGAGAGGATCACTATCTATCAATTTGTCGAGCAGAGAAACGGTTAACGACATGATATTTCTACGCTATTTGTTTCTGTTCTAATAATGTAGTCAAATCACAGATTGGAAGCGCTGAGTCACCGACTAACCAACATTTTTGACCCAAGCCAACAAAAGATTCTTGCTCACCAATCTGCTTCCAATCCGTTTCTCGACCTAACTTTTGCGCATCGGTCTCTGAGTCGACATACGTCAAAGGCATATGGCTTTCGCCTTCACCAAGTCCATCGATATCAAACTCGACAGGTCGCCAAATACTCTCTAACAAAGAAGCAGGTGCTTTAACTTCTAGCGTATGGATGCTCGATATGGGTACAAGAAAATAGTTACCTGCTGTAGAAAACAGTTCAATGTAACCACCTAAACGATCATCAATATCTCTAGCATCTTCGTAGTTTGTGCCGTTTACGTTAAACCCTTTAATAGTACGATGCTCTTCAATGCGATGCGATAGACGTGACGCTTCTTCGTACTCTTGATTTCCGAGAGCAAGATTAAATCGAACAAGCTCTTTAGTTAATTCCTCATCACCTAATACTTTGGCACTAGCCGCACCATTGATAAAATCCTTTCTAGCTTGAGCTGCTTTCACTAAATGTCGTAGCTGACTTGCACCAGGCAGATACTCAGGAAACAATTTAATCGATTGCATGAGCTGAGCGTCCGCACGCTCGAAGTCCCCATCAATGCAAAGAAGCTCAATGAAGGAACTTCTCAAGCTCGCATCTTTAGGGGTTGCTTTAATTTCATCAATTAATTGCTCTAGAGCGTGTTGCAATAGGCCTTGGGACAAAGCATTTTTCCATTGAGTCATTGTTATTTCCTTACACCATGTGCTCTGGTGATAATTCGGTAATTAATTTAATGCTAGATACCATTTGATCGAGTTGAAAATGCGGTCGCAAATGGATAACTGAGTAATAATGTCCAGGAGTTTCTCTTTTCTCTCGAACTGTAATTTTCGCTTCATTTAGGGGGTATTTAGCTCGAAGCTCATCAGACGCTTCATCTGATGCGGTAGTGTACTGATGTAACCAGCGTTGAAAGTCACGCTCTAGGCTTTCTGCGTCTTGATACCCACCAATTTTGTCACGCCCCATAACCTTGAGATAATGTGCGACTCGCGATACACACAATGTGTATTGCAACATCGATGTCAGTTTTGCATTCGTTGAAATATGCTTTTCTGCGTATTGTTTGGGCTTGTAGAGAGATACATTCGAGGTCATCCCCACCATATCGGTCTCAGGTATTGGAGAAATAGAAATAAAACCGCACTCAGACAATTCTTGTTCTTTTCTCTCAGAGATTTTCAAGTTTAACGGACATCTTTCACGATCATTCTTGCCATTAACACGCATCTTGCTCCTTGTAGGAGCGACGATAATACCCTGACTGTAATCGCCTTGTTTAATCCCTCGCATATGCGTGAACCAACCATGTTCCTGAAATGCTCTAATTGATACGGCAGCAAAACAGTACGCACTACTCCCCCATAGCAAATCTCGGTTGGAGTCGTAGATGTGTTCTTGAAAATTGAATTTATCATTCCGCGAGCCATCACTTTTGTATGGCTGACGGAACAAGACGTTAGGTGCAGTCAAACCAATAAATTTAGCGTCATCGTTGTCTCTCAAACTACGCCACTTTGCATAATCTTCCTGTTCAAATTGGGCCGCTATATCTCTTATCGCAGAGAGTTGAGCGAAACTATCAACACCAAACATCTCTGGCGATGCAGACATGATAAATGGGCTGAATGCTGCAGCTGCAGACTGAGAGATCTTACTCAACACAGACAGATCTCTATCAAAATAATTTTTACTAGGATCACAGCGAAGCTGATAATCTCCAACCACCACACCAAAGGGTTCTCCCCCTGCCATCCCATATTCATTTTGATAGAGCAACTTAAATAGTGCTGATTGGTCAAACTCGATGGCTTTTAAAGCATCTTTACTGATTTCATTCCATGTCGCCGTTAAAACCTTAACTTTTACAGAATCCGATGAACGAGAATCAACCTGTTCACATAAATACCTAACTCCAACCCACCCCCTTTCGAGCTGTTGAAACTCAGGATGATGTAATATTTCATTTAGTTGAGATTCTAATAGCTCATCAATGCCGTTAATTGTGTTCATCACACTATGACGAAAGCTGTCCAAATCTCTTGAACGTGTACCTTCTAGCCAAATTCGAGCTGACGATACAAGATCAGAAGATTCATTGAATCGAGTCAACCACGGGCTATCAAGTTCAGCGTAGCCTCCGGTACTGAACTCATGTTTTAGCTTGCTAGGGTCGCGAAAGTTAAGTGACACTGCTAATTCCATCTAGAACATAAAGATTGGTCATGGCTGGCCTTTCGACCAGCCAATTCGTTTCTTATCCACCTGACTGAGGGATCTTGGCCACAAGTCGCAAAGATGTCGTCAGTTCTTCCATTTGCAACCAAGGTTTCAGCCATGCTACGGCATTGTAAGAACCAGGTGCGCCAGGAATTTCCTTAACCTGAACACGAGCGTCTGCTAGAGGGTATTTCGCTCTGATCTCTTGACCACCGCCTTCAGAAGCATTGACGTAACCTAGGATCCAGCGGTTCAGCCAAGACTCAACGTCTTCTGCTTCCATAAAGCTACCAATTTTATCTCGAGCCATTACTTTCAAATAATGCGCAAAACGAGATGTTGCCATCATATAAGGTAGGCGGGCAGAAATGGCCGCATTGGCCGTTGCTTCAGGGGATTCATGGTTCGCTGGTTTTTGACAGGTTTGCGCACCAAAGAACACTGCATAGTTGGTGTTTTTGTAGTGACAAAGCGGTAAGAAACCAAGCTTACCAAGCTCCGCCTCACGTCTGTCGGTAATACCAATCTCTGTTGGGCACTTCATATCAGGGTCGCCATCATCACTCATGAAGAAATGCGTTGGCAAGTTATCCACTCGACCGCCGCCTTCTGCACCACGGATGGCAGTACAAAATCCATATTTTGAAAATGCGTCGGTTAACTTAACACCAAGAACATACGAAGAGTTCATCCAACAGTAGTCGTTATGTTCAGCGTTAACAGCAATACCTGAAACAGGATCTACTTCGAACTCTTCAAACCCAAACTCTTCGACTGGAGCGGTAGCTTGTCCGTATGGCAAACGAGCAAGGACTTTTGGCATCGTCAGACTAACGAAGCGCGAATCGGCACTCTCGCGGAACGAACGCCATTGGGCGTATTCTAGTGATTCAAATACCTTATCGAGGTCGCGTGGTTTTGACAGCTCAGTCCACTCATCAAAGCCGAATAGTGCTGGTGAAGCCGCGGACAAGAATGGAGAGAAGCCAGAAGCCGCTACATTTGACATTAGGCGTAACGACTCAATATCTTCTGGGTGGTTGGTAAACTCATAGTCTCCAATCAATGCACCATACGGTTCACCACCAGCACTACCAAACTCAGACTCGTAAACCTTTTTAAAGATCTGGCTTTGATCAAACTCAACAGCTTTGCTCAAGTCTTTATGTAGTTCTTTCTTGGTCATACTCATCATGCGAACTTTCAGAGTAGAACTGGTCTCTGAATTCATCACTAGATAATTTAAGCCGCGCCAAGAACCTTCGAGTTTCTGTAATTCTGGGTGATGCATTACTTCAGACAACTGATCAGAAATCTGCCTATCGAGCAAATTAATCGCTTCACGAAAAGTTACTGTTAGGTTTTTGTTCCAAGTAACTGTCCCTTTCATTGCTTCTTCAGCGAGCGTTTTAATCAGCTCCTCAGCACGAGAAGCTTCGGTCTGCTTAGTCGCACCAATAGCTTGATCTAAGAATGAAGTTGTCTGTTCATTAACAGTTGGATCTAACTGTTTTTCAGCTTCAGTCGTCATTATTCCGCTCCTTCAGTACTGTCTGACTTCGCTTTCTTGCCAAGATCTAACTCGCCTGCAAGTCTTGCCAGATTGTCTGTATTGTTCAAAACATCCTCTAGGATATTTTCAAGCTCTTCTGAGCGGTCAACTTTTGTCATCAAATCACGCAGTTTATTACGCGTTTCCATCAATTGGCGTAGTGGATCAACTTGATTTACGATCGCAGCAGGCTCAAAGTCTTGCATTGATTTAAAGTTTAAATCGACCTCAAACTGTGAATCGTCATTCGCAAGCTTATTCGCAACTTTAAACTTCACCGATGGATTCATTTTTTTGAGTACATCGTCAAAGTTATCTCGATCGATCTGAATAAAACGGCGGTCTTTTAATGGCTTCAACGCTTCTGTGTTTTGACCAGCGAAATCACCCATTACACCTACAACAAAAGGCAGTTCTTTCTTAAGAGTCGTACCTTCAGTTTCAACATCATAGGTAATGTGGACACGAGGCTTCCGTACTCGTGATAGTTTCGAGTGGATACTCGTCATACCATTCTCCCTTTATTAATTTTCATTTTGTTCTGCTATGCCAACCAAACGGAAGTAGCTTTTCTTTGCATCCCCGTCGGAGATAAGTTCCGCCAGTAACTCCGGCAGAGGCATCCCACACCAACGAATGATCTGTTCGATGGAGTAAGAAACTGGTGAGTGAGGTTCACTCTCTCGGAAGAAATCAGCTACTTGCTGCAATTGTCTAATTGCCTGCTCTCGTGATTTCATGTTTGTCGCTAATAATGCATCACAACTTTGTGCACTTAACGGTTGTTCAGAAGAAGATTCATCAAGATCCTCTAGCTCTTCAATCACTGCTTGTGGTTGATTAAAACGATCTCCAAGAAGGTGCTTTAATGCCGAGTGTATTGATTCAAGTCTTTTTGATATATAAGAGCTAGGAGTCACATCACCGACCGCTTCATCTAATCGCTGACTGAATTCATTAAATGATTCCGTAGCGAACTCCAAATCCGTGATTAATTCTCGATAAAACGTATCAGAAGTCGACTTAACCGTAGTTATAATTTCAGATAGCTCAACAGCCCCAAGCTCGACTCGATTTCGGCGCTTATCTTCGTCTAAGCGTTCAAGCTCTATAGCTTGCTGATATTCCCAATAGGCATAAGCTTGCTCCACGCCTAAGTCAGTCAATGGTATACAAGCAATTGGAAAAATAAGTGTTCCTTCACTATCGATACCATTGAGGCCAATAATCGCCGATATTCTTGTCTCAATACCATCTTCATCAGGCATTGGGTACAGATCATCCCAAAAGTTCTCAATTAAACTGGTTGCGAGTTTGTAGCCAACGCCCATACCACGAAAACCATACAATCGAGTTAGGGCTTCTATAAGCCAGGCAACAAATTCCAAATCTTTAGACTGATTCGTGAGTATTTCTGGGACATCTTCAATAAATACTCGCCATAAATTACTGTGGGTATAGATACTTTCTTCTTCTATAAGAGCATTACGTTCAGCGTTGCGGGCGGCCATACGCTGATCTTTCAACCGATAGTAAGCAGACTGTGGTGATACATCCTCTCTAGGATCAATACCTGTAGGATTTTCTTGAGATATAGGAGCCAACGCTTGTTCATACCAATCAAACATTTCATTACTCATAAGCTCTCCCTCTTAGAAAGACAGGTATCGTCGCGTCTTCTCTAGTTACTGTTTCGCACTCCGTTTGCGCTTGGCGAACTTTGATCAAAGCACAAGTTACGTTATCACTTGCGCCCCGAACCAAAGCCGAATGCATGAGCGCTAATCCAGCTTGGTTGACTGAGTCTGCATACAATGTCCGATGAATTTCATCACTCGTAAGTTCCTTAGAGAGTCCATCGCTACAGAGTAGAAACTGATCGCCGTCAGCCAACTGCCCTGAAACTTGATCAATAGTGACACTTTCGTCGACCCCAACAGCTCTGGTAATAACATTTGCAAGAGGGTGCGATTCGGCATCTTCAAATGCCAATAAGCCCTGATCCACTAAGTCCATGACTTGACTATGATCACGTGTTTTTTGGACAAAATTACCACTTCTAAGCTGGTAAATTCGGCTATCACCCACCCAAAGACAGTGGTAATACCCATCCTGAATAAACAACAAAACAAGTGTTGTTCCCATCGTTTTACCGTCTAAGTGATTTTGTGCGTATTGGTAAATTTCTAAGTTCGCTTCTTGAACCACTCTTCGGATATCATCGATATTAGTATTGGAGACATCCTGCATGTGGCGCGCGACTCTATCCACTAGCATCTGGCTTGCTATATCGCCAGCACTGTGTCCACCCATTCCATCGGCAACCACCCAAATATGCTGTTCTGTCATATCCAACAGAGCATCCTCGTTATAAGGGCGTACTTTTCCTGCGTGCGATTTAGCAAAGGTAAAATAGTTCCAATTCATTCTTCTATCCTACCAATTCCACTTTTTCCAGCCGCCATCAAGCATGGCTGAAAACTGACCAATTGAAGGAAATCCACTCGTAATGAACATGCATGGTTCAACCTTCGTTGAACCTTCAGTCCACCAAAAACATGGTTTACTCAATTTTTCTTTAATGAAGTAATTCAAAAGCGTGTTTTGATCAGTATTGCCGTGATCATGAAAAACTGTAGATATTTGGCTTTGATAAAGAAACTCCAGAGGCCTCACTTCACTTGTTACATTCGCAACGAGGTCATTTTTTTCTTGAGTACTCTTATGCCAAACATCAAAGACAAAGTCGTCCTCAAGTACTGAAAGAGCAAGAGCTGCACTGTCCTCGGTCCAAGCTCTGTCACCCCAATATTGCGCAGCTTCACCTTTTACGGCACGAGTTATAGTAAAGAAAAAGTATCTACCGCATGCATCAACACTAGGAATCATGCTACCAATGTAGGTTGAGTCTTCTAAATAGCTAATATCCAAAGCAAAGTGCCACACAGGAGCCGTTAAAAAGTGCTCATTCCAGCTTTCACCCAGTTGTTCCCTGCTGACTGCAATAACCGCCTGTTGCCAATCATGCCAACGCTCCGAGAAATCTTGTGATAAACCATCTTTCACAAAGTCCCCTTTTGCAGGCATTTTACCGATATAACCCCAGCCTGATGTTATAAGGTTCGTGGACATCTGAACCTCTCCATTTCATTTGACCAAAACGGATTAATGGCACTAGAAGGAATAAGCTCTAGTTGCACCTTATTTCCCTTTAAATCAATCATAACTATATTGTCTTTACGCGATTCTGGCCTTGCTTTAAGTGATTGATCCAAAAGCTTGAATATGCCCCACTCACCTTCATAGGTATGCGCAATTTCGCGTTTAGATTCAGGTGGTGTGAACACAATTCGAGTCTGATCTTGACCGGCAGGCCAACTCAACGATTTAGCTCTTGCTGGTCCATGCTTATAAACCAAATCTTGTCCACCCAACTCTAAGACAAATCGAGTAATGTGCTGGTCTAGATAAACAGGCTTCATCCCAAACTCTACGCGTAAGGAATTATCAGATTCAAAGAAAGACTGCCTGATACGTTGCGCTCTTTGAAAGACCATTAGTGTTTCTGGACGAACTCCAATTTCCTTTTCTAATCGCCAACGACTTTTCGAAGTATCCACAAACGGTTCGAGGTATTCTTGGAAGAATGCGTCAAGCGTACCTCCATAACCAAAGAATCGCTTAAAGTCTTTCAATCTAACTTCTCTGCTCGCGTTGGGCTCGAATGGATATCTGCCAGCAATAGTCCGCTGATAAGGGCGGACCACCTGTGTTACCCAAAGTTGATTTAGATGATCCTTCGAACCGCTCTCCGCAAACTTAACCGACTCTTGAGAAAGCTCACCTAGCCATTGATTAAATGGTCTCGGCAAAAGTTCTTTAGCACGAGCAAAGGAAGCTGCGACATCTTGTGTAACGGTTCCATCTAAAATACTTTTGTAGGCAATTTTCTGATTGTTACCAGAGCTTGATAAGTCACTTAAATACGAACGCAAGTTAACCATTGCTTGTTGAATATCATCAAAGTCTTGCTCACCAAGGCGTAAGATCTCTGAAAAATGCGATTCGACTTCTTTACCTGGCAGAGCAACATTGAAACCGTTTTCTTCAGGTAAATACATGTCTAGTCTATCTGCCGTATTTGAAAACTTAACTTTGGCAACTTTACCAACAACTTCAGAAGCGGCTTTTTGATTTTCTGACAATGATACTTTTGATAGAGCAACCTCTTTTTGGATTGCTCTCAACAAAGATTCGATTGGTCTTTCAACTCCAGATAAAACCCTCGCTTGCTCTGTCGCAAGTTCTAGGCTCGGAGCCTGCTTCAATTGAATATCTTCGATCAACGTTTTCCATTCATTAACATAATCTTGATAGTATCGAGACTGAACGCCTTGGATGGCACTATCTTGATCAATTTCATGGGCCTTAAGATCGTCACCATAAACCCAGTTCTCTTCCATTAGGCTTTTTACTGTACGGTTGATCTGAATCTGAAAAATGCTATGAAAACCATTGTACGTGTAGAAACCCGAAATGCCTTGTGATAGCGGTTTTCCACTAGCTCGCTCGAACTGCTCAAGCCCTTTAGGTCCCAATACATCAGTCAAGCGAAATGAAGGTACATGACTCTTAGAAAATTGTATTTTCATTCGCTGATAAGCACGTTCAGGTAGAGACATTTGAGTCAACACTTTTCGAGCACTCGTCACAGCAGCAGTGTTGTAAGTAAAGCCTTGTCCATCGTTGCCTAATAAATATTGAGTGTGCTGTAGCAAGCGTCTTCTTAAGTCTGCGTTTAGCTCACCCGGATATTGACGTTCGAAATAAAAGTTAAACCAAGCCAACACTTCATCTTGTTGATATTTGTCTGGATTGAATAACATCAAATACGTTTTTAACGTTTCGTACAAATACTCACGATGCTGTTGATTGCTCTCCATTTCTGACACCAGGCTATCAAGAAGCAAAGGGGCGAAAAATTGGGTCAAAGCATCAGAATATGCATTGTTTGCCGCCTGAGATACTTTGTCTCCTTGATAGAGACCAAACCTCTTTACAGAGTCGGCATCACCGTAGTTGCTTTGCTTTCCGAGAGGAAGCGTCATCAACCTATCTAATGTTTCTACAGCTGAAACAATATCCGCTTCAAAATCTAAACTTTGAGCGCCAATCAGTGCATCAATATGGCTAGCTTGTTCATTGGTATCGACAATTAACTGTGAGTTCCACTTATAACTCATAAACCAAAGCGCAGAAGCTCCTAGCAGTAGCGTTGTACATCCAATGTAAACACCTCGACGCATCCAACCTGACTGCTTTTGATAGTGACGATTAACTGTTCCTAACAGTTGCTCTTTGAAAATAACCTTGTCAAAAAGATTCTTTACGAAATAACTATGAGAACCAGTCTGACTCTTTGCTAGAGCTAAACGATTTAACCCAAGTCCATTGGTTGATTCATTCATCAGCTTATCGACTGGTAAGCCTTCTTGAACCGAACTCAACATAAACACACCACGAATCAAGGCAGGCTCTTCAAAACTGTTTTGTGCAAAAATTTCAGCTAAAAACTCGTCAAGATTAGCTTGTAGCACTCTTAATTGCTTTGGAAATTCAAAGATAAGCGCGCGTTTATCTAAATCGTCCTCTGTTTCAAGTATTCTAAGCATACGGGCATCAAGGCGCTCCAACATGCCATGAAATTCTTTGTTGAATAGAGAAATAACGCCTCTTTCATCATCCACTTCACGAGGGAACATGAAACCAAATAATTCCTCTCGCTCTTCCTTACTTAAATCGGCAAAGAACTCATTGAAACCGGCAACTAAATCCATTTTGGTGAGCAATACGTAAATCGGAAACTGCATGCCTAACTGGTTTTTCAGTTCTTGAAGTCTCGACTTAATTGCTCGAGCATGAAGACTTCGCTCGGTTCGAGTCTGAGACATCACGCTGGCTAAGCTTATCGTAACAATCGCACCATTAATTGGTCTTTGCGTTCTATACTTTTTCAACAATCCTAAGAAACCATGCCACGCTTTAGAGTCGACCTTTTCTTGACTGTCTTGTGTCGTATACCGGCCAGCCGTATCTATAAGAACTGCTTTATTTGCAAACCACCAATCACAGTGGCGAGTGCCACCTACACCGGCAATAGAGTCAGAGCCAAGGCTGTCTCCTAATGGAAACTCTAACCCCGACTGCTTTAATACGGTTGTTTTCCCCGTTCCAGGAGGGCCAATCAACACATACCACGGTAAGTCATACAAGCTTCTCTTGCCTTTGTGTGTTTTCGTCACTACTTTGACAGCTTGCTCAATACGCTCGCGCATTAAGTCAATTTCACTTGCCGCTTCTTTATCTGATAGGCTATCAACCTCAAGCAACGTTTGAATACTTTCGTCTTCTTTCACCTTTTGCTTATGCTGCTTGGTAACGTTAAATATCGCCCAAAGCAACACCAACACTAGAATAGTGACTAGCCGTTGAAAGTCACTCTTTAGGGGCTCATATCCCGCTATCGCAATAAGTGGACCAACAACCCAAATGAAAATAGAACAAGCAGCGACACCTATAAGACCGAGAAACCATCTTTGAGTAAATATTCTGCCAATTTCTTTAATACGCATCTCTATCTACCTATTATTAATTCGCGACAAGAAGGTCGATTTCAATCCGGCGGTTAATAGCTCGGTTTTCATCACTACTGTTTTCAACTAATGGTCTTGCATCCCCCAATCCCTCGGGTATCACTCGCCCTTCTAATGCACTATTCGAGATCAGTTGTTCAGACATAGCAGTGGCTCGAGCTAATGATAGGTGCCAGTTCGAGGGATATTTACTCGTGAAAATAGGCCTATCGTCGGTGTGACCAGTAACAATGATCTTGCCTTGGGTCGACTCCAATGTTCTCGCAAGCTTAGAAATAACGGGTTGGATGTAAGCGACAACATCAGCACTACCTGATTCAAATAGATCTTGAGACTTTAACGAAATTCTTACCCTGTCTTGCAGCGGCTCAACATTGATTAGCCCCTTACCGATCTCAGTTGCTAGATACATTGAAATCTTTTCTGCAATTGGCGCTGATTTTGATTCTGACGTTGCATCTTGGTTAAGTTGTTGCGGTTGAATCAAATTGACTAATTGAGAAAAGGTGCGATTGGATGCCTTATTTAGCTCATAACTAAAATACATATATATGCAGACCAATAGTGCCGCCGTTACAGAACATACAACCCAAAGAGGAGCTCTATCAGAAGCCTTTGAGCCATTCAAAATGTGTTGGTCGATACTATTGCTTAGTTCCTGAGGGACTCCTCTCCCATAAGTCTTAAGAGTAGCAATAACCTGTCTTCTCAATTTCCGGTGCGATTCCAGTCCATTTTTTTCTAAACGGTATTGACCCAGAAACCCGAGAGATAAGCACACATACATTAGTTCAAGCAAATCTAAGTTCACATCTGGTTTCGCCATGCACTTATCAAGATGCTTAAAGAACGCTTCCCCACCTTGACTGCTAGCATAGAAGGAGCTAAGTAATGAATCGTGACTCCAGAATGAATTCCCACCCCAATTGGTGTTAAGGACAACTTCATCTAGTGAACAGCATAAACAATAACGAGCTGTATCAATGGTATCCAAATCAACGTCATGCTGACGTAATCGGTTCTCATAATCTCTAAGCTTTTGTGCCAATGTCTCTTTTAGAAACAACGGATCGGAATGAGTCGCTGTCGAGCGAATTTGACCGATAATAGATAACAGGCCATTCGCCTCTGCTAGTAGAGAGTTATTCCCATAAGCGACCACTGAATCATTGTTCACCAATCCAGGACTTTTTGAGATAACTACGGTATTATCCACAGACTTTTCTGATTGTGGTTTCGATGCGGGTGCTCTTCCACCCGGTGTTGGTTTTACTATCGTTTGTTCCATACAGAGCGCGCCTATTGATTAATACTCCAAAGCTCAAGTTCAGCATTCGGAAAATGCCCTGATAGGTGAAGCGCAATACCGCCACTATCTTTTAGCCTCATCCAAAATGGCCCTTTCTTGACAACTTCGAAATAAACATAGCCCGTTTGGTAAGGAATCTGTCTCGGGACGACACTCAACGGCACTACGTTTATACCGTTGATCTGATTATTAATTAGATCGCGAATCTGTTCTGCCGGGCCAAACTTGAGTTGCGCTGGGACCAGGCGTCTTATTTCATCTGTTGTGGTGTCTGCTTTAATTGCTAGCACAAATTGGCATGACTCAAGCAAGCGTTTATCTGGAAGCGGCGTCACTTGAATACCGTATTGGCGAGGCTCCAACGGAAGTTTGGTCGCAGTTTGGTCAAGGACAACACTGAGGTACTGACTGAGTATCTGATTCAACTCGCTATAGACACTTGATACATCTAAGTGATCATACGCAAGCAAACTTGGGACTCTTTTAGTTTTATTAGAAAAAGTGGCTAACTCACCAATGTAACCTTTAAGTGTCGTCGCTAATTCCAGTGGATGTAACCTATCTAACTCACTGAAATGCTTTAACTTCGCCTCATATCGGTTCAGCATTTGGAGCATGATGAAATCAACAGCAGATGCCGATGCAGATTTACCCTTAATCAAGCGCTGTGCAATAACGTCAGCACGCATCTTTGTCATCGCGATAACGTTACGTAGATAAGCTGACATAACTTTGTCGCTAAGGAGGTTGATAAGCGGAGGAACGTACTCATCGTCTAGTATAACTTCCCCTTCAGGAGTTACCTCTTTGATCCTTAAGATAGGTAACTCCACATAACCCGCTAATTTGTCATTACTCGCTTTCAACTCTAGGTTAAGGGCTGCAACTTGGATGGTTTCTTCATCTTGTCCTGTAAGGTTATCTATCACGTCGATATCTTGAAGTACATAACGAGAGACGATCGATTCGCTTACATCCGAAACGTTTTTACCTGTAACACTTGAAAGAGGGAGAGTTATTTTTACTAACGTATTTTCAGTGTTTTTATCAATAAGTAGAGGCGAAACTGAATCGTTGGATATTAACGTATTAACCAACGTCATATCTGGCAAAACAGCTTCAAGATGCTCAAGTTCAATAAGACCATCTTTTAGCGCGTGTTTTTTTACTCGACATTTCCAAACTCCCCAATTGTAAGCCCCACCTAACTGATGTAAGCCCTTGAATTCTTGAGAGGTTGCGCGTTCTTGTTGTTGGAAGTGCTGGGGACGTAAAAACATTCCTTCGCACCAAGCCGTCTTGGAGTATTGCGTCATTTATAATTAGCCAACTAAACGTTATTTAACGACCAAAGACAGATCTTCTAACAATACTTGATATGTGTTGTAACCGGTCTTATCCACTTTAATGACTTGTCGCCAATTTGAGTTTTCAATATCTCGAAACGCTACGACAATGCCTAAATATTCTGTCTTTGGAGACATACTTGCTTGATATGTTTCTTTCTGACCTGGAGTTAATGAAACTTCATATTTATTCACTAAATCAGGTCCTAAGACTTTTTCACTTTCTTCATAAATAGAAAAAAAGTCCTGGCTTTCGAAAATGGTATTTGACGTTAATTCAAATACATACACCACTACAGGAGAAGGCCTGCCGTTTGAATCAGGATTAATGTTATGACTTGCTGCTATTTCTAAATCTGAGTATGGATCAACAACTAGGTTCGCTGCTGAGCACCCAAATAAAGCCATTGAAATTAATAACAAAATATATTGGTAAAACTTTTTCATCACCCTAATTCCTAGCCTTTGTTTTTTAATGCTAATTCATAGTGCTTAGCGAAGTCTTCTAAATAGAACGGAGACTCTTTATTGATAATATCATCGGATAACTTTTCATGAATATCCTCAAACCTCTTCCAACTTTGAGCATATTTTCTAGCTGGAATAACCTTATTAATAACCGTGTCTTTCGCTAAAGCATCTGAGTATATAGAAGTAGGTTCAACAAGTGACATAACACTCGAAACCGTACCTTCAACACCTTTCATTAAGGCTTGCTCATGACTTTCGATGTCATTAAATGCTTCTTTAATGGCTGCATTTGGCTTTAAGAAGCTAGCGGTTTGACGGTTATATAAGTTATGAATCGCATCTTCTAAGTTTGCAGAAAACTTTAAAGGGTTATTTTCTGACTTACGAAATGCGGTATGACTAAGTCGATTTGTTTGTTTAAACACTGCTCTGTTATGCAGTGTTTCCATTAAACCAACTAGCATCAAAGAAAATGACTCCCCCAGTTGTTCGAACCATTCCTCTCGGTTATCGCTGGGAATCATCATTGGATCTATACCCACCCCTCTAACAAAAGCCGCAAGTTCACCCCCATTGGTATCAAAGTTGGGAGTCGATAGGTGTTCTGATTGTCGGTTAACTTTCGGTAAAGTTTCAGATACGGTGCTCTGTTTTTCGGGCTTTGGGATATCAATAAAATCATCGACTAAACCAATATCTAGCTGAAAGTCAGAAGGAACACTTTCGTTTAAGAGTTCACTAGCACTAAGGCCTAGGTCCACAAATTCTGCTTCCGATGGACTTGAGACTACTTCAGGGGGTGCGCTAGAAAGACTTTTACTTGTCTCAAGACTGAATACATCTGTATCTGTTTGAATAGAAACTGAAATTTGATAATCCCCTAAGCTAACCATATCGTCATCGCTTAGTGCTATTTCATTTCCTTGACCCACAGGAGTTACAGCATTATTTACAAAAGTACCATTAGTTGAGAGGTCTTTTATCAAGTATTTGTCACCAAACTTAATCAGTTCTCCGTGGGTTCCGGATACCACTCTTTCAGGATCTGGTAGTGTCCAATCACATTGTTCAGACCTACCAAATGTAACCTTGGCATGTTCATCACTTGATTCAAACACGAACTCACTCTCAATCTCTGGAGTAAATTTGTGAAAACTTGTTATGGTTAAAACCAACTTCATGTAAACCTCGCCAAAGACCTGCTAGATATTATTTTTAATTTTATTATTAACTGGCTTCTTATTAACAGTAAGATTAATAAAAATCTTAATACTGCCATTGAAAATCATGCACGGAATAATGAATCATTTTTTTATCAAAGCAATCACGTATTGTTCAACAATTTTAATTATCCAACCAAGTTCAAATTTTTGACACTTAGACTTTCATCAATAAAAAAACGAATGTTAGTTTGGCCGAGAAATTCTAACATAATGACTTTTCATTGAGCAGAAAGGTATATATTCCCCCATCATTTATACGGAGTTCTTGTGATGGAAGACAGTAATAAAAACAATTCTATAAATAACGAAGAAAGCGGAGATAAAACTAAAATTGTAAAGACTCAAAAACGAGACAATGCAATTAAATCAACCAAACTCACTAATAATGAAACCTCCGTTAAAAATAGAAATGAAACAAATACAAAACTGTCTCAAAAAGAAAACACTCCGTTAGTTAATAAGAAAAAAAACAATAAAGATGACTCATTAAATAATAACAAAGATGTTATTAACGAAAGCTTAATAGGAACGACCGTTAAAAATCGGTATGAAATTGAGTCGGTTATTGGGCATGGTGGGCTTTGCGATGTTTACTTAGCTAAAGATAAGATTCTTGAATCTTCAGGTTCAGAAACACCCTACGTTGCGTTAAAAATATTACAGAAAGAGTTTGCTTCTCAACCAGAGACTGCACGCATGTTAATACGTGAAGCTCAACAAACTCAAAGGTTAAGCCACCCTAATATCATTAGGGTTTTTGATTTTGGTGTTGATGGCGAAATATACTTTTTAGTTATGGAGTATATTAACGGAGAAACATTAGAGAGTTTAATACAGCGTTCTAGGCCCCATGGGCTGAAGTTTAATGCAACTTTATCAATCCTAAATCAGGTACTCGATGCACTCTCATATGCTCACTCTCTTGGTGTAGTGCACGCCGACCTAAAGCCCGCTAATGTGATTTTAACGTCTGAGGGTGACGTTAAGCTGCTTGATTTTGGTGTATCTAAAACTCATCAATTAAAGCAGGATCAATATGCGGCTAAACGTAAATCCGAAAATGTTGAAACGCTTGGTTATACTCCCAACTATGCATCACTCAACCTGTTATCCGGTAAGGAACCGAACTTAAGCGACGATATGTTTGCTCTATTTTGTATTGCTTACGAGTTATTGAGTTGCAAACACCCTTACGCAAGAACTCCAGTTAATGAAGCTCTCAAAAAGAAGATCAAGGTCTCTAAACCAACTAACATGCCTGCATCTAAGTGGCCAATATTTTCAAGCGTATTTTCAACTGGCATCATTCCGTACGAGCTGACCCCTGAGCAGTTGAAACGCAAATTGAATATGCGCTATTGGCCTATTGCTAGCGGCGCGGCAGCGAGTATATTATTAGTTAGCGGCATTGTATTTGGTTATCAGCAGCAACAAGAAACCATCGCCACTTTGGAAACCGTTATTAGCAAGCAAAATGATCAAATTGCCGGACAAGAGTGGCAGCTTGATACGCCAGCAGAAAAAAGTTTGGCACTGATTGATAGTGAAAAAAGCTTACATCCAGTCGTTAAGGCTGGCTTATTACGCTTACACAAGACCTATATTCTCAGCGAGTTTGAATCTGAAATTGATCAGGTTTTGAATTCTGATGCCAACAACTACCCGAATTATGATGAAATTGAGTCCATACTTGATAAAGCAAAAACCTACTACCCTGACTCACATAAAATAGAAGTTCTTGCCTTAGATATTCAGTCAAGCAAGCACTCCACGTTACTTTCGATAGCAAGGCAAATCAACAGTCAACTTGAAAAGTCTCGGTACAGTAAAGAAGACGGCAGTAAATCCATCTATGAGCTCAAGGATGAGTTAAATCAGATTCATCAAGGTTATCCTTTCACGCCAAGTTCGTTATCTAGCGATGTTTTCGGTCAGCACCTCACTGAAGCACTCAAAAAGAAAGACGCAGCTGCACTTGTTGCTCTTATTAAGGTTGGGAACACCTTCTTTTCAAACGTAGAAGAGCATCAAGAGAACTTACAGATAAGTAATGCGATGAAAGATGCAGTGCTGGAAATGAAATTATATGAGACAGCGCTAGATTCCAACAGCCCTCTACCGTTTCCAGAAGATGCCGCTAGAATCCTGTTCCAAGAAGAGTTTGAAAACTTTTATTCTCGCCTAGAAAAGGCAAGGACGACAACTCATCTCGATAACTTGGTGAAGGATATGGATCTGTTCTCGAAAAACTTTCCTATTGGTTTTCAGGATGTTAACGATTTAAGATTCAAAACTGCTGATAAATACTTACGCTTCTCCGATATATTACTTAATAAGAGAAGGACTTCAAGCGCAAGACGCGCTATGAAGAAAGCCAACGAGCTTATGAAGCAAATAGAACAGGACTCTAAGCAAAGCTAGTAATACAAAAGGGACGCGAGTCCCTTTTTTGCCGCAGATTACTTGCCAATATGCAACTAGATTGCTAATTTATACTTGTACTTAATGAGGAGAGTTAGCCTTGACTGAAGGAATAGTCAAAGTTGGCGAACGTCTGGCGTCCGTATGTAACGATAGCCTTAAACTAGGACTGCAAGACACTTACCGACTCGCCGTTTTACTTGGAAACGTCCCCTTTGCTACTTGTGTTAAAAACACACGAGTTGAAGTTTTTTCATCCCTACATTTCGACCATTGCCGTTTGGATATAAGTCAAAATATCTTTAACAATGACTTTCTTTTTGTAAGTTTATCTCAAGCGACAAGCAAACTATTTCTGCTCAAATACTGGTTATGCCATTCATACCTTCGGCTAAGCCTTCATTATCCGAAACATTCCTCTACCTCAACGTTTAATAGGGGTATACATGATTAATTTTGATGTTCTCAATACATACATGGATAACGACGTAGATCTGATCGTCACTGTTTTTTCTACATACCTTGAAGATCACACGAATGATATAGAGCGTATAGATGAGCTATATGCAAGCAGATGTTGGTCAGAACTCTATCTATTAGCTCATAGTTTAAAAGGCATTCTAGAGAGTTTCGGAGAAGACACCGCGGTCATTGCGTTTCAAAGAATAGAAGAAAAAACCAGAAACGATACAGCGCCAGATAGCTCAGATATAGCTATAGTTACTAAAGAGCTAGCTGCAATTAATCAACAAATCTTCGCTTACTTGAAGAATATGCAATAAAGAAATTCAAGGCTTAACTGGGGGAAATATGGCAATGAATAATAGCAATTTCAGGGAGTTGATTGAGTCTCTCAAAGACCTAACACCAACTCAAAAAAGGTACTTACTTAGCCGTACAAAGATGGCGCTAGATGATGAAAGTAATATGTTAAACATCAGTGATATTCTAACACCAGAAGAGTTGGAGGCGTTACTATCACCGGCACCAACAACGAATACAAAATAACAATGATATACAACGCAACCGTCAGGTTAACGCTAGGGACCAAGTGAAGGAAATCGACTTTGCTTGGTTGTTAGTTTCTCTCCCTATTCCTTTTCACTACAACAAACGTATTGTTTTCGAAACCTTTTTCCAATTTAAACAGGTCAGATAATTGAGCGACTAACATCAGTCCGCGACCAGAGGAGGACCAACTATCGTCATCCATTAAGTTAGGTGCCTCAATCTGTTTGTTTTTATGTTGGATGAACGTCTTTTCATTGATCGGCGCTCCGCAATCAGAGACTCTCAGTTCCACGAAACCGGACACTTGGTCATCCCCAACCCTACACTCCACTTCAATTGGCAGGCCTTCTATTTCACTGTAAGAATGAATATAAGCGTTATTCATGAGCTCAACGACACAAAGCTCCAATGATTGAATTGCATTTAAGGGGATTTGATGACCCATCAAAAACCGAACAACGTCTTTGCTCGCACTTCGTGAGTGAGTAAGGGAGCTCCCGTAAGTTCGTTTAAATTCGCTCTTTGACATTCTTTTCCTTAAAGTCGAGCCTCTCACCATGCCATTTTACCTGTAAAAGGCTCGCATCATCATCAAACTCATCTTCGTTATGCCAAGATTGTACTTTTTTAAAGACGTCTCCCACTTGGTCTTCAACTGTCAGCGTGCAAACAGCTTTTATACTCGATGCCAATCGTTGTAGTGAAAACATTTCCTCACCCTGCCTCGCTTCAATCAAACCATCCGAATAAAGCCACAATGCATCGCCCTCATCCAGACTAATTTGGTTACCGATATATTCCATCGGCTGCATTGCACCAACGATAAAGTTATCGTCACCTATCTGTTCCATCGTTTTCGTACTCGCTCGCCAAACTAAGATCCTGGGGTGGCCAGCCGTGCAATAGCTAAGTCGCCCTGATTTTGTGTTAAGAATGGCGTAAGCCATAGTAAAGTAAAGTTGACTGTTTCTAGTTTGCTGATAACGCCGATTTAGCCGTTCAATCACAGATGCTGGCTCACTTACGCAATAGCCGTCATCTCTCAACTCCATCGTGATCGAATCAGGCCCCTGACTTTGAGATAGTGTCTGTTGAATAGAAAAAGCCATCAAAGCTGAAGAAATACCATGACCAGAAACATCACATACATAAAACGCAACATGTTGTTCATCGAGCTCCAAATACCCCAACATATCACCACCAATCTGGGAGCATGGTTTGTAGACATAGCTAAAATTTACATTCTGAATAGTTGATTCAGCAGGGAGTAGTTGCTCCATCAGATGACTAGCAGACTGTAGGTCTTGGTGAATTGTTTGATAGGCCGCATCTAGCTCTTTATTTCTCTCAACAAGTTTGTTGTGCAGTTCTAAAGTACGAAATCCCGCACGGATTCTGGCCTGAAGTTCCTCTACAGACGTCTTTTTATCTACGAAATCATCTGCGCCAGCATCAATGCCTTTCACGATCGAACTTTGGTCATTTCTAGAAGACAGTAGAACAAAGAAAATGTAACGTTCGCTAACTTTAGATTTTAATTGGCGACACAATTCAATACCGTTAATTCCAGGCATCATTAAATCACTCAGCACAAACTGAATATCAGGGCGGTGGGTTAGCACTTCGAGCGCCGCTCGTCCGTCTTCAACAGCAAGCACTTCATAGCCTTGCTTTTCCAATGCACTGCTGATGTAAAGCAGCACTGTTTTACTGTCATCGACCAAAAGAATGGGTTTCATCTGCCTCCTTAAAGTGGTGCTATACTGGCTAACGCAAAACACTAGTCACTGACTGCTCATTTCTAAAACGGCTGTAGTCTTCGGCTAATAATTGGTGTTGATATCGAGTGTAAGACAACGCTTCATTAGAAATTAGTATCTGATGCTCTTTTTCGATTAACTGACTTTGCAGCCTTTCAATCTGTTCATTCTGCTGTGTGTAATTGAGGTATAGTGCGAATAGACCAAAAACCGAAACCATTAACAGGGCTATTAGAATATTATTGATAGTTTTCACTTGAATATTCATGACCTCTCCTTGTCTATTATTAGACTTTCCATGATGAAAGAGAGCGTCTACGGACCAAGAGCTCGAGGCTCTAAAACGCAACGAAGCAAATTGAGGTTGTTTTTCCAATTATAGGCGATAGGAGAAAAAATAAGAAAAATCTGAAAAAATTTGAATATCCTGCTGAGTTAAGAATCTGTAAGGTGGTAGCAGCGAGCTATCATCCACTCGCTGCAATAGATTAACTCTGAAATGCAGGTCTAGCTAAAATTTGGTTATACCATCGAGCAATGCTTGGCGACGTCGATAGCACATCAATTTCTAGGCCTTTAATTGCGAAACTGATCAAAATAAAGCCTGTTATATCGACGATAGTAAAATGGTCTACGGCGATAAAATCATTATGTTCAAGGCGCTTGTCTAAGACAGGCAGAAATTCGTAGACGCGTTGTTTTGATTCTTCGCCCCATGCTTCAACGCAACGTTCTCTGTCTCCATAAACTCCGGTCATGTTTCGAAACGCCTGAAATGCCGCATTTAGTCCTTGGAACTCCACCACACGATGCCACATTTCCACCTGAGCACGTTCGAGCTGGTTAGCACCAAACAGCGCCAGATCATTTTCAAACGCTTCATCTAGGTAGCGACAAATCGCCACGCTTTCGCAGATCGCTGTGCCATCATCCAGTTCTAGTAGAGGCACTTTACCGTTCACGCTTTTCGATTTAAACGGTTCAGATAGGTTATCGCCCTCACGAACGTTCAGCGCAATTCGCTCAACCTCGCCACCGATTTCCTTTAGAAAAATGCTAACTCGCTTACAACTTGGAGTCATTGCGGTTTCATAGAGCTTCATTTCACATCCTTTTATCTTTTTCTAACCGATTGGTTAGGATATACTGTAGCCAGTTTATAAACGATCAGTCAAGAACTTCACTATCAAAAATTTTCAAACAGTTGTGGGTCTGTTTGCTGAGCGAGATTTTTGATGCCGTTTGTGAGTTCACATGAATTTGGGGGCTGATACCCAAGAATAGATGGGTATTCATCATATTGGTTCAGTTCGAACGCTAGAGGTTCTCTGTACCATCCCTCCAAAGCAATTTAATTACCCGATAAGCAGACCCAGGCAGGTAATTTATGGCAAGAAAAGCCAACTTCGACCGAGATGAAAAGCTTCTCGTGGCTATGGATGTGTTTTGGCGCAAAGGCTTTGCGAACACGTCTATCTCGGATCTCACCGACGAGTTGAACATCAACCGCTTCAGTCTTTACAACACCTATGGTGACAAGCAGCAGCTCTACTACGAAGCGCTCGATACTTACTTAAAAAAGGTCTCGCTACCCTCACTGAATGATTTGGAAAAAGACGACGCGTCATTACCTGAGTTGGAATCGTTCCTTAAATCTTTTGCTGAGCTGCAACGCAAACGCAACTGTGGGTGCTTTATTCAAAATGCGTTGATTGAGCACGCTGGCGAAGATGATGACGTACTGCGCAAAGGGCATTTCTTATTTGACCATCTTATCGACATCATTGCGGATGCGCTGACCAATGCGCAAAAAGAAACCTTAGTGCCGAAAACGCTGAAACCAGAAGAGCTCGCTCGTTTTGTTCTCAACAACATGCAAGGTATGCGCGTACTTGGCAAAGCCAAACGTTATGCCGACTTGGATACCGCGCTTTCCTGCTTGCTAGTTTTGATTAGGAAGTGACATGTCGATTGAAGTGATAGCAGTACGTCTTACCAAAGGCATGGACTTAAAGCTGAGCCTAGCGAAATTGGTCGAGCAGCATGGCATCAAAGCAGGCTCGATTGCCTCATGCGTTGGCTGTACCTCTGACCTCAACCTTCGTTTGGCAGGTGCAGATAGTACGTTAACCAAACAAGAGCCATTTGAAATTGTCTCTGTGATGGGAACCCTAACGGCTGAACATCAACACGTTCATATCTCGGTGTCTGATCGTGAAGGACGAGTTTGGGGTGGGCATTTGTTGGAAGGCACAGTGATTGATACTACCGCAGAATTGATCATCCATTCTTACTCAGAACTTGAGTTTACTAGAGCGATGGACGACTCGACTGGCTATACCGAACTGCAAGTGAATCCTTCCAAATAGTAAAAAGCTCCAGAGCCATACTGGCTGTCTCTGGAGCTTTATTCGCTCATCTCTTACGCTAAGAATTTAATCATATCGAGCAAGCTAGTTTCGAGGGTCATTCTTCGACTAAGTAACAAACCTGATTATCGTCGACTATTACTTGCCACGTTTTTAGACAGTGCGCATCGTCTTCCAAACATTGCCCACTCTTTAAACTGAAGTGCTGTTTATACAGTGGTGATGCAACACACATCTCACCATCAATATCACCGACAATCCCTCGACTCATCACATAAGCCTTACCAATTGGGTCCCAATCCTGAACGGCGTAAACACCACTATCAGGAATGTAGAATAACGCGACATGCTCGCCTTCAATCAATACAGTGGCACCGATAAACGGCATTAAGTCATCAAGCTGACACAATTTCACTTTGGTTAAAGCTGCCATTTACACCTCCTGTTTCACTGGAATACGCTGACCGCGCACACGTTGGTACGGTAAGACTTTACTGCCCGACGTGCTGTTCAAGAAAGGACGGAAGCGTTGCAATTTTTGAGGATTATCCAGCGTACTCTTCCACTCACATTGATAGGTATCTACGACTCGTGCCATTTGTTCATCCAAAGAGTCACATAGATTGAGAGAGTCATCCAGAATCACTTGCTTAAGGTAATCTAAGCCCCCTTCCATGTTCTCCATCCACACAGACGTACGCTGCAAGCGATCAGCGGTGCTGACGTAGAACATCAAAACTCGGTCAATCATGGTGATCAACTCTGATTTGGATAAGTCGGATGCAAACAAATCAGCGTGTCTTGGTCTCATGCCGCCATTACCACAAACGTATAGATTCCAGCCGTTTTCAGTAGCGATCACCCCAATGTCTTTACTTTGCGCTTCTGCACACTCGCGAGTACAGCCCGATACGGCAAATTTAAGCTTATGGGGCGCTCGCAATCCTTTGTAGCGGTTCTCTAACTCAATGGCTAATCCGACCGAGTCATCAACACCATAACGACACCACGTAGAACCGACGCAAGATTTCACGGTGCGCACCGATTTGCCGTAGGCGTGCCCTGTTTCAAAACCAGCATCAATTAAGGTTTGCCAGATTTCTGGGAGTTGCTCTAACTGCGCACCAAATAAATCCACGCGCTGACCGCCGGTGATCTTGGTGTACAAATCATATTGCTGCGCAACTTCGCCTAGCACGATAAGTTTATCTGGTGTAATTTCGCCGCCCGGAACACGAGGTACAATTGAGTAAGAGCCATCTTTTTGCAGGTTTGCCATAAAAGCATCGTTAGAATCTTGCAGAGATTGATGCTGTGGCTCCATGATGTGTTCATTCCACAAAGAAGCAAACACAGATGCCGCTGTCGGCTTACAAATATCACACCCATGCCCTTTGCCATGCAGTGCAATTAAGGTGTCGAAGTCTTTGATCTGTTCCACTTGGCAAATATGGAACATATCTTGGCGACTGAGCTCAAAGTGCTCACAAAGGTGGTTGTTAACCTCTACCCCCATGGCTGCCAATTGAGTATCCAATACCGACTTCACCATATTGCTACAGCCACCACAGCCAGTACCGGCTTTGGTGTTGGCTTTAAGGTCTGTCAGGTTGGTAGTGCCGGCTTGAATCTCGGCAACTAAGTCGCCTTTTGTGACGTTGTGACAAGAGCAGATGATAGCGCTGTCTGGCATCTCTCCGTCCAGCATTCCGGTATCAAACAGCAGGTTCGCGGCGTGGTCTGGTAGAACCGTTTTGTTCAAATAACACTGTAAGAGCGCATCGTAGTCGCTGTTGTCACCAACGAGAATCGCACCAAGCAATTGGGTGCCGCTCGCATCAACCACCAGCTTTTTGTAGATGCCTGCAACCGCATCTTGCAACACCATTTCCTGTGCGCCTTCGGTTTGCATTTGTGCATCGCCGATAGACGCCACATCCACCCCAAGCAGCTTGAGTTTGGTGCTCATGTCAGCACCTTTAAAACCTTCGCTCGGCATACCAGTCAAGACATCGGCAGTCGTTCTCGCCATGGTGTAACCGGGTGCGACTAAACCAAATATCTTCTGCTCCCAAAGGGCACATTCACCAATCGCGTATATGTTCTCATCGCTGGTTTGGCATTGGTTATTAATCACAATGCCGCCTCGCTCGCCTATTTCTAGCTCAGCCAGCCTTGCCAACTCATCTTGAGGACGAATGCCTGCGGAGAAGACAATCACATCCACTTCGAGAGGATCTTTGTCTTTAAACACCATTCGATGCTTAGCCGTTTCACCATCGCAGATTCGCTCCGTCCCCGTTGAAGTGTGAACGGTTAGCCCTAGCGCTTCAATCTTCTCTTTTAGTACTAAGCCAGCACCATCGTCTAACTGCATGGGCATCAGGCGGGGAGCAAATTCAATAACGTGAGTTTCTAGCCCCAATAGCTTGAGTGCGTTTGCCGCTTCTAAACCCAATAAGCCACCGCCAACCACTGCACCTGTTCTTGCACCTTCACATGCCTTTTTGATTTGTGAAAGGTCATCAAGCGTGCGGTAGACAAACACGTTGTCGCGGTCTTTACCTTCAATTGGCGGCACAAATGGGTACGAACCAGTAGCGAGCACAAGTTGGTCGTAACCCAGCACATCTTCACCATCAAGCAGAATGCGCTTTTGCTCTCTGTCTATGCCTGTTACTTGGCTGCCAAGTACAAGTTGGATGCCATGCATGTCGTACCATTCTTGGTTACTCAGCATCAAATCATCATGAGACTTACCCGCAAACAAAGAGGACAACTGTACACGGTCATACGCGATAAAACGCTCTGCACCAATCACGGTAATTCGGTGCTCCAAATGCGCGTTTTTCTGCACTAATTGCTCGACGAGGTGTTGCCCGACCATACCGTTGCCTACCACAACGATGTGGCTCAATGCGTTCTTTACTGGAATCGTTAAAGGACTGTTCATCGCTGCCTCCTTATGCCGTTTGCGCTGCAGTTTTGGGTTTGTCTTCTTTCGAAGCAGGAATCTCGACTTTGGATTGCTTCTCGTAAAGGAACTTCAGCACTGCTTGTCTACACTTCTGATACTGCGCATCATCTGCCAGTGCGACACGCTCACGAGGGCGAGGTAGATTCACTTCTAACACTTCACCAATAGTTGCCGCCGGTCCATTAGTCATCATCACGATTTTGTCGGATAGCAACACCGCTTCATCCACATCGTGGGTAATCATGATGACGGTGTTGTTTAGCTCGGCTTGAATCTTCATCAGTGCGTCCTGTAAATGCGCGCGTGTTAGCGCATCCAACGCGCCAAATGGTTCATCCATCAGCAGAACCTTCGGTTGAAGTGCCAGTGCTCTCGCGATGCCGACTCGCTGCTTCATACCACCCGAGATTTCATCGGGCTTTTTGTGCGCGGCATGCTGCATTTGAATCAACTCCAAATAGTGGTTCACTTGTTCCTGAATCCACGCTTTGCCCTTTTTGCCGGCAATTTGTTTTACTGCGAGCTCAACGTTTTGATACACGGTTAACCAAGGCAATAATGAATGGTTTTGGAACACCACTGCGCGGTCAGGCCCTGGTCCGGATACTTCTCGTCCATCGACGATCACGCCGCCATCTGTTGGCATGTGCAGCCCTGCGACTAAGTTCAATACCGTTGATTTACCGCAGCCAGAGTGGCCAATCAGCGATACAAACTCACCTTTATTGATTTGTAAATCAACGTTCTTAAGCGCGATGAACTCGCCATCTGGCGTTGGGAATCGCATCCCTAAACGCGTTAGATCTAATAATGCTTTTTCCATGATCTTTTCCCTTATCTCAACGCTTGTTGTTTATTCCAAGACAGCCACTTTTGAAGTTGCAGCATGCCTCTATCGAGCATCAAACCGATAAAGCCAATAGTGATGACTGCCACCATGATGCGCCCCAATGATGCTGAACTGCCGTTCTGGAACTCATCCCAAACGAACTTGCCTAACCCTGGGTTCTGAGCGAGCATTTCTGCCGCAATCAACACCATCCAAGCGATACCTAAAGAGAGACGTAAACCTGTGAAGATCATTGGAATGGCAGAAGGTAAAACGATAGTGCGAATGTGCTGCCACCACGAAAGTTGGAGCACTTTGCTCACGTTGATTAAGTCTTTATCAACGCTCGTTACGCCCACTGCGGTGTTAATCAGCGTCGGCCATAAGCTACACAGCGCCACAGTGATCAGTGAGTTGATGAACGACTTAGCAAACATCGGATCATCACTCACATAAGTTGCACTCACCACCATAGTGACGATAGGCAGCCAAGCCAAAGGTGATACGGGCTTGAGCAATTGAATGATTGGGTTGAACGCTTGATACAGTCCTTGATTCAGACCAAGCACGATGCCAAGTGGAATCGCAATGACAGTCGCCAATAGAAAGCCGGCAGTAACAGTCACTAAGCTTGTTATGATTTGGTCGAAGAACGTCGGTTTACCTGTGTAAGGACGAATCTTCACTTCCGCATCCGGATTCTTGACTAACTTCGCAGCATTGCGTTTTTCCTGACGTTCGATAAACGCTTGTTCCTTTTCTCGCTCTTGCCAATGGTCATCGACAAGGTTGCTGAACTGCTGAAAAGTTTGCACAGGCCCCGGTAGCGTACCTAATGAGGTTTGCACTTCTCTCGCTGCTAAGTGCCACATTGCCAAAAAGATCAGCAAACCAATGACGGGCAAAAGTACCAACCGACTTCGGTTCACTACCTGCTTAGCAGGAAACAGGGAAATGACATTACTAGACATACTCACTCCTAAGAAATTTACATCCTTGTTGCCACAAGCGAATCCCCTCGCCTGTGGCGTTTATCGTTATGGTTAAACCTTGTCTTTTCCTTTAAGCCCGATAGAGAACTTCTCTAGATATTTATTTGGCTCGCGACCGTCATAAACGATGTTGTCGATAAAGTGTGTTTGTGGCGCACGAAAGCCATCTTCAGCACTGAAATCTGGGAAGTCTTTTTTGCTCAACACACCATCTTCAATTAGCGCTTGAGCCGCTTGTTGGTAAATGTCCGGACGGTAAACCTCTTTTGCGACATCCATGTACCAATCATCGGATTTCTCGCTTGAGATCTGTCCCCAGCGACGCATTTGGGTCAGATACCAAATCGCATCGCTGTAATACGGATAAGTGGCGTTATGACGGAAGAACACGTTGAAGTCTGGCACGTCTCGTTTGTCGCCTTTCTCGTATTCAAATGTGCCCGTCATCGAGTTGGCGATAACTTCGGCATCGGCTCCAACGTATTCGCTTTTTGATAGCATCTTCACTGCTTCTTGGCGGTTGGCATTGTCGTTTTCATCCAACCAATGTGCAGCTCGAATCAAGGCTTTCACTACGCGAATGTGCGTGTTTGGATACTTCTCAGCCCAAGCTTTGGAAACACCAAACACTTTCTCTGGGTTGTTCTTCCAGATCTCGTAATCGGTCACAACTGGCGTACCAATACCTTTGAATACGGCTTGTTGGTTCCATGGTTCGCCTACGCAGTACCCTTTGATCGTGCCCGCTTCCATTGTTGCTGGCATTTGTGGTGGCGGTGTAACACTCAAAAGAACGTCAGCATCCAACTGACCACTGTTGTCACCTGATTCTGGGGCATAAAAACCTGGATGGATCCCACCCGCTGCTAACCAGTATCGCAACTCATAGTTGTGCGTCGATACAGGGAACACCATGCCCATATTGAAAGGTTTGCCTTTATCCAGATAGCTGTCGACCACAGGCTTCAGTGCATCCGCTTTGATTGGGTGAACAGGTTTGCCATCTGGTTGTTTTGGAATGTATTGCTTCATCTGCTCCCAAGTATCATTGGAAACCGTGATTGCGTTGCCGTTCAAATCCATACTGAACGCGGTAATCACTTCTGCTTTTGTGCCGACACCAATCGTCGCGCCCAATGGCTGACCAGCAAGCATGTGCGCGCCAGCCAGCTCACCGTCGATGACTCGGTCTAAAAGCACCTTCCAGTTTGCTTGCGCTTCTAAAGTGACGTACAAACCTTCGTCTTCAAAAAAGCCTTTCTCATAAGCAACCGCCAGCGGTGCCATATCGGTTAACTTAATAAAACCAAACTTCAGGTCTTCAATTTCTGGCTCACCCAACTCTGCCTTTACGCTGACCGTGGTGAATACCGATAATGAAATTGCTGACACTTTCAGCATCGAACTCCATTTCATTGGTTTGCTCCCATAAAAAAAGCGCCACTACTCCGAAGAGCAGTAGCGCCGTTGCTAAGTCTACAATTACCGCCGTTGATAATTGAGATAAGCGATTCAACAATAAACCCAATTCTTCTAATCCAATTACTGTGCCAACTTATTTTTCACAGTAAATACAATAGATTAGTATATCTTGCCGTTTGTTATTCCCTGTTATTGCTTGCTGATAGTGCAACACGCACCACGTTAGAAAATGCACTCTAACCCCAAAGTGGTAGAGCAACTAATCAAGCACCTCCAAAGTAGTTATCAAATTCTTGGCAACTTGTGCGAGCGTTTGGCTCGATTGCATGGCTGAATTTCTAAGTGCTTTATAAGCCTGTTCTTCATCAACGCTGTGCATCTTCATCAGCAGACCTTTGGCTTTTTCCACCAGCTTGCGCTCTTCAATCTTATGGGTCAGTAATTCAATTTCCGATTGCATACTTTCGAATTTCGCTCTCACTAATGTCGCATGTTCAATCCAAGGTTGAAGTGCAAACTCACTATCGTGCGGCATAAGAACATAGTCCATTTTTTCTGATAACCGATTGATATCATTAGATGATAACTGCTTTAAGACGATAAGAAGTGGTGCCGATTTTCTGCGGCAGAAATCGACGATCAAACGCAGTTCCGCGGTTGGTTGCTGCCATCCAACCACAACGCTTGCCGACGGTTCTCGTTGCATTAACGTTTCTAGTTGTGCCAATTGGCAGCCGATGATGTTGTCGTAATCTTTGCTCAATAAGCCGGACAATCGAGCCTGCTCTTGGAGGCTATCACAGCATACTATGATAGGTGTTTTTGACGTTGATTGAGTCATGCACATTCCTTGTTTATATCTCACTCACTAAGAGAGACATAACAAGGAATGTGCCAACTAAGGTTGAAGCGTTTTAACTAGAGGCGAGATGTTCTTTGAAGAAGCCGAGTGTACGCTCCCAAGCGAGTGCCGCTTCTTCTGGTGCGTAGCGTGCCGTTGAGTCGTTATGGAAGCCGTGGTTGACGTTCTCATACATTAACGCTTGATACTGTGCGTCGGTCGCGATTAACTGCTGCTCATAGGCAGGCCATGTGTCGTTAACACGCTTATCGAGCCCTGCAAAGTGAATCATTAATGGCCCTTTGACTTGCTTTTGGATCTCTTGCGCCGCTGGTGTTCCATAGAAAGGCACACCTGCATCGAGCTCCTCAGGCATTACCGCTGCAAGCATATTGACAATGTATCCACCGAAGCAGAATCCAACCGCGCCCAATTTACCGTTGCCACCCTCGTATTGTTTGAGGAAGTTAGCGGCTGCAATAAAGTCTTGTTCGATCTTGGCTCTGTCCATCTCTTTCTGCATGGCGCGACCTTCATCGTCGTTCCCCGGATAGCCGCCGAGTGGATAAAGTGCGTCTGGAGCGAAAGCAATAAAGCCATCTTTTGCAAGTCGTCTTGCGACATCTTTGATATAAGGGTTCAGACCTCGATTTTCATGAATCACCAACACGGTCGGCGATTTTAAGGTCTTCTTCTGTGGCATCACCAAATAACCACGCCCTTCTCCATGCCCATTTGGAGATGGAAAGGTTTCGTAAGTTGCTTTGATGTCAGGATCGTTAAATGAAACTTGTTCTGCGAGTGCGTAATTCGGGGTTAACGCATCGACCAGTGCTGTCATGCTAAAGCCAAGCACCGCAAGGCCACCCAGCCTGTTAAGAAACTCACGGCGCGTGATTTTTCCGTGGGCGTATTCGTCGTACCAATCGAAGGCTTCTTGCGGGATCGGATGAGAAGCCTCTTCACTAGGAGTGGTATGCTTTAGAACCATTATCCATGTCCTCTGTGTCTTACCATATGGGATTTTCTCATTCTCAAACGCGAAGCTAAAAACGAACGCGATTGAGGCTAAAACTGCGGTTTCACCACTCTGATACGGAGCAAGGTGGTGAAACACATCATTGGCGAGCTAGGATCTTTTACCTTCTTCAAACAATAGATAATGGATTCAGATTCAACAACTTTGCGTCGTTGGTTTTACATTAATTGACAATAGTATCTTATTGCTGGCCGCAATAGGCTTGCCAGTAAGAGAAAGCTCGTTCGAATGCTTTTTCCCTGTCATGCATTTGTGCAAATAGCACCACTGTCATGGTGGCAAGAACCGTATTTGCCATTTGGTTCATGTCGTCTTCTGACGTTCCAAACGGGCAGTTTGCAGGCATTGGCACCTCAGACAGCATTTGTTCCGTCCAGTAATGCGATGTCACGCCGCTTGTTTGGCTTAACCATACTGTTTGGCTTACTTTCGGGTTGTATTCTGACTCACCCGATTGTCCTTTGAATGACACAACGGCATGAGCGGTTTTGCCAATCTCGAATTCGACTTCAGCATGAAGTTGTTGGAACCCGGGATGAAAGCTACCACGAATACCAACCGTCGCCTGCCCCGGATTCAATGCTCGAACCACGGTATTAATCGGCGTTCTAAGCCCATAACGATTCTTCCAACCAATCATGGTTTCTGCTTGGGGTGCAAACGAACTCAGCGGCAGATACACAATGTTTTGTGTTTCTAACACACGCTTTGCGTCTTCTGCTGATTCCGCTTTCGTAATAGCAAATTTGTCGAGGTAGTCTTCAGCGTGTAAACGTCCAGATTGACGGTCGTGATAGCCGTGCATCAGCACTTTATGACCATTATCGGCGAGGATCTTCGCTGCCAACAGGTGCCAAGGCTGACCTGCCGCTTCACGTTTGCCCGCATAACATGGCCAATCAATATCTGCACCAATAGCTGGCATGCGGGATTGGAATGCTTTCACAAAGCCAGCGATTTCTTGTTGAGTTTCGTTCTGTACACGGATCAGCATCAATAGCATTGCCATCTGATCATCATCGCACTCACCGTTTAGGTATTCATCCATAACTCGAAACGCTTGGTCAAAGTTCAGTGGTTTTCTACCACGTTCGCCACGACCGACTGTTCTTATACATTCCAAAATGCTGCTCATATTCCCTCGTATTCCGTCACTGACTGTACGGTTTCTATTAGTTGTTCGCGCAGTTTGACAACTTCTCCCATCACAATCAATGCTGGGCTCACGCCTTTAAGTGTAATCGATAAATCATTGAGCTGATTGAGTTGTGTAACGTGCACTTGTTGTTGAGGGCTGCAACCATGAGTGATGATCGCGACTGGGAAATCTGCTCTCAAACCGGAGTTGATTAATCCCGTTTGTATTTGCGATGACTTTTCTAACCCCATATAGAAGACTAACGTTTGTCCGCTTTGCATCAGTTGACTCCACGCTTCAAATGCGCCTGTTACCACTTGCCCTGTAACAAAGGTAACGCTGCGAGCAACGCCACGATGAGTCAGCGGAATCAAGCTGTTTGCTGAACATCCAATCGCAGCGGTAATGCCGGGAATGACTTCGTACGCGATTGAGTGTTTGACGAGTGCTAACGCCTCTTCACCTCCACGGCCAAATACAAAAGGATCTCCCCCTTTTAAGCGTACAACTCGCTTTCCTTGTTGAGCGAGCGATACCATCAAGTCACAAATTTCTTCCTGACCAATACTAGGTTGTCCGCATCGTTTGCCCACGTAAATCCAATCGGCTTGTGGCGAAGCCAACTCCAAAATATCTTTGTTAACCAAACGGTCGTACAGCAGAACCTCTGCCGACATAATCGCTTTCACAGCCTTCACGGTTAACAAGTCAGGATCGTGCGGCCCTGCTCCAACAATCGAGACAAAACCTTTGCGGTTCGCGTCGAGGTCTACTGAATGGTCTTCTAAGAGTTGGTTCAGTTTGCTTGCTTGATCATGCTTAGAAAAGCGAGACGAGCGTTCTTGATTCTGACTCGCTTGTCCTTTCTTAAACCAAGACTTTTGATAAGGCGCTTCCATGTGCTTATCCTCTTTATGACTTACTTTATTTGAATAGCCAGACTTTGCTGGTTCGCTTGCTGTTTGCCCTTTTGATGCTGATGACTGTCGACCATTTGTTTGATTTGAGAGACGCACGAGCCACAGTTGGTGCCGCATTTGAGTTTGTTTTGAAGCTGGGTCAGTGACGTGCAGTCTTGTTTCTCCATCGCGTCATGTATTTGTTTATCAGTGACACGGAAACAACTACAAACCAGTTTGGCACTGCTTTGCGATTGAGTGATGGTAAGCAGTTGCGATAGCTCCATTGGCTTGCCAATCAAGCCGGTAAAGTTGGTGTAGTCGGTTTGAATCGGTTCACTAGACACCACTAAAACAGAACGAATGATACGAACGTCTCCAACAAGGTCGTAATCCACTGCTAACCAACCTTGGGCAATATCTATAGTAATTCTGCGGCTCTTTTCCGTTCGACAAAAACTCTGCTTCTTTGGTCGCTTATCGTGTGCAAAGCGCCAAATGCCCAAATTGCTTTCTGCTTGAAATGCGCTGTAGAGAAATTTACCGGAATCAAACTGTGTACCGATGAACATACCGTAGGTTTTTACCGCCGCATCTTGCACTTCAACATAAGACGACTTAAACGCAGGCTGCCCGGAAATAGGGTCTTTTGCGCTGTTTACTATCGCGTTAACACTGCTTTCACCGCCATATCGACCCGCCCAGTGCATTGACATAAATAGCTCTTGAAAACCCAAACCTTCATCAATGGCAACTTTGGCATAAATACTGGTGTTTGAAGTAGGCTGAAACAGCTTGGTGAGTTGTCCTGCTTTTAAGCGATTTTGAGTAGCAGAGAGTGTGTTCATGTACACGGTTGGTTCTAACTCAGAGGCGGCAAGGTGTGCGATATGACCTGTGCGCGTCATGGTATGCCATTGATCACGTTGCCTGCCCGTATTGAGCCACCAGCCTTTTGTTCTTTCTAAACGCGTAGGAGATTCACTGGTCACGACAAAACGTGCTTTACCATCTGGGTGCGAATAGATTCCATCAGCAAAAGGACGCTCTCCTCCCCATTGTGTCGGCATCCACTCTTCGTATTCTTGCTGGGTTAAGTTGGCGTATTGAGAAAGATCTAGCTTCAATGGCGAATCTGCATTCATGCCTGTCATCGCGGCATATTCCCTGAATACCGCCCGCTCAGAAGTAAACGCAAAGCCATTTTGTGTCTTTTCCAATGCACACAGAGCTTGCCCGACTTGGCTTATCGCCCACCAATCTGATTTTGCTTCACCCGGAGGCGTTTGAAACTGGCGCTGCCTTGAAAGTCGACGCTCAGAATTGGTCACCATGCCTTGCTTCTCCCCCCAGCCAGCAGCGGGCAGCAACAGGTCCGCGTAATGCGCTACATCCGAATCCGCTGTGATATCGGAAACAATCACAAACGGACAAATCTCTAGTGCTCGTTTTACCAATTGGTTATCTGGCAAAGAGACAACAGGATTAGTTGCCATGATCCACAGAACTTTAATCTCACCACGCTCTACCGCCTCAAACAATTCAACGGCTTTTAAACCGGGCTGAGTGGCAATTTCTGGTGAATCCCAGAACGCTTGCACTTGCTCGATAGACTCTGCGTCAAAAGCACGATGAACCGCTAATTGATTTGCCAGTCCACCGACTTCTCGCCCACCCATTGCATTCGGTTGACCTGTAATAGAAAACGGCCCGCAACCTGACTTGGCAATTTTACCTGTCGCCAAATGTGCATTAATAATGGCATTGCCTTTATCGACACCATTTTCGGCTTGGTTAACCCCTTGGCAAAACAATGTGATTGCGGTTGGGCTTTGCGCAAACCATTGGAAGAATGTCGTGAGTTTTTCTTCTGAAATGCCAATGGAAGACGTTAGATTAGTGACATCGTAACGTAAATCAGAAGCTTCTTCTGCAAGCGCATCAAACCCGTCGGTATGGGAATTTATGTATTGAGAATCAAGGCATTGCTGATCAATAAGAAACTTAAGCAGCCCATTAAAAAGTGATACATCCCCATCGTTTTTAATCGGTAGATGCAAATCGGCTTGCTGCGCTGTGACCGTTTCACGCGGGTCAATGACCACCAGCTTGAGGTTAGGATTGCTCTCTCTCGCTTGTTGAATACGTCGGAATAAAACAGGATGCGTCCAAGCGGTATTAGCACCGCAAATTATCAATAGCTCAGTCTTATCAATATCGTCGTAATTGACGGGAACGACATCTTCACCAAATGCTCGTACATGAGCCGCAACCGCCGAAGACATACACAAACGGGAGTTCGTATCGATGTTTGCGCTGCCAACATAGCCTTTCATGAGTTTGTTGGCGACGTAATAGTCTTCCGTCAACAACTGGCCAGAAACATACATAGCGACGGAATCCGATCCAAACTCCGCTCTCGCTTGATGAATCTTTTCTGCAATCAGATCCGTGGCTTGTTGCCATTGCACTTCTTGCCCTTGAGGTCGCTGCTTGGTGACAAGCTTTGGATACAGCAAGCGCGAAGGCATATTCAAGCTCTCTGCCAACGCGACACCCTTTACGCACAGTGACCCCGCATTTGCAGGATGGCACGCATCCCCAACGATTCCTTTCGCATTGACCTCGACACCACATCCAACACCACAATAGGGACAAGTGGTTTTTTTGCATCCTTGCGACATAACACCTCCAGTGCGATTCAGCCCAACTTACTAGCAAAAAAAAGCCTCTCCCGAATCGAGAGAGGCAGCAATGCCTTTAACGCTGTTAGTACATTTTCAAAAAGTAATACCCTATACCGCTCTCGCCTGCTATTGAGAGCGGTGCATCGAGTTATCGATGAACGTTTATGTAAAGCAAGTGAGGTGCCAAGATTAAAAACCATTACTATACAAAAGGTTAGCTTAAAACCAATTATAGCAACGTAATGCTACGCACTGATTGTGTGCAAATTTCGGTCATTATCGTGCAGTATTACTTTACTAATTCCATGACTAACCTGGATTCTTCGTCACCAAAATAATGCGCTTCTTCTTCTAACGTTTTAAAGCCAAGGGAGAGGTATAAAGACAATGCAGGTTGGTTCTTAGGATCGACAGTCAATTTCACGCTTGAGCCTAACGTCAACGGCGCAATAACGTTTTCTAGGAGGGAACGCGCAATACCTTTACCTCTATGTTGAATATCGACGGCCAATGACATGATCCAATATTGATGTGCATTTGTGCTAGTCGTTAGCAATATATACCCTGCGACCTGCTCTCCCTCTTTTGCTACCAGTAAGGTCTCTCCCCAACAATCAAAAGCTTGCCGAAAGAAAAATTGAGGATAGGCGTGTTCTCCAAATAAAGTATTTTCGAGCTTATATATGGCAAATAAGTCCTCTTTTTGCGCAGACAAGATGTCCATTCAATGACTCCTTCTTTAACATGAATGGCAGCAGTATACCTAAATCTCATCTAAATGACGGGACACAAACATCTCAATTAAGTGCTTAAGAAATGTAATATTCTTCCTGAAAATTAGGCCTAACTCACTTAGAACATACATCCGTGATTAAGTTTTAACCGCAAAATCAAAAACCACACAAGATGAAAATTTCAACACATACAACCATTAAGTACATTAAATTTAAGAACTTTATTCTGGTTTATTGAAAAATTCATAGTTGGATAATTTACAACCACCCCAAATTCACAGCATTATTCACCAAGCTTCGCGTGTGATAATAAACACTAAAACCTTTACCATTTTCAGCATTATTATTTTTATAAAAGCGAGTTTTAAAGTGAAAGAATCTCGAAATGCCTTAAATCCTAGTGAAATAAACACAACCACAGCTTGGTCAAAACATGATACACATTGGGTTCTTAGCCTATTTGGAACAGCCGTTGGCGCAGGCATCCTGTTTCTGCCAATTAACCTTGGGATTGGTGGTTTTTGGCCTTTAGTCGCGATGGCAGTACTTGCTTTTCCAATGACCTATCTTGCGCACCGTGGCTTAGCTCGTTTTGTACTATCTTCTAAGATCAAAAACGCAGACTTCACTGATGTAGTGGAAGAGCACTTCGGCGCAAAAGCAGGTCGTTCTATTTCACTGCTGTATTTTCTTTCGATCTTCCCGATCCTGTTGATATATGGGGTTGGAATAACAAACACAGTAGATAGCTTCATGGTAAATCAGGCTGATATGGCTTCTTTACCTAGACCTTTGCTTTCTGGCGTACTAGTGTTTGCACTAATTGCTATTATGATGGCGGGTGAAAAAGTAATGCTACGGGCCTTTGCCATTATGGTGTTCCCACTTGTTGCCATTCTTGCCTTTCTATCATTTTACTTAATACCGAACTGGACCATGCCTGTCATGGATGTGCCAGAAGCGTCAGCTTTTGCTAGCACTATGTGGTTAGCAGTTCCTGTAGTGATTTTCTCGTTTAGTCACGCAGCTGCAATTTCAAGCTTTGCAAATGTACAACGTCGCCATTACGGTAAGCAGGCAGATGCCAAATCCGAAGTTATTCTTCGCCGCACTAGCATCATGCTGATTGCCTTTGTTCTTATTTTTGTATTTTCCTGTGTGCTAACACTGTCACCTGAACAATTGGCTCAAGCAAAAGAACAAAACGTATCCGTATTGTCTTACCTAGCGAACGCAACCGATAATCCATTTATTGCAACACTTGGTCCTTTAGTAGCGTTTGTTGCTATCACTTCATCTTTCCTTGGGCATTTTTTAGGTGCGCGTGAAAGCTTAAATGGTTTAATTACCAAGCATTTTAACCTATCTGAGAAGCGTGTTGATCGTATCAGCGTGGCAGCACTGTTCTTCTCAATCTGGGCGGCGGCGATCATGAACCCAAGTATTCTTGGTATGATGGAAGCATTGTCAGGGCCTGTTATTGCAATGATCTTATTTATTATGCCAATGTTAGCGGTGTATAAAATCGAGGCGATGAAACAATATCGAGGAAATGTCTCTACTTACTTTGTTCTAGCAGCAGGCATTGTGGCGGTAAGTGCATTGATTTTTAGCTTCTTCAGCTAATAACTAAAGACTAGCTTGGATTTTCAGGGGAATACCTTACACAAGGTTAAGGTGATTCCCTGAATTTTCTTACTCTTTAAAAGGTAATCATCGTTACCCTTGACTCTTAAATAAGAGCGAAAACACCCGCAATCATAAGTACTGAAGCAATGCAGGTACGGCCGATAATGCCGAAGTGCGAAGGTTGAATCATTTCATTATGCATAGTTAATCTCCTATTTATTATAAAAGCCATTTTTTATTGGCTTAGTAACACTATGTCTAATATCCAGTTTTTTAACAACCCATACAAACATTAAATATTTATGACAGAAACGTAATTTTTTACACTTCACCCTGATTTCGAGCGATGAATCCGCGGCTTAAACCACTAGATTGAGTCCACCGAATATGCTCACTTACCTTCCATCGTTACCCTACCTATGCCATCTTCCAATCATTACATAAGTTTTCAATAGATTTTGTTTTTATAAATCATAATATTATAGAGATACTTCTCGTATCTCACTCCCAAAACACTTTGCCACTGGGAATCCATCCGCACTTAACCAACAAGAAATGGTAGACTTAACTGGTATTCGGTTAAGAGATCACATTTTATTAATACGCTCATGCACTTCTCAATTAAAACACTGGCTTGCGCACTTTGTACTGCACTTGGACTTTTCTTGCATCCCACCAACGTCGTACTGGCGAGTACCGAAAAGCAAGCTTATCTGGAAGAACACATTTCAGCAGAAAGCAAGCCCATGTTAAAACTCTACTTTCGCTCGATGGGTAAGCCGCGATCAATTCAAAAAGATGAGTTAAATGCGCCACAGAATGCATCAGCGGAGTCTCTTGCTCTGTATTACTTTGCACGAAAGTACCTTAAGCGTTACGAAGGCGTTCCATTACCGAAAGATATGCCCGATTTAATCGAATTCGGTAAAAAGCACCATTTGGAATGGGTCATCGCTGAAGCACAGCTCAATAAGGCTGTAACAATGATTGAGCAAGACGATAACTGGAACGCAGAATTGTTACTCCATGACGTTGTTTCTACAGCCCGTGATCTTGGTTATCTAGCATTAGAAGGCCGTGCTTACCGCTGGTTAGGCAATCTAGAAGTATCTCGAAATCAACTACGCAGTGGCCTAAAATATTATCGCAATGCCTATGAGTTATTAGAAAAAACAGTATTTGAAATACAAGTCGCGATGACACTGAACAACATTGGGACGGTCTACATCGACGCATCAGATTGGGCTCGGGCCAACAGCTACCTAACGCAAGCTCTCGACACTTACCTAGAGAGCGAATATCAATACGATAATAGCTTTTTTATGGGGGTTATCTACGCAAACCTTAGCATCGTTCACTCGAGCCTCGGAGATAACAAAAAAGCGGAATATTATTTCAATGAAGCCATTCGACTTTCAATGCAAACGGGGTCGGACACAGTCAAGCACCACTCTTTATCCAGCTTTTCACAAATGTTGAGCTCGGTAGGAAAAATTGATGATGCATTAATGGTCGCACAACGTTGCGTAGACCTGCCCATTCCAAAAAATCTAGAAATGCTAAAAACGTCTTGTTACGAGGCATTTGCAGAGGCTTACCTCGCAAACAAACAATACGATAGAGCTATTACAACAGCGCTTAACGTTCTAGAACAAACCAAATCAACCAGTGAATTAGAGCTGCGGCAGCGTATTGATATGCTTTCGGTACTGGTAAACGCTCATCAAATTCTTAATGACTATGAAGCTGCTTTTCATTATTTAACCCAATTAAGAGAGCTAGAGGCTGAGTTTTCTCATCATATTCATGGTGAAGAGATGATTAACATTAAGTTTGACCTCGAAGCTAAGTTAGCCCAGAAAGAACTCAAATTGCTAGAAACAAAAAATGCGCTACAAGCCTCTGAACTGCGTTCACAGCGCTATCGAGAAATGTTCTACTTTATCGCTATTGCGGCAATTGGAGTCGTTGGTTTTCGTTACGTACTGCGCGTTAGACGTATTAATAAAGCACTCACTCAAGAAAATACTACCGATCCATTAACTCAACTGCATAACCGTCGCTATCTTCACATTTGGTTGGACAAAATGGCTCGTAGAAGCCCAGATAGAACATTTGCCTTAGCAGTTTTAGATGTTGATCATTTTAAAACCTTTAATGATCAATATGGACACGATATTGGCGATAAAATGCTGACTCATATTGCCACGCTATTTAATGAATCCACTCGCTCTGGTGACCTACTCATTCGTTGGGGTGGAGAAGAGTTTGTCCTATTATTCGAAGTACAGCGAGTTGAAGATTGCGCTAAGTTTTTGGAGCGATTGAGATATACTGTTGAAAACACACCATTGGTGGTTGACTCTAAACCATTAAGCGCGACAATTTCCCTTGGAGCAGTGGACAAACTGTCGGCACAAACAATTAAACAAGAATGGGATCAGTGGTTTTTCTTGGCAGACCAAGCTTTGTATGATGCGAAGCAAGCTGGCAGAAACCAGTTCATCATTCACCCTACATCATAAAAAAGCACACATGAAAAAAAATCTAATCATTATTACTTTTGCGCCTCTATTTCTTATGGCGTGCAGTAATCAGCAAGCATCTCAACTGGGAATGCGCAGCAGCAGTGTCAACGTATATGCCCAGCAAATGAGTAACACTCAACTATGTGAAACTCTCTACTACAACCGTGCAACTAACCAAACCAAAGTGGCGATTGGTGCTGAGTTCAATCGACGTGGATTAAACAAAAAGTGGTGTGATAAAGAATTCGATAAGTTGTACATTAAAAAATGGATTGATAACGTGCTGCCTAAGAAAAAAGCCGAACCTAAAAAACCAATGGCAACTATTCAACCCGCTTCAACTAAATAACTCCTCTCTTGAAGCAGACGGTACACTCGTATTTTCTGCTTTTCACTTTTCATGCATGTTCGATACGACATATAAAAACCTCATAGTTTCAGCAAATTAACAAAGACTTATGTTGTCCATCGAACTTTTAATGTAAACAAGTTGTAAATGGTTTTCGTCCTTATTCTTTGTCGTTAGCTTTGTTTGTTCCTGTTAGCGGAATATGAAACAGGAACTAAAAAATTCCAAACAAAGACATGAGGTCAAAAATGGAAATACGCATTAATCGCCTATTTGCTGCTATGTTGGCAGTAGGCATTGCACCTGCCGTCTCGGCGTTTGATCCACTCTATTCTGAACAATGGCACTTAGACAACACGGGGCAAACTGCGTTTGCGGCTAATCCTGCTGTTGCTGGGAACGACTTAAACACTAAGCTCACTCAGGCAATGGGGATTGCAGGTGTTGGTGTGAAAGTTGCCGTCATTGATTCTGGAGTGCAGATCGATCACCCCGACCTTGCAGGTAATATAGTTACAGGTAGCAGAAACTTCGTCGAAGACTCTTCATTCCCACCAAGTTATCCGGTTGATACTAATGGTCATGGCACTGCTGTAGCCGGTTTGATTAGCGCCGTCGGCAACAACGGTGAAGGCGGACGCGGTGTCGCTTCTCACTCTTCCCTCATCGGTTTTAACTGGTTAGCCAACCAGACATTAGAAGGTTGGTTAATCTCCCATGGCATGGACCCAGCAACACGTGATGTTCGCGTATTTAACCAAAGTTACGGTTTCAGCCCTATAAACCCGATTACTTTTGATGAAAGCGACCCTCAGCTAAAACTTGAAATGGACGTGATGAAAAACGTCAGCGAGAGTAACGCCTGGGGTCGAGGTGCTGTATTTGTAAAGTCAGCAGGTAATGGTTACCGCTATTTCAATGCAGGGCGATTCTTCGTATTGCCAAGTAACTTCTTTGCTGGTGGAGACAATCAAGGCTTACCGATGCACAACTCTGCTCAGTCTTATGATAACGCCAATTACTTCAATTTAGTCACTAGTGCACTACGAGCGGATGGTACGCGAGCGAGTTACTCATCTGTGGGTTCGAACGTGTGGGTTGCAGCACCAGCAGGTGAATATGGGCAAGATTTCCCTGCTATGGTCACCACTGATTTAATGGGTTGTGAAGAAGGGCAAAATACCAGTGATGGCCTTGGCATTAATGGGTTACACGGCGGAACGGAGCTCGATCCGAACTGTAACTATACCAGTACGATGAACGGAACCTCATCGGCTGCGCCAAACACATCGGGTGCCATCGCGGCAATCATGTCAACCAACCACGCACTTTCTGCTCGTGATGTACGTGCTTTACTAGCGGAGACAGCAAAAGTAACGGATAAAGCGCATCCAGGCGTACAGCTTGAATTTACTAACCATAAAGGCGAACAGGTTAGCTACGAGGCCATTGCCCCTTGGCAGAAAAACGCAGCAGGCGTAGATTTCCATACTTTTTATGGCTTCGGCGCTGTAGATTTAGATGAAGCGATGCAACGTGCCCGGATGACGAATCGTGTTTTGCCAACTCAAGTCATTACGCCATGGGTTAATAACGCTACAGAAGTAAGTGTACCCGATGCAAGTCTAGTTGGTGGTTCTTCAAGTATCGCCATTGCCGATGAGCTGACAGTCGAATCCGTTCAAGTGACATTGACACTGGACCACGCTCGTCTGCCCGACTTAGCTATCGAGCTCATTTCGCCATCAGGGACTCGTTCCGTTTTGCAAACACCGCGCAATGGTCTTGTTGGTCAATCTCTTGATCCAACGATTACAGGCTACAAAGATCAATTAATGTTGTCTAACCAATTTTATGGCGAAGATGCAAAAGGCGAATGGACGTTGCGAGCAATAGATACGAACGGCGATGAAGTCTATTCTTACATTGCATATTTCAACTCTTCCACCATCTATGACGTTCCGATGGCAAACAACGCTCAGCCCGGTGTTATTAAGAACTGGTCGATGCGCATATTTGGACACTAAGGAGTCAATAACATGAAATACAAATCATTTTCTATGCTGGCTCTCGTTATCATGACGTCGAGTGTATACGCTGAACAACAGCTCTCTCAACAACCTGCACCAGAACTGTTTGTGCCATCAGAAGCGGTTGAGATTAATGGCCAAGATTATCGAAAAGTGCAAACTGGCACTGTTAGAACCCTATCTGAAGACGTAAAACTTCAAGCGGGTGATGAGGTGTTTAAGAATGCGTTTAGTAACGTATCCAAAGCCACAGGACTGGTTTATATCACCGTAAACAATCCTAACGAAGCGAAAGCAGTCGCCAAAGAGTTAAAATTAGAAGTTATCTTCGCAGAGGGGGAATCAGCGGTGTTAAAAGCATCTCAAGATCAAGATCTGCTAAGTATTAGCGACTACTTAAATGCAGACAGCCGGGTAAAAGCGTCTAAAATTGAACTAAACAGCGGTAAATACCGTGCACAATAATTCTCTAACAAGAGAAGTTGGCCTGTAAAACCATGCCTCAGCGATTGCTGAGGCATTTTTATGGGTAGGAACAGATACGCTATTATTCTTTAGTAACATTTCGCATAACTAGTATGATACCTAAACACCCTACTCGCCTGCGCCTGTCATTTCTTAAACAAAATAATTTCCGTTCTTAGCTCTTCTTCCGTGGTTTCCTTCGGGCTATTCAGGTAGCGTTCGATTCCTAAAGGATTGGTTTTGACTTTCATACCACTCTGACGAACCAAGTTCATCGCTAAAGCCCATGCATTTCCCAAAAACTGATATTCACCTCGGTGTTCAACGACAAATGTTTCACTCTCAGGAATGGTACCAGTAACCGCCCCTTGAGGCGCTGGTACTGAGTTATGAAGAGGAAAGCAAGTGATAAACTCGAATGTACCTTTCTGCATATCCATCGACTGGTAATAACAAAACAATTCACCATTCACGGATAGGGTTTCGTCAATAATTAACTGTTCTAGTTGCTGAACATGCTTCTCAATTACCGAACCTAATTCCTGCAAGCTAGCCACACCCTTGATCCCAATGTAATGAATTTGAGGCAACGTTCGGTTACCAATTTCGGCTAAGTCTGAATGCACTCGTCCGGTTTCAAGCTTACTTTTAAGCATGCGTAACCCACGTTGATAATCCATCTCTATCATCGACTTAAACATACTTTTCAGAAAGAACAGATACCAAGGGACGCGAGATTGCATTTGCCATTCGACTAAACAGCCATTTTGTGACGGCGTCACGATTAGAGTCACCTTTCCATGGCTCTTGATTGGACGAAAGAAATGCAGCTCCATATCTAATCGATGCTCTTGAGTACTTTCCAGTACAATCGCGCCAGTCCCAATACGCTGACCATTCCATTGATAACCAGCTCCAACGTGGCCCTGATTATCACTGAATGTCAGCTCGCAGCTTGGTTCAAGAATGATCCATGGTGACCAGCTGGGCCAGTGTTTGAAGTTCTTGAGATAGCCAATAATTTCACTTTGATTCTTATTAATTTCAATACTTCGGCTGACCTGATAAGAGAGCATAACGGTTCCTCGAGTTTCCGCTTCACTAACTTCAGTCTAATTCAAATTCCAGTTTTTTCTTGTTTGACTGCGGGTTAGATGCGTACGACAAGAAAAAGCCAGAGCGTTAAGTCTCACTTGAATCAATACGCACAAAGCTAAGAGCAGAACTCCACTTTTGCACTAAATCGAACACCATCATCGTCCAGTACTAACGCCCACCCCATCCGTTCACATATTCGTTGTACGATAACAAGCCCACAACCATAACCAGCGTTGTACGTCTCGTTGCCATCGTGACGGTTTAGGATCTTAAGCGCATGACCTTTCAACTCAATTTCAATATCTCCCACACTATAGCTAAAGGCGTTTTTAATCAGATTGTTGATTACAATGGTCACAAAACTCTCCGGTGCATTCACGACACCACTATGTTGTTCGTGCAAAGCGTAGTTCGAATCTTGCTTGGCAAATAAAGGAGCCAGCTCTTCCAGTTGTTTTTGTAAACAAGTAAGAAGCTGATGCTCTCCGTAATGCTGAGGCTCTATTTTCTCTTTACCAAGTAAGAGAAACGCTTCTGTCAGTACACGCATCTCGTCACAAGCTGACTGCATCCTCGTGATGGCTTTTTGCGCAACTCGAGGTTGATCAGGAAGACGCGTCAGAATGTCTGTTGAGCCTTTAATCACCATGATTGGCGTTCTCAACTCATGCGATGCAAAACGGCTAAATTCTTGTTCTCGTTTGAAGTAGCCCGCGATATCGTTCTTATTATCCAGCAAAGTCTGCTCTATCTGGCGTGTTTCGCTGAACTTAGTTTCAACTTGGAAAGCGGGTTGATCCGGTGACATTTGGCTAATTTTGTCTTCAATTTGCGCTAATGGCCGAGACAATATTCGCACCATGTAAATGCCATACCCAACCATGACAAATGAAAACAAACCACCGAGCAGCAGCGTAAACTGATGCAGCGAGCTTTCGTATTCGTCCAAGTAATCATCTGAGTCATCTTGAAATACAATGTACATAAGCCCCTTCCCTGAGGGATGGTTCAATACAACAAAGTGTTTATCTTCTTCACCAAGCAGGTATTCGTAAAAACCAGGTGAAGTAAAAGAGAGCAACCAATCCGGTGTCGGAGCTTCACTCCAATATGAGTTGAACTCCAATACGTTTGGCAATGGCGCATCCCAGCCCTGTTTCTCGAAATTCTCACTATAAAGCGCAGCTTCAGTATCGAGCCAGTGATGTAAACTCAGCACTTCCAGTTTGTTTTCTGCCACATAAATCAGCGACCAAAAAAGAGTAAACATCACAAACGTCATGACCCCAAAACCCCAACGGATCTTGCGATAAATGCTTGGATATTCGTTATGCTTTAAGTCGGTAACCTTGTCCATGAATAGTCTCTAATCGTGATTCTTCAAAACCTTTGTCTAGCGCGGTTCTTAAACCGTAAATATGGCTACGAAGTGCATCACTTCCGGGTGGTTCGTCTCCCCACACACTATCGATCACTTCTGTGCGCGAGACCGCTGCTGGAGCACGTTGGAGGAGCAATTTTAAAATTTTAGTTTGAATTCGACTCAGCTTAATTTCTTTGTCTTTTCTCGTTACTTTTCCTGTACGCGCATCTAAACAAATATCTGCAAATTTGAGCGCTCCGATATCTTGTCTTGGACCACGATTAGCCAAAGCATGAACACGCAAACTGAGCTCTTCCATCGCAAATGGCTTCATTAAATAATCATCTCCCCCCGCTTTAAAAGCCGCGATTTTGTCATCTAGCGTATCTTTTGCCGTTAGGAAGAGAATTGGCGTTCCACATAACTTATCTTGTCGAAGCTTCTGTACCGTACTGATGCCATCGAGCTTCGGCATCATGATATCCATGATGATTACATCGTAATGATTTTCCTCGATTAACTTAATCGCAGCCTCTCCATGAAACGCACAATCGATAATCATGCCTTCTAGCTCAAGATAGTCTGCAATCGTCTCCGAGACGTTATGGTTGTCATCTACAATTAAAATTTTCATAAAATCACATTTCTTCACGATCTCTTCACGATATGCCCAATAAGATACAGGCAATTTCCTAAACTCGCTCGTAAATTGAGGTTAATACAATGAAAAAACTCGCTCTTATTTCTGTAGTAGGTTTGGCATTGTCTGGTTGTGGTGGTTCAGGTGGTGGCAGCAATAGCGATAGCACATCAACTCAACCAGCAGTGAAACCAAGTGTAGCGATTGGCTCTGTTGAAGCGGTCAACGCTGAAGAAAGCACGTTAACCGTCAATGGACATACGTATCGTGTGTCTGAGGTGGTTTATGACGACACACAAGTGCAATTGGCCGATGTAAAACCAAAAATGGTGGTTCGCGTGGGGTCAGATATTCAGCAAGCTTCGGACAATGGCGTCCGAGTCACACTTGAACCAACCATTACAGGACGTGTCACAGCGATTGATCATGTGAAGAAAACATTTACGGTAAACGGCGTAGAGCTGCAGTTTGACGATTTAAGTGATGATATAGAAGTCAACGACTGGGTAATGGTGTCATCATTGCCAACTGCTGATGCGGGTTATCGAGTGTTGTCTGTGGTCGAACTCGACGTAGATAACGATTACCCAGTACTTGATAACGACTACGAACTGGAAGGCCGTATTACCAGTATCGATGAAAATGCTGGAACATTTAAGTTAGGTGGAAAAGTAACGGTGGCATATAACAACATTAGCCAACTTAGCATCGGCCAATGGGTGGAAGTAGAAGGTGAAATGCAAAACGGCATCTTCATGGCAAATGAGGTAGAAGTTGAAGGCTACGACGTCATAAGCAATGACAGCGATGTGGAAGGTATCGTGACTTGGGTTGCAAATGACTACAGTGAGTTCTCACTAAACTACCGAGGTGCATTCTTCATCGATAACGCAACACGATTTGAAGATGGCAGCAAAGCGAACCTAAAACAAGGCCAAGAAGTGGAAGTAACGTCTGTCGTGAAAAATGGCAAACGCATCGCTACCGTTATTGAGTTTGAGCAACCAGACTTTGACGATAACAACCAATGGCAAGGTAAAGAATTTGAATGTGAAGGATACGTATCAAACTACGATGCTGAAGCAAGAACATTTGAAATCGAGCATTGTGAGAATGATGCTGATCAAGTACTAAGTAACACCACCGTTGTGATTGATGCACAAACACGCTTCCAAGGCATTGAAGAACTTAACCTAAATGGTGCTCGTGTCGAAGTCGAAGGTGTGATCATTAACAACCAAAATATTGCCCGTGAAGTGGAGTTAGACGTTTACGACAACTAATCCCTTCTACGCTTAAGAAAAAGTGTCACTTCGGTGGCACTTTTTCTTTTCACCTTACTTTGCTTCCCAAGCTCAAACCAACAAATTCTCAGCCAAAGCCTTTTCTCTCCGTTACACTTTACCTATGTTCCACAAAATTGGTGACAACTATGAAAAAACGCAACCTCATTTTGTTAATCTTGTTTTTTGGTTCAGCCACGAGCTTAGCTAGCGTTATGGATCCTGACTGCGATGCAGAAAAGGCAGCTAAAGCCGCTGCGACAAAAGCCGTGGTTGGTGTTGGTGGTCGCTGTACGCCTAAAGAGGCACTGAAAGATACCGCAGTTGATGCAGGAAAAGACAAATTGCCAGATGAAGGGATGGCGGGTAAAGCTGTTGATGCAATGACACCGGAAAAAGAGAAGAAAACGGTGAAAGACGTAACCAAAAAGCTCAATAAAGATTGATACGCTTTCTTGTAGTTAACTTTAATAGCGAAACTCCCCCCTCCCAAAAAAAAGAGCGCCGATTGACGCTCTTTCCGAACTTTAATAGATAACCAATTATGCGGTCTCTGCTTCACCTATCCAATGATAATGGTGGTTGGCTTTTTTCCCCACTAAACCGAGCTCTGCCAATTCTTCAAATACCTTGTCTACCTCTTCCGCAGACAGCCTAAACTGTTTAGCAACGGCTTTTTTGGTGCACGTAATTTGATGCGTTTTAAGTGCATCGCTAACTTGCTCTAACAAGGTTTTCGGTTCCTTTGGTTCTTCTGGCTCCGGCGCAGCTGGTATTTCTTGCTCTTCTTCCTCTTTTATATGAGGAAGATAACCCGCAGGCGCTGGGTCTATATCGCGAACTGTTTTCAATATCATGCCCTCATTTCTGCGATAGAAATATCGGAACCGTTGCTCTTCACCAATCAAGCCAACAAAAAATGCAGCAAAGAAGTCCAAAAGAATCGAAAGAAATACAACCAAGCCAAGCTGAGCTTGTTGAGAGGTGGTACCAAATGCGTTGGCTAGGCTATCAATCAAACCAATCACTGATCCTTGCGTGACTGGCGGTAAACTATCACGCTCCATAGCCAAGCGTTGCTGCTCTTCACGTAAGGTTTTGTTTTGATCCTGAATGCGAGTTACACCAGTCGCGATACGCTCCATCTCGATGTATTTCTGCGCTGCCATATTGTTGAGCTCAATCTGCTTATCGATTGCCGCAATCTGACGATTAAACGCTTCCACTTTCGCCTGCTCTACCGAAATATGACTTTGTGCACTATTGGTTGCACTATTAATGCCACCAATACTACCGCCAATGGAAATCGCAGCTAAGACTAAATAAAACACGAGAGCGGTTGCTGCTCCTGTGTAGTTGCGATGGGCTCGGCGCTCACCGTATTCATACCAAGCGTAAAATTTACCCGCTTCAAAAATGATCGCTAAACCACCAAATAAGGTTTGCATCATCGGGTTTTCGTCGATCGACAAAAACAGCAATAGAGAAAAAATAGTCGATGCTAAAATCGCAGCACCGGTGAATGCATATACACTCACCATGGCAAATCGACCTTTAGGGTATCGATATCCAATCTGTTGTTCGTATTTCATTTGAGAAATTTCTTAAGATTAATCGCCCCTCCGACTAAGTAGGACGGACGTTTCTGGCATGTACAAAGGAGCGCAGAATACCGTATCCTTTATTAAATTACTGTCATAATTCCGTTAATGGAAAACAAGTGAAGATTCGGTGTGCATTTTGAATCGATATCAGCCAAATCTAGCACGTAAAAACACCACCACGACACCCACTAACCGAAGCTTCAGTGGCATATAAGAGAGATTAATTCGGTATCTTCAAAAGCGACTAGGCAAGACTGACAAGTTGAATTGGAGGTTGTGAATGTCAGCCGAATCAAGACATTAAAGCGTTAAAAATAGGCAATAAAACAAATAATGCACACTTGCATCACCTTTTAGTAAACTGATAATTACATTGTTTGGTTAATTTGTTAGTATCCCGCGCCGAAGAAGATAAGCACTCAATTGTATGGAAAACACTCTAATACAGCACAAACACCATCGCTTGCACGCTATTGCGGTTATTATCGCGGTGTTGTTTCAGTTGTATTTAGCGTCCACAGCCGCTCTTAACCCTACACAAGTTCACAGCACAACTTGGCTCAACAAAGTCCAAAGTGAAAAGGTTTTACTGTGTACCGCAGATGGTTTCAAATGGGTGGATATCAATACGTTGATTGAGGCTAACGCTCAATCTTCTTCTAAGCTCATCCAAGATCTTAACTTACACGACGGCTTCCAGTTTGAATGCCCGCTTCTTCAAGCTGTTCAATTCTTTCTTTTGGTTGCGATTGGGCTTTACCTGACAACGATCCATTGGCTGCGCCGAGTAAAGTATGCACTGACGACTTATCACTTTTCAAAATGCGATAAGCTCGTTTACAAACACATCGCGCCTAAGCACTCTCCGCCGAGTGTTTTTCCTGCCTAACAGGCATCTAATCATTAACAACTTTATCCAAAAATAACGATGACTCTGTTTGTTGTCCATTCAGAGAAGCTATTCATTCAAAAGGAAAAACACATGCTTAAATCATTAAAAACCGCCGCTATCGCGCTTATTGCTGTCATCGCTAGCCCACTGAGTTTAGCGCACGATTATGAAGCAGGAAAAATTCATATCGACCATCCATGGAGCCGCGAAGCGCCACCAAACGCACCTGTTATCGGTGGTTTTTTTCAATTAACCAACCACGGTGACAGTGAAGATACATTGATCGCAGCAGAAAGCCCAATCGCAGGACATGTCGAAATTCACACGCATAAGAAAGAAGATGGTGTGATGAAAATGATTAAGATTGACGAAGTGCGCGTTCCAGCCAATGAATCTGTGTTGTTTAAACCAGGCAGCTTCCATTTAATGATTTTTAACCCAACACAAACTCTTAAAGAGGGTGACCGCTTCCCTATGACATTAACCTTTAAAAACGCAGGTAAGGTTGAAGTGGAAATGGCGGTTGAGAAACAAGGCCACATGGAAAAACACATGCATCATTAATGACGCAAACAAAAGTGCCCGCTGATTTAGCGGGCATTTTTATCTCAGCTTAGTCAAAATCATTATCCAATAGGTCCTAACTCGACTCTTCAGAACAATGGTGATAAATAACGCTTGGCGAAACGGCGTCATATATCATAACAGCGTGCTCGGGCAAGAGATTCTAAATCACGCTCGTTCCTCGCTATTCAGAATGACCTTGAAAGACTTAAGATCCTAAAAAGGTTCCCTAACCGCTTAAAACTCAACCTCTCGACAAAGTTATCCAACCATCACTTGGCAAGCCTAAATGAAATCATAAGTTTGGCAACAAAGGCCCACGGTTAATCGGCTTTCTTTCTACTTGCAACAAACCTCGGCCCAACGAGCTAAGCCCGCAGCTATAAGCTCAATTGTTTATATATCCCGATTATCCTGACTAGATACAAATCATGCACGACCGTAAAAGTCGATATATGCCACTGGATGAGTCAGCATCTAAAGAAAGTACGTGATCGACTTCTCATTGTTGGTGTTTCTCTGTTTATTAAAACTATTTGTATTACAATAATACTCTATGTTAAATAAAAATCCTTTCCAACTCTACAAACATGAGAGAACACCATTATGTCTACTAAAATTGCATTTATTTCTGGTGCTACTGGCGGTATCGGCTTCCAAGTAGCAAAGCGTCTTGGTCAGGATGGATACACGGTCATTCTAAACGGCATTGAAGATGAAAAAGGTTCGGAGTGTATCTCCAAACTACATAACGCAGGAATTGAGGCTGAATACTACGGTTTTGACGTTACAGATGAACATGCCGTCGATGAAAACATCAATGCTATTGGTGAAAAATACGGCAAAATCGATGTTGTCGTTAATAACGCAGGTGGTCTTGGTGGTCGTAGTCCTATTGAAGGTATGGAAACTGATTTTTTCCGTAAAGTCATGGCTTTAAACCTCGATAGTGCATTCTTCGTATCACGCGCAGCGATTCCATTTCTAAGAAAGTCTGATAATGCATCAATTATCAACTTCACTTCAAACGCTGCTTGGAATGCAGGTGGTCCAGGTGCAGGTATTTACGGTACATCAAAAGCCGCCGTTCATACATTAACTCGCGCTTTAGCTAAAGAGTTAGCTCCGGCTGGAATTCGTGTCAATGCAGTATCTCCTGGCACTATCGATACACCATTCCATGCTCAAATCAAAGCAACCAAGCCTGAAGTATTTGCTTCTTGGGCAGACAGTATTATGCTTGGACGCCTAGGCAAGCCAGAGGAAGTCGCCTCTGCTATCTCTTTTCTGGTAAGTAAAGATGCATCATTCATTACCGCAGAAACACTGCAAATTGGTGGTGGTCAAGCTTTAGGCATTTAGTACCAATAAGTCTTTTTACCTATCAGTAAGTGCGCTTTAGTACTGATTTGATAACGGCCGCAGTATGTTTGTACTGCGGCTTATCCTTATACCACCTCGCCTTTCACCCCATCTGTAACGTTTCACCCATTTTTTGGTATGGACAGTATTCCTCTAGCTGAAACAAAATCACTTGTATTACAATAAATTTTATTTTTACGTTATTTAAGCCTCCTAAAGGCTTTGTTCACGATAAAAATGGAAGCGTGAGGAATCCGCTTTTCTTATATACTCTGATGAATAAAACCCTCACAAACCTTACTTACATCTCACTTTTAGAAAAAATCCATCCCAAGCCCGCTATGCTCACAATTTTCAATTGCAAAAGCCACAATAGTCATTATGATTATCAACAAGCAATATAATCATACAATAGTATTTTTGGAGTTAAAATGACTAAACCTATCATTGGTTTCATCGGCCTAGGCTTGATGGGCGGAAACATGGTTGAAAACCTACAGAAACGTGGTTACGAAGTTGCTGTAATGGACCTCAATAAAGATGCTGTTGACGCAGTACTAGCTCGTGGAAACGCTTCTGAAGCTTCTTCAGGTAAAGAGCTAGCAGAGAAAAGTGATATCGTGATGCTGTGCCTAACAACATCTGAAGTTGTCGAAAAAGTTGTTTACGGAGACACTGGTGTTCTAGCTGGCATGTCAGAAGGTAAAACACTCATCGACTTCGGTACATCTATTCCAGCTTCAACGAAGAAGATTGGCGCTGACCTTGCTAAGAAAGGGGCTGGTATGATTGATGCGCCTCTAGGTCGTACACCTGCCCACGCAAAAGATGGTTTACTGAACATCATGGCCGCAGGCGACGTCGAAACATTCAATAAGGTTAAGCCCGTACTGGACGATCAAGGTGAAAACGTATTCCACCTTGGCGCACTAGGCTCTGGTCACGTAACTAAGCTTGTGAATAACTTTATGGGTATGACAACCGTAGCAACCATGTCTCAGGCATTTGCTGTTGCTAAACGTGCTGGTGTTGATGGTCAACAATTATTCGACATCATGTCTGCAGGACCATCAAACTCACCATTTATGCAATTCTGTAAGTTTTACGCCGTAGATGGCGAAGAAAAACTAGGCTTCTCTGTCGCAAACGCAAACAAAGACCTCGGTTACTTCCTTGCTCTATGCGAAGAGCTTGGTACAACTTCCCTAATTGCAGAGGGCACTTCTAAGAGTCTACAAGCGGCAGTTGATAAAGGCCTTGGTCAAAATGACGTTCCAGTCATCTTCGACTACTTTGCAGAGCTAGAAGCTTAGTCACACTCAGTTGCAACTATAAGCCCAGCAACCAATGTGGCTGGGCTTTTTTGTTTTTCCTCTTCCCCAGACGCTCATCACTCCTTGATACCCTAGCCACTCCTTTAAAGTTTTGCAGGGCAGCCTCTTCCAATTCTCTTATATATTTTCCACTCACACTTCAAAACCTCTCTCCTATTTCTGGCGTACGCCTCATTAAAGCTACGTCTGATTTAATGCTTTTTCTTTGCTAAGAAGGCACACATATTTATTTAAATAGACAAAGCATCAGGTTTGGGGTGTAAAGTGTAAACACGGCATGCAAAGAAAGTTAGATTGCTTTTTCGCTTTAGGCTGACGACTCTAATGTGAATATAGTCGCACCTTATTGGGAGTTCCCCAATACAACGAATAACAACAAACGATGCGCCACGCTTTCTCAGTCAGCTTGATCAAAAAATCCCACGGCTTTAACACCGCGGGATTTTTCATTGAGAGTCTTTAACTTTGGTTAGCTTTTCGCGTTAGCTAACTTTGGGCTTTTAGGCCCTCGGGCTGCGTTCACCAATAGAACACCCACCGAGAGAACAATCGCACCACACAAGATAAACAGTAGTCGACCAGATGGTTCATTTGGAATTAGAGCCATAGCTAGGATACCGAAGCCCGCTACGCTGATAAGCTTACCAAGCATGCCGCGCTGTTTTGTATCTAGGTTCTGCTGCTCTTCGCTGTCAGCCACAAGTGGCGTATTCCAGTTCTCGAACAATTGCTCCACTTCTTTCTCACGTTCAGGTGATAGACCTTTGTAGAAGCGCGTTGTCAGCAAGAAGAAACCACCGGTGAAGATAACGTGTGCCGCTAAGCTCAAGCCAACTTTCAGATCTGCCCACTCACGTCCTGTAAACGCTTGCTCTAGACCGAATAGGCGCTCTACATCTTCTGCTTGTAGTGAGATACCGAAGATGTAAGAAACAAAGCCACCAACAACCAGTGTTGCCCAACCAGCCCAATCCGGCGTCTTACGAATCCACATACCAAGTAGTACAGGAATCAGCATTGGGAAGCCAATTAATGCACCGACGTTCAGTACGATATCGAACAGGCTCAAGTGACGTAGTGAGTTAATGAATAGACCGATACCAATGATGATGAAGCCCATCACGATAGTCGTTGCTTTACTCACGATAACCAGTTCTTTTTGCGACGCTTGTGGACGCACAATCGGGCTGTAGAAGTTCATCACAAAGATGCCCGCGTTACGGTTAAGACCAGAGTCCATTGAAGACATGGTCGCCGCAAACATTGCTGACATCAGAAGACCCACCATACCTGCTGGCATTACGTTTTGTACGAATGCTAGGTATGCTGCATCACCACCTACTGAGCCGTATTGCTCTGCGAAATCAGGCATAAATGCCGCAACGTACCAAGGTGGTAGGAACCAGATGATAGGACCAACAATCATCAGCACACATGCAAGACCTGCAGCTTTACGTGCGTTTTCACTGTCTTTTGCACATAAGTAGCGGTAAGCGTTGATGCTGTTGTTCATGACACCGAACTGTTTAACAAAGATGAAGACAACCCAAAGGATAAAGATACTGAAGTAGTTCAGGTTGTTACCCAGCATGAAGTCGCCGTGGAAGTTCGACACGATGTTGCCAATACCGCCACCATGGAAGTATGCCGCCACCGCACAAGTGATCGTCACTGCCATGATAACCAGCATCTGCATAAAGTCAGATGCAACAACCGCCCAAGAGCCGCCTGTTACCGCCATTAGCATTAGCACTAAGCCCGTAACGATGATGGTCGCTTCCATAGGAATGTTGAAGACCGCTGCCACGAAAATCGCAAGACCATTCAACCAAATACCGGCCGAGATCAAGCTGTCTGGCATACCAGCCCAAGTGAAGAACTGCTCTGAAGTCTTACCAAAACGTTGACGAATTGCTTCAATCGCCGTCACTACACGTAGTTGGCGGAACTTTGGAGCAAAATAGAGGTAGTTCATAAAGTAGCCAAATGCGTTGGCTAAGAATAGGATTACAACAACGAAACCGTCGTTGAACGCGCGTCCTGCGGCACCTGTAAACGTCCATGCTGAAAATTGCGTCATGAAGGCGGTAGCACCTACCATCCACCATAACATCTTACCGCCCCCTCGGAAGTAGTCACTGGTCGAGGTAGTGAACTTACGGAACATCCAACCAATTGCAACTAAGAAGAAGAAGTAGGCAAGAACAACAAGAGTATCAATAGTCATTTTTTCAGCCTTTCAAGTTTGATCATTTTCTAACGTCTAGACTACTCTCCTCACAACTCTATTTGTACTACAATAAGTTTTAATTGTGATCTAAAGCATAAGTTATTCAACGAAAAAAATACGTAAAACCCCTTAATTTCTTAGACCAATGGCTTTCTAGGAGATAATTGCCATTCAGAACACCTCAATATATTGTAATACAAATTGTCTAATTGAAATTTATTAGAGTATGGAATATTTTTCTTCTTCGCGCTTTGTCTGAAGATCAAAAATGCGCGGCATTTCTTTAAAGGAAACGTAATGAGATGTTTCGAAAAAATTTGATAGAAAGTAGGATTTATATGAATGCGATTCTTAACTCTCGCCTCTTTCAAACTTTCAAACACAAAAAAGCGAGCACTGAGGCTCGCTTTTCATTCTTTCGCTAGTTTTATCGGGGTGTTACGACACTTATGCTACGTGAGCTACTGCGTCGCGAACCAGTGTACCCAGTTCATCCCACTTACCTTCATCGATAAGTTTTGTTGGCACCATCCAAGTACCGCCACATGCCAGTACTGAAGGGATAGACAAGTATTCGTCTACGTTACCTAGGCTCACGCCACCTGTTGGCATGAATTTCACTGGGTAAACCGCCGTTAATGCTTTAAGCATACCAACGCCGCCAGATGGCTCAGCAGGGAAGAACTTAAGTGTACGCAAACCCATTTCCATCGCTTGCTCAACTAGGCTTGGGTTGTTTACGCCAGGTACGATAGCCACGCCTTTGTCTAGGCAGTATTGAACCGTGCGAGGGTTAAAGCCAGGGCTTACGATAAAGTCCACACCAGCTTCGATTGCTTGGTCAACTTGCTCGTTAGTTAGGATAGTACCTGCACCGATCAGCATTTCTGGGAACTCAGCGCGCATAGCACGAATCGCTTCTGCAGCACACTCTGTGCGGAACGTGATTTCAGCGCAAGGCATACCGTTTTCAACCAAAGTGCGGCCTAGAGGAATCGCATCTTCTGCTTTGTTGATGGCAATAACAGGAATTACTTTTAGGTTTGCTAATTGTTCGTTTAATGTCGTCATAAGAGTGTACTCGTCGTCGTTAACTTGAGTTCAATAAATCACTGCGGAGAGCCGATTACTCAGCGATCCGCAAAAGAATTACAAAGGAAGATCTGGCATCACTTCACGTGGAATGATGGCACCTTTATGTTGAATTACCGCGCCAGCCATACAGTGGCCAGAGTAAGCCGATTCCGCTGCATTGCCGCCAGTCAAACGCTTCGCCAAGAAGCCCGCACTGAAAGAATCACCAGCCGCTGTTGTATCAATCACGTTGTCGACTTTGTTTGGCGCCACGTATTGTGCTTCGCCATTCGCCACAACCAAGCAATCTTTGCTACCACGTTTGATGATGATTTCATCCACGCCCAGTGCAGAGGTTCTCTCGATACACTGTTCTAGATGCTCGTCACCGTAAAGCATTTGCTCATCTTCAAATGTGAGCAGTGCGATATCTGTGTGCTTAAGGATCTTAAGGTACCAAGACATGGCATTCTCGCGGCTTTCCCACAATTTAGGACGGTAGTTGTTATCGAAAATAACCTTACCACCTTGTGCCTTGAAGCGCTCAAGGAAGCCAAACAGTTGCGTCTTACCTTCTTCAGTAAGGATCGCTAATGTAATACCGCTCAAGTAAACCGCATCGTACGAGTAAAGTTTGTCGACTAATAGCGGAGACTCGTTTTGCTCGAATAGGAACTTAGCGGCCGCTTCGTTACGCCAGTAGTGGAAGTAACGTTCGCCAGTTTCATCGGTTTCGATGTAGTAGATACCTGGTTGCTTTTCTTTAACGGAAAGAACCAGACTAGTATCGATGCCCTCTTCTTGCCATGCTGATAGCATTTCTTGGCTAAAAGGATCGTTACCCAGAGCCGTTACATAGCTGGTTTTAATATCGTGAGCTTTGGTCAAACGAGATAAATACAGTGCGGTATTCAACGTATCACCACCGAATGACTGCTTTAGCTGACCTTCCTTTTTCTGTAGCTCAACCATACATTCGCCAATGACCGCGATGTTTAATGATTTCATGTTGTCACCTTAGCAACTGAGGTTGCGCTATAGATTATTTTAAGAAATCTTCACGTGCTGGGTTGAAGATGTCTAGAAGAATGCTGTCTTGCTCTAGTGCAACCGCACCGTGCATCATGTGCTTACGAGCAAAGTATGCGTCGCCTTCTTTTAGTACTTTCTTCTCGCCCTCGATTTCCGCTTCAAAGCTGCCACGTACTACGTAACCGATTTGATCGTGGATTTCGTGAGTATGTGGAGCGCCAATCGCGCCTTTATCAAAACATAGGTGAACCGCCATTAGGTCATCTGTGTAAGCAACAATTTTACGCTTGATACCGCCGCCTAGCTCTTCCCACGGGTTATCATCTAATACAAAGAAAGAATTCATCGTCATACTCCTAAAAAGTCTCTATTAAAGCGAACCCTACGGCACTTCATTCTTAACCATGCTTAATTAAAAGGTCCTCTTAAAAAAGCGTCGTATTGATAAAAGTGAAACGCGAAGCGAAAGGGTCTGCTGTCGAATTGGTAACGAGCATATCCGATCTATTTTAATTGTAATACAATATATCTAAAAATATGTGATATTCATCAAACGGTGCTAGCTAAAGCATTCCACTTAACGATTGATAACGCCGAAACATCAGTCACAACAAGGATTACCACAACAATATAAATCAATGGGTTAGCTAAATTCGCGTGATTTCACTCTCCCTTTTTGCCACAAAAACTACACCCAAACTTAATATTGTATTACTTTATAGAAAGTTTAAGAAAACAACACACTTCATCTGAGGGTGGTAAAGAAATGACTACACAACCGATTTTGTTGACTGAAGCAGAAGTCGAACTACTAAGAAAGGAAGTCGGAAAGCCGAGCTTAATGGGCAAATCCATTGAAGCGAATCGCAAGGAACTTGAAGCCTTCATGCGTCTGCCTCTAGACGTACCAGGTCACGGCGAAGCGGGTGGCTACGAGCACAACCGCCACAAACAAAACTATACCTACATGAACTTAGCGGGTCGTTTGTTCTTGATCACTCAAGAAGAAAAGTACGCGCAGTTCGTTAAAGATCTTCTCGCTATTTACGCAGAGAAGTACCTCACTTTTGATTTCCACGTACAGAAAAACACTAACCCAACAGGTCGTCTTTTCCACCAGATCCTTAATGAACACTGTTGGTTAATGTTTACTAGCCTTGCTTACTCTTGCGTGGCATCAGTGATGACAGAAGAAGAGCGCACAGCCGTTGTTGAGCGCATTTTCGAACCAATGCTAGACATGTTCACAGTGAAATACGCGCACGATTTCGACCGTATTCACAACCACGGTATCTGGGCAGTTGCGGCTGTTGGTATTTGTGGTCTAGCTATTGGCAAACCTGAATATCTAGAGATGTCGGTATACGGTCAAGACCGTGATGATACCGGTGGCTTCCTAGCGCAAATCTCGCAACTGTTCGCCCCTTCTGGTTACTACATGGAAGGTCCGTACTACCATCGTTATGCGATTCGTCCAACTTGTGTATTTGCAGAAGTAGTACACCGTCACATGCCTGAAGTAGACATCTACAACTACAAAGACAAAGTGATTGGCAACACAGTACAAGCGATGCTGGCAACGGCCTACCCGAATGGTGAGTTCCCTGCCCTAAACGACGCATCTCGTACCATGAGCATTACCGACATGGGTGTTCAAGTTGCAGTGAGCGTTTACAGCAAACACTACGGTATGGATGACAACATCCTTGGCATGGCGAAGATTCAAAATGCCGTTTGGATGCACCCATGTGGTCTTGAGCTTTCTCAAGCCTACGATAAAGCCATCGCAGACCGTGAAATCGGCATGCCTTTCTGGCCGAGCGTGGAACTTAACGAAGGTCCAACTGGTAACAACGGTGCACAAGGCTTTATCCGTATGCAGGATAAAACCGGTGATGTGTCACAGCTTGTGATGAACTACGGTCAACACGGCATGGGACATGGTAACTTCGATACGCTTGGCATTACCTTCTTCAACCGTGGTCAAGAAGTGCTGCGTGAATACGGCTTCTGTCGCTGGGTAAACGTTGAGCCTAAATTCGGCGGTCGTTACCTAGACGAAAACAAATCCTACGCACGTCAAACTATCGCGCATAACGCGGTAACGATTGATGAGCAATGTCAGAATGGTTTCGATGTAGACCGCGCTGATTCAGTGCACGGTTTGCCTCACTTCTTCAAAGTAGAAGGCACTGAAATCAACGGTATGAGTGCGTTTGCGAACGACCATTACCCGAATACAGACATGCAGCGCAGTGTGTTCATGCTTAACCTCGATGAGCTTGAAGCACCGCTACTGCTAGACCTTTACCGCATCGAAGGTGAAGGCGAACATCAGTACGACTACTCTCATCAATACGATGGTCAAATCGTACGTACTAACTTTGATTACCAAAGCTTTGGTGAACTGAGCACGCTTGGCGATGATTTCGGTTATCAACACCTTTGGAAAGTAGCAAGCGGCAAAGTGCAAGATACGGCGTTGGTTAGCTGGCTACAAAACAACACCTACTACACTTGGTTAGGCACAAGCAGCAGCGCGAAAGCTATTGTCGATGAGAACACGCGCGACAATGAAGTGATCTTCACTCGCACTGGCGCCAATGACCCAAGCTTTAACCTACGTAGCGAACCAGCATTCATTCTACGCAGCAAGGGCGAATCGACGCTATTTGCTTCTGTGCTAGAAACACACGGCTACTTCAACGAAGAGTTTGAGCAGTCGGTGAATGCACGTGGTCAGGTGAAAGATATCCGCGTCGTGGGTTACAACGCCGTTGGCAGCATCGTAGAAATCACGACTGAAAAATCACTGGTTACTGTGATGATCAGCAATGTGCTAGGCGCTGACGACCAAACCCCACACCAAGTAGAATTGAACGGTAAAACCTACAGCTGGAATGGCTTCTACTCTCTAGAAGTAAACGCATTCGGGCAGGAGAAATAATAATGAGCTACCAAACCCAGTCTTACCAACCGCTATTAATGAACTTTGAAGAAGCGGCAGAACTAAGCAAAGCACTTGGCACGGATAGCCTATTAGGAAATGCACTCGCACGTGACATCAAACAAACTGACGCTTACATGGCCGAGGTGGGTATTGAAGTTCCAGGTCACGGCGAAGGCGGCGGCTACGAGCATAACCGTCACAAGCAAAACTACATCCACATTGATCTAGCGGGTCGCCTATTCCTTATCACTGGCGAACAGAAATACCGTGATTACATCGTGGACATGCTAACGGCTTACGCGAAGGTTTACCCGACGCTAGAGAGCAACACCAGCCGCGACTCTAACCCTCCGGGTAAGATCTTCCACCAAACTCTTAACGAGAACATGTGGATGCTATACGCCTCTTGTGCGTACAGCTGCATTTACCACACGTTGGAAGAAGAGCAAAAAACACTGATTGAAAACGACCTGTTCAAACAAATGATTGAGCTGTTCGTAGTCACTTACGGTCACGACTTCGACATCGTACACAACCACGGTCTGTGGGCGGTAGCAGCAGTAGGTATCTGTGGTTACGCAATCAACGATCAAGATGCAGTAGACAAAGCGCTTTACGGCTTGAAACTGGACAAAGTGAGCGGCGGCTTCCTAGCTCAGTTAGACCAACTGTTCTCGCCAGATGGCTACTACATGGAAGGTCCTTACTACCACCGTTTCTCGCTGCGTCCAATCTACCTATTCGCAGAAGCGATTGAACGTCGTCAGCCTGAGCTTGGTATTTACGAATTCAACGACTCGGTCATCAAGACCACGTCTTACGCGGTATTTAAGACGGCATTCCCAGATGGTACTTTGCCAGCACTGAACGATTCATCGAAGACGATTTCGATCAATGATGAAGGCGTAATCATGGCAACGTCAGTATGTTTCCACCGTTACGAGCAGTCTGAAACGTTACTTGGCATGGCAGACCACCAACAAGACGTTTGGGTTCATATCTCAGGCAAAACATTGTCTGACGCGGTTGCAGCAACAGACAACATCAAACCATTCAACTGGGGAAGCCTATTCGTAACAGACGGCCCTGAAGGCGAAAAAGGTGGCGTAAGCATTCTTCGTCACCGTGACGAACAAGACGACGACCCCAATACCGCAGATACAATGGCGCTTATCTGGTTTGGTCAACACGGCAGCGATCACCAATACCACTCAGCGCTAGACCACGGTCACTACGATGGTCTGCACCTGAGCGTGTTTAACCGCGGTCATGAAGTGCTGCACGATTACGGCTTTGGTCGCTGGGTAAACGTTGAGCCTAAATTTGGCGGTCGTTACATCCCAGAGAACAAGTCTTACTGTAAGCAGACCGTCGCGCACAACACAGTAACGGTTGGCCAAAAGACACAAAACAACTTCGACACAGCGCTAGCAGAAACCAAGTTCGGTTCTAAGCACTTCTTCAAAGCTGATGACGAAAAACTGCAAGGCATGAGCGGTCGTATTTCTGGTTACTACAACGGTGTAGACATGCAGCGCAGCATCATTCTTGCTGAATTGCCAGAATTCGAAAAACCACTTGTGATTGATGTTTACCGCATCGAAGCAGATCAAGCGCACCAATACGATCTGCCAGTGCACTACTCTGGTCAAATCATCCGTACGGATTTTGAATACGACGTAGAAAGCACGCTGCGTCCAATGGGCGAAGACAACGGCTACCAGCATCTATGGAATGTGGGTTCAGGCCAAGTTGAAGGCAGCTCACTGGTAAGTTGGTTGCACGACAACAGCTACTACTCGCTAATCACAAGCGCAACAAACGGCGGCAAAGTGTTCTTCACTCGCACTGGCGCAAATGATCCAGACTTCAACTTGAAGAGCGAGCCAGCACTGATCCTACGTCAATCTGGTCAGAACCACGTGTTTGCTTCTGTATTAGAGACACACGGTTACTTCAACGAGTCTATCGAAGCATCGGTTGGCGCTCGTGGCCTAGTAGAGTCAGTAACCGTCGTTGGCAACAACGAAGTGGGTACCGTGATTCGTCTGCAAACCACCACAGGCAACGCTTACCACTTCGCTATCTGCAACCTAGACGAAGACAAGCAAAACGCGGCACATCGCGTTGAGTTCGACGGTGTGGCTTACACTTGGGAAGGCGCATTCGCACAAATTTAATCTTTAGCTAGTCACTAAAAATTAATGTAAAAATCGGGAACTAATTCAAAGCCGGACGTCATGTTCGGCTTTTTTTGATTGTTTACATGACTCTACATGAGCTTATCAATTAGCGTTTAATCATAGTAAAACCGTTAATAACTCTTAGGAAAAACAGACATAACTTAGCCTTACGCCTTATCAAAGACACCACTTATAGATATAGAACTCTTCTGAGATTTAATTAACACTTTTACTATTTAACTTATGACTAAAATACTCCCCAACAACACTAAAATGATATTGTATTACAAATATTAAATAGTGTAAGAGACGTACTACTGTGTTTATAAAATCAACTAAATTGCTTCTAATAAGCTTCTCTGGGCTTGGATTAATAGGGTGTGGAGGAAATACCGCCCCTACAAGCCAAGATGATAAACCAAATATTCCGCACCAAGAGCATGTAGCACCATACTCAATAGCAAAATTTCAAAACATATTGAGTAATTCAGATTTACAAGTATCAGATCCCAATGGGAAGGAGGGAAATAAAACCAGTGACGTCAAAAATGGAGCATTCTCGGATTATAAGAGTGACCACTTTTACGCAGAAAAGGATTCCAATTACCTTGTCTTTAAAATGTCGAACTACAAAATGCGCTCAGAAGTTCGTGAGCGAGAAAACTTCAACATTTCAGAACAAGGCGTCTTTAGAACTTTGTATGCAGATGTTCGATTACCAGAGATTAACCTTGCAATGGCTAGCTCCCCTGCAAACCATGATGAAGTCACTTTCCTGCAAATTCATAACAAAGGCACAGATACTTCTGGTACAGGTGCTATCCCACACCCTTTGTTACGAATCGTTTGGGAACAAGAACGAAACAGTATCACTGGTCATTACTGGGCGGTAGTAAAGAACAATGCCATAGATTGCAGTCTACCTTCTAGCGCATCAGATTGTTATGCAACATCATATGATCGTTATGACTTAGGAAAAGCCGATCTCAACGCATTCACGCGATTCGAAGTAAAAATCGGAGAAAACACATTAACCATTAAAGTGAACGATGAACAAAAGGTAAATGTAGATGTATCCTACTGGCAGCACCTCCTGAGCTACTTTAAAGCCGGAGTTTATAACCAGTTTGAAAACGGTGAAGCAAAGGTACAATTTAAGCAGTTAGGACTAACCAAAACTGACCATACTGATTCAATAGCCTGGAATATTGACGATTGGAAATTAACCATTCCTACAAGCAAAAATGATTGGTATGGTTTTGGCGGTGACAGCGCGGCTGAATTAGAGCCTGAGCGTTGTAATTCAAGTAAAGATCTTCTGTCTAACGAAGAGAGCGTTTACCAACGCGAGATTGATTTATCATACTTCAATGTTATTGACGGTAGCATGCATTTCCGCGCCGATATGGGTTACGGCACGTCAACGGCCAACTCCAGTTACATCCGTTCAGAATTGCGAGAGCTCTACATCAGTACTAACTCCCCGGATTGCAGCACCAGCGATGAAGAGACAAGTTGGTATATTGAAGATAGTCGTACCGGTGCAACTTCGCATACGCTAAACGCAACACTAAGAATTAACGAATACCCTAAAATCGACGGTCAATTACCAAAAGTCGTGGTAGGCCAGATACATGGTTGGAAAATCAGCCAAGCACTCGTGAAGCTACTTTGGGAAGGTGACAATAAGCCAGTCCGAGTTATTCTGAACGATAACTACAAACTTGATAACAACAAAGACTGTACTGATTGCAACGCATTCAGTGTTAAGCTTGGTACCTACGCGGTAAACGAAGACTGGCAATATACGATCCGTGCCGATAAGGAAGGACTGTTTTTAGCCACCTACGATGCAGATGGCAGTAATATGGTCTCGCACACACTGAAGTGGGGAGAAGCATACTCAGACACCGCTAACAACAAGTCCTATACTCTTACTGAAAGATGGGCGTCGCCTGATATTGCGTTTTACTTCAAAGCCGGAATTTACCCTCAGTTTAAACCTGATAATGCATATCGAGGAGAAATCTTTGATGTGAGCTTTAGTGCTTTGAGCACTCTTCATCAATAGTCATTTCAATCTCTTAGCAATAGGCTTGCTACTATGCTCTAAAGCAACGAACAAAGCTCATACTGCCGCCACGGGAAATTTATTTTCTCGTGGCCTCTTCTTTTAGAACACCACAATTCAACTCGCTTCACGCATAGTGTTTCCTTCTACGATAAATATATAAATCAACCTCCACTTAGGCAGCTTAAAAACAGCTTCTATAGTTTCATGAGATATTTATCTACCCTAACGCTGAGTTATTTTAAATTTAACCAATTAAACTACTCTAATATACATTCGCACTTAAAAATAAACATTGTCAGAAGATAAAAGCAATCAATAATTATTACCTATCTATAGTGATAAATTTTTAAATTAATTTATCTATGTCAATTAAAATAATATTTGAGCTGTTTTATTCTTCTATAGAAAAAAGCCCTCAGCTACAAAGCTGAGGGCAAAGGACTTCAATCAACTATAAGTGATAGAACTAGCCTTGGTACTTACCAAAAGATTGTTTTAATTTATAGAAAGTAGCTTGTGCGTAATCATCTGGATTACCGTACATATTCTGGTTATAGACACCGGCTTTAAAGTACATATATCTGCCACCTTCGTCATAGCCACTGTCACTCATATCGACGACTTGAACAACATCATCTTTACCATCACGTTTTACCGTAACTGTCATTGTGTTGCCTTTCACATCAATGATGTAGCTGAATTTTTCACCTAGCGCGATGCCATCGTCACCGATTTCACCAGTCATATCACCCACTAAGCTGTAGTAATCCTCTGTTCCAGTTTTGGTTTTTTCGTGAGCAAAGTAAACTGTACCTGTTGGTTGGTCTGGTAGCTTACGATAATAAAGACGAATTGGCTCATCATCTTTGTCATGAATCTGGCCGATAATAAAGCGGCCAACTTCATGCGACTGACCAGTTGTGGTTGCGTGGTCAATCTTCAGAGTCGCTTCAAGCGTACCGTCTACACCACCCGCTTCTTTTTGATCTTCAACTGGTGCAGAACTGAATACCCAGTTATTAGGATTTACACCTTTTGTGCTGTAAGACTTATCACCAGCACGAAGCATGGTACGTAACTCAGTTCGCGCGTATTTAGTGTTTTCAGAAGTTCGAGCGCCTTTCACATAGCTCTTGAATACCATTCCGCCATCATCTGCTGTGTAGAATATATCAGAGTGTTGGAAGCCGTTAGCCAAGTCCCACTCATCAATATCATCAGCACGACCATCTTTGTCATGGTCGAAAGGTGTCGTCAGTTTCCAACGTGTTAAGTCAAAGTTTTCACCCGGTGCATTTGTAGCGAGTGGCTCTTTCGGTAACGTAGGGTAAGGCATCGCTTTAGAAAGATCACACGTCACAGTCGTTTCACAAGGACGGACGATTGGTGCTCCAAAGTCGCCTTTACGATTCTTTTTGAGTAAATCCTTTTGTGCCTTTTGCTCCGCTTTCATTTGCGCAATCATAGCCGCTTCAGCGTTAACGACGTCATCAGTAATGATGTGACTTGCCGGACAGGCATTAATTCCGCAATTAACTGCAGCTAACTCAGTAACTGAGTTCCATTGGTTTTTGCTATTACCGTGGCCAACGTAACGAACATAGCGTGCTTTTACTGCAGGCTCAAACTGGAAGCGCTCTAAGCCAAGTGCACGACCAGAGCTTTGCGCACCCTCAATAACCGTCACCCAGTTTTCACCATCAGTACTAAACTGAACATCAAATTTGCTGACGCGTTCGTTACCTTTGCTGAACGAGGCTTGAATTGCGTCGAACTCATAAACCGAGCCGTAATCCAACATCGCCCACTCACCATCACCATTTGCTGACCAACGTGTCATAATATCTTGGTCAAACAACTGCTCTGGAACATTACCATCATGACTACTCGCCGTTATCGTAACGGGAGTCAGAATATCAGCACCAGTTTCTTGGTTGTTTGGAAATGGATCTACCATGGTCGTCGTACTATTACAGCCCACAGCAAGTAAAATAGAAGAAGCTAACAAGCTTTTGAAGAAAATATGCTTCATGTAATCTAACACCTACAATATAAAAATGAATTAACAGCTCTTTTGCTGTAACAACAATTAGGCAATAACACTCGGGTTAAAAGCTGTATTTAAGGCCAAGGCGTGTTCTCAATTGGCGGTCATCCGTGGTTGAACCATCCTTACCTTTGACATTCCACAATTCAAAGTAAGGACGGAAATCTCCCATTTGGTAACCAACAATTAAGCCAGCATCCCACTCAGAATCTTTCCAATCAGATAAACGCACTTCGTCATAGTTTTTGTTGTAGTTGATCTCATAGCTCAGCTTGACGTTATCAAGGTACTCGTTATCAAACTGACGCATATCGTAAGAGCCTGTCAGTGTCCACTTACCTTGTTCAACTGTTTTCCCAGCAACGCTTACCGAAGTACCATCCGTTAGTGTTTTGTTACCTGCACCATCTGAATAAACTTGAAATTCGTGTCGGTAACGTAAAGCGGTACTTAAGCCAAAAGAGGATTTGTAACCAACACGAACTTGTGGTTTATAAGTGGTTTTTTCGTCATCATCACCAAAAGTAATAGGCATCCCTGGTTGGATAAACCATTGTTTATTTATTTGGTAGCGAACTCCCCAATCAAACTCAGAATCACCAGCAACGAGTTGATCCCAAAAATGCGAGTTGTCGTAACTATGGAATTTTTGTTCAACACCAAAGTTCAGTTTGGTCTGATCGTTAATTTTAGAACTACCACTAATTTTGATACGTTGGGCATAAGTTTCACTCTCATGCTTATATTCTGCGCGATAGTCTAAAGTTGCTGCGGAAACCGCTCCCGCCATTAATGTGGAAGCAACGAATAGGGACATTGTTGTAACTGCTTTCATGATTATATCTCTCTGTATATATTTTTGGGATACCACTTAAATCCCTGGATTTGATTCAACACTATTGAATTAATGTATGACAAATACTAGTTAATTCATCATGAGAGTTCTGTGATATTAATCATGTAAGTGCCCCTCAACTGACAATTTGTATTATTATATATTCAAAAGTGTTAGCTATGTCTGATTCTAAAACGACCTTTGTAGACATCACTTACAGAGAAATGTTTTAACTCGTTTCATATGATAAAGAAGAAGATTAAAAAAATATAAACAACAATAACTTCAATGGCTTAAAATCAAAAATCTTGATGTAAAATCAAATTTCTTTCCTAAATCACCTTTAGTTTTTGCTGTTCCTCTATAAAGAAAGCTGTCAACCTCATAAAGGTTCAGCTCTTATTGATGTTGATATTCAACTATTTTGTGTGACTTATTCATCACTTCAGTGAGCAATCATTGTATCTAGTGTGAGTCGGATCATTCTATTGATAAAACCATCTAGATGACAGAAATTATTTGTCTAACAATATTACATAAATAAAAACACATAGAAGTGAGTACCTACCATGCAAGTAACAAAAATTGCAGCAGCAATTGCTATTTCCACAGGTTTGTTAACCGGATGTAACACTGATTTAAGGGATGCACCATCGGCTCCCCCACCAACAGAAACTGAGTCTGAGTTGAGCCAAGGTATGTGGGATATTTCAACACCAGCCACTGTGGCGAAATCCGATGATGAGCACGACCTGCCAAACGTCTATGTCTTTGAAGACGGTACGCAAAAGTATTATAACGATGATGATAACTTCGGTACTTACACAATCTACACTTCAACTTATACCGAAGATAAAGATACAGAGACGCTTACATTCAACCTTTATGACGAGAGCGATCTAGGTAACCCTACCGAGTTAACAGGGACTTATGAAGTTTCAAACGGCATGTTAACCATCTCAGGAACAAATGACGGAAACTTCACCGGTAACGATGAATCAGAAAACGATGCGGTGAAAGATGCAGTTGCAGCGGCAAATAATGACGCTGGCGATAACAACGTCGTACAAATTTTGGATACCAATAAAGGTGGAACAGAAGAAGACACCGGTGAGTTACGAATCAAGCTGTCTGATTCAACGAGTGTTTCAGAAATTTCAACAGGCCGACTAACTGTAGACCTAACTTACCAGCATCATGAAGAAACAGAACAGGAAGCCGACGGTTCTGGTGACAATGCTTACATCTCATTTTATGCAGCAAAAACCTCGAATTCCAACTTGCATGGCGAAGTGGCATTTGAAAACGGCAAAATCAAATACCGCGATGCAAGTGGAAACTTGACGGAAACAGGCGACACGTTTGAGTTAGGTGAAAACCTCGCGATAGAAGTCAGTTGGATAGAAAACTTCTTCTCTTTTTCGGTTAACGGTAAACAAATAGGTGAAATGTTACCTGTCGCTGATGGCACCGCTGTAACCTATGTATCACTGAGACTAGGTGATAATGGCAACACTACAAACTTTGAATTAAATGCAGACAACTTGAAGATTTACTCTAGTGATTCGGGCTCTGAAGTGTTGGTTCTAGAAGAGGATTTTGACAACTACATTCCAGGCTTAGACCTCGCGACAATTTACAACAGTGCATCAAGCGAAGCGGTTGTCATTTCAGACGGAAGTTCTAATCCTGATAAACCGTCAGAAGACGTGAGTGAAAACTTTGACTCATACCCAGTAGGAACAAATATCAGTTCAGCAAACTCTAGTTGGAAAGAATACAATACGGTTGCTGATGACTCCTCCACCTTGACGTCCGTGGCTGTAGTAAGTGATGACGTATCAAAGAGCGGCGCTAACTCTCTGCTAATATCCGACACAGATACGACCAACAAACCATACGTTACGCGCGAGTTTTCAAACGGAGCAACATCAAACGGTAGCGTGTCATTCGATGTTTACATTCCGTCAGACAACGAAAAAACTACATACATTAATGTTGGCTCAGGTAAAAACAACTCAGATCGTTACTACGAATTGAGAATTTCGGGCAGCGGTAAAGTTGAAGCCGAAGCAGGATCAGATGACGTAGAAATAGGCACTATTACGACTGACGCTTGGAACTCAATGTCCCTAGCTTGGGATGGTGATGAGATTAACGTTTCTATTAATGGAAAAACGGTTGATGCGCCAAGCCAGTCCGAAACAGGCTTAGACGCAACGAATACACCATCACAGCTAACTATTTACGTAGGGGACACAAGTGGTGCTTCAACAAAAGCATATTTCGATAACATCGATTCAAAGCAACTCTAGTGTTATTTTGTAGCACTTGATACTAGGCCAGGCTTTCGAGCCTGGCTTTATTTTTTTACCTCTTAAGAAGAACAAAATTCAACACAATACTCTAAATTCAAGCCAGTCCCAGTGATTGCTTGCTCTATCTTGTTTCTTACCTTTTAAAGAATTCCACTGAAAACAAAAGCCTCATCAAATCGATGAGGCTTAAGTAGAAATCGAGTAGCTCTTAGTTTTCTATTAGTTTCAATTTTGATTTAGCTTGAGCTTAGAAAATGTCACGCTGTTATAGTCACCGTTTTTCTTGTCGACTGAAAAATCACCGGTGCCCGCACATCCTGTACCCCACACAGGGTGAGACTCACTGACGCTACATTGACCATAAGCTCCTGCTTTAAAATAGAACATGTCTTCTGCGTAGCCATGCTCAAAGTCCTTACTATCAATCCCCTTACTGAGATCTATGGAATAAGTCACTGTCTCGTGGCGTTCTGTTTCAAACGTCAAGTTCATCATAGTTCCTTGAACTTCTATCTTGTAGCTGAACTCTTCACCAAGAGCGATACCTGCTTGGCCTGGTTCTTCAAGGTTATCCCAAGTATTTCCCCATACTGGATATGCAATATCAATACGATTTGGATCTTCCTTCGCTAGGTTACGCTCGTAGTTCCAAAATACAGAGCCCATTTTGTGTTCTGGGAATTTTTTATAGAAGATTTTAATGGGTTCATTTCCATGTCCATAACCTTTACCCTCTTTTATTCTTGCATCAATTTTTTTCGCGTGGATTTGACCGACAACAACAGAATGAGCAGGCCCTTTTTCTGGAAATTTGGCGTGTTCAGAAACATGGTTCACTTTCAAGGTCGCTTCCAACGTTCCACCTACGCGACTGTGTTTAGCAGCCTGAGGGTGGCTCGATAAAGCCCAATGGTTTGCTAAATCATCGGTTTGAATAGAAAAGTCAGCGCCACGAGGCATTTCACGTAGTTCAGAGCGAGCATTCTTCGAGTTTTTTGTCGTTACCGCTTTATTCTGCACTTCAAACACCAAGTTGCCTTCTTCGTTCAAGAAGAAGAAGTCTTTGTGTGAATAACTCAGCATCGCCACACCCTCGATTTCGTCCACTTTTCCGTCTTCATTGATATCGGAAGGAATAGTGATCTTCCAGTTTCGCATATCAAATTTATCGGCAGGGACTGGATAATCAACGCCATTATTTAAATCAGAAGCGATAGCAAGAGTTGGTAAGGTAACAGCCATTGCGGCTACGAGTAGATTGAGTTTCATGTTCAAACCTTATTATATGTAATATTGTCATACATATAATAAGGTTTGCAACGGAATGATTCGAGGAAAGAAGTTATGATGTGCTCTATTGATCACAATTTATAAACTCGATAAACCCCAAAATGATAAGCTAGACATACTCCTCTTTAGTCCATAGCATCTACGAATATTTTCGACCTAATCCAATAGTCATAGAATCAATCGTACATTAGCTTGTCTGCCTTATTAATATCGAAATCTTTCAGAGACTTACGTGCTAAATGCCTAAATGGCCATGCCTTAACAATTTCTTCAAACGGCATGATTGCAAACACCCAAAACACTGAAAGGTCCAAGTATAAAATCATCAAAGCACATAACGGTATTGAGATTACCCACTGACCGGTAAAGTTAATCTTAAACACCTCCGTTGTTTTACCTAACGCTCTCAAAATATGACCATGAACGGTGTTATAGCCACGTACTATCGGTAGCAGTATGTAAAGTGGAGCAATCGCGGATAACGCTTTGTAAGTACTCGGGTCTAAGTCGGGATACAAATCAGGAAGAACGAAACTAAGTGCAAAAAAGAAAAATGCTGAAACGAACGAGATCATCACGGCCATATCAATACTAATATCGACATTGTTACGCAGCTCATCCATTTTTCTTGATCCAATTGCTTGGCTAATCGTGATTGCCGATGAATGCGCCCAAGCAGTAATGAACTGAGTACCCGCTTTGATCCAAGGCATCACGATAGTCATAGCGACATAAGCATTTAAGGTCAGTTGCGAGTACAGCAACATGTATATCGTTGCGCCAGTTTGTAACATTGTGACGTTCGCCGCGACGGGGAAAATCTCTTTAAAATGCTTATGTATATTGCTTTTCAATGACGCATCAAGCTTCTTAATAGACAAGATGATAGAATCATCAAGCTTAATGCACATGGTTAAATATAACAGCCGAATACTAATAGCAACCAAACTACCCGCCGCGGCGCCTTGAACGCCAATACCTTCAAAATTAGTCAGGCCGTGAATCAGAACATAAGACATCGCCACGTTGACTGGCAATTCAATCAAATAGCCTTTAAATGGAACTTTGGTCCGTCCAAGCGCATTGAACACCGCAATCATAACCTGAGTAATGGCATTGAATATGACGATGAACTTAGCAATTGCAAGGTAGCATTTTGTCTCCGCATAGAGATCAACGTTATCCGTCAACTTACTGATTAACGCTTCATCAAAGACAGTAATCAACAGCCAGAATAAGGATGCGACTAGAACGTTGATAACTAAAGCTGCCCAGAAACCTTTATTTAACGATAGATAATGACCAGAGCCTACTGCACGGCTAAGTACCAATTGAGACCCATTTGCTAGAGCCATTTGGATACCTAAAACGAAAGAAACTATTGTTGTAGCAATCCCCATAGCAGCAAGTGAAACTTCACCTAATGGCGTAACAAGCAGCGTATCAATCATAAGCATTGATTGCATCAACAAAGCATTAAGAGCGAGCGGCCAAGCAAGAGATAAATTTTTCTTTATATATGGTTGGGAAAACATTAGTAAACCTTTGTAATGAGGTTAAACGTTTAAACTAAAGAGCCCTGTCATTAGGCAAAGTTCATGACAAAAAGAAACGACAGAAAACTCTTTTTAGTCAATAAAGGTGTACGCAAGCTCTTAACTATTCACGGCGTCGGAAAGCCTCTGATTCTCATCATTTAACAGCGTTTGAGAGGCTAAACGAGCTTGAAATGAGTTTCCGACCATAATTGCATCATAAATTGCACGGTGCTCATTAAGGCAGAACCTCCCTCCTTCAACTGACTTGTCAATAAACACCTTAAATATGGTCGAAAGTATATTGCTGAAGGGAACGTAGAATTGATTATCGGTACAAAGGAATATCGTTTGATGAAACAAATGATCGTTAGCAATCCACTCATCATAATCGTGACATCGTGCTGCCATCGTCATTCTTTGAAATACAATTGACAACAGCTTTCTTTGCTCAGCATTGGCATTTTGGGCTGCCAGCGCACACGCCTCTGGTTCTATGGCTTTACGCAATCCTAAAAACTGAGATAGAAACGGCTTAGTATCTTCTAAATCTTGGATCCACTCTAAGAGTTGAGGATCAAGAAAATGCCAATAGTTTCTTGGTAGTACCGTAGTTCCAACTTTTGGTTTAGAGATAATTAAGCCTTTAGCAGACAGCAACTTCGTCGACTCTCGTAGTGCTGTCCGACTAACACCAAACAACTTACACAGTTCTATTTCACTCGGGAGCTTCTCATTTTGACTTAATTCTCCTGACAATATTTTGCGAGAAATCTGTCTTGCTACTTGTACATGTATCTTGTGATTTGAATTCCCGAGAAGTGAAAACTCTGCCATCTATATTCCTCATTGCCAGCAGCCTAAACGACTTGTTTAGCTAATAGTTAGAAAAGGCCAAATGAAACACGCTTTGAAGGCGGAGACTTTCTGTGTAAATGTAAAGCACTGTTATTTAGCGTCTAAAATCTAACGATCTTATGAATATGATTTTTACTCGCGAGGTATATTGGCCAAACTCAATATTGAATGGTCGAGTAGTAACATCATGCACACCGATCTTTAGTATATAATAATACAATATCACTTTATTTAACAAGAAACCTGATCTTCTATTCAAATTGTGTGCTGTGTATTGAAAATCAGTGAGTACAATAAGTAGGCGCGACTAGAGTTAACTAACATATTGAGCTAACAAATAAATAAGGAATGATGTAAGAATCGGTGGCCTCATCTGTTATACGCTAAGTATCATAATCATGAAGGCTTCATAAAGCAGTCGGAGATTCAAAATGGATTTGTGAAGACAGCTGTTATTACGTAAACATCTTCTTGGTGAGCTACACTTTGGATGATATAGTCCAAGCTTAAATAATACAATTTTAACGATAAGTGATTTTATGTCTGGTGAATTTCATTCTATCTCCGGTTCCAAGCGCAGCTTACATGTACAAGTAGCTCGCGAAATTGCTCGTAGCATTTTGTCAGGCAAGATCCCTCAAGGGTCCATTCTTCCAGGAGAAATGTCCCTGTGTGAACAGTTTGGTATCAGTCGCACAGCTTTGCGTGAAGCCGTAAAACTTTTAACATCAAAAGGTTTACTCGAGTCACGTCCAAAAGTTGGTACTCGAGTCATCAACCGAGCGTACTGGAACTTTTTAGACCCACAATTAATTGAATGGATGGACGGTCTAACAGAGATAGATCAGTTCTGTCATCAATTTTTGGGGTTACGACGCGCGATAGAGCCTGAAGCTTGTGCACTCGCAGCGAAAAATGCCACTGCGGAACAGCGAATTCAGCTATCAGAAGCATTCCAAGATATGTTGGAAGTCGCTAAAGCAGACGAACTGGACAAAGCGCGCTGGATGGATGTAGATATTCGTTTCCATAGCATTATTTTTAACTCAACCGGAAACGACTTTTTCTTACCGTTTGGGCATGTTCTGACTACAATGTTCATTAACTTTATTGCTCACTCATCTGAGGAAGGCAATACGTGCATCGAAGAACATCGTGAGATTTATGAAGCAATAATGGCAGGCAATGCTGAAAAAGCACGTCAAGCTTCGGCTAACCACTTGTTGGAGTCAAAACATCGCTTACCCGAAGCCAGTTAAGCTTAGGGCTTGGGCGATCTAATAACTAGGCAAAAGCACGCATCTCGCGTGCTTTTTTAATTTCGTTTCCTCCAATTCTTTATGGCACACCATCAATATTTTGATATATAGTAATACAAATGTATTTTGAGAATGTTGTGTTATGACCGACTCGCTACTGCCAAATATCATACAGTTTATCAGCCAGATTGATCCGTTTGACAAGGTACCTAAAGGTGCACTTCGCGAGCTTGCTTCATCTGTTAAGATCACTTATTTAAGCAAGGGGGATGTTGTTGATCAATGTTCTTCTAAGAACGAAAAGTCACTTTATATTATTAGAACTGGCTCTATCGAACAGCGTAAATCTGATGGCATATTGAGAGCTAAACTTGGTCCGGAAGATTTGTTTGGCTTCACTTTTCTTGGTAACGAAGTCGAAAGCGGGAAAGAATACAAAGCAATTGCAATCGAAAATTCATTAGTTTATGTAATTCCAAATGCTGCGCTGAAAAAGTTGTGCACTTCTCATCCTGAATGTGCTGAACATTTTGCATCACAAGCTCAGGTACGGCTAAAGTCAGCATTAGATGTCGTGTGGTCTAACAAAGAAAAAGGGTTGTTTATTCGGCGTGTAGAGGAAGTTGCTAGTGGTCGAGTTGCAATTGTAACCGCTGAGCAATCCATTCAGTCAGTCGCCAACGAGATGATCGATAAGTGCTCTCCCTGCGCTGTCGTTTATCGTGATAAAAAAATAGTTGGACTGATTACCGACCGAGATATGACAAAGCGAGTCATCGCCAAAGGATTAAGCATCTCAACACCAGTCGTCGAAGTCATGTCGCCTGATCCTAAAACAATTCATCCTGACGATTTAGTTCTGCACGCAGCCTCCATTATGATGCAGCACAACATAAGAAATTTACCCCTAGTCAAAGACAATAACGTCGTTGGCGTTTTGACAACAACGCACTTGGTTCAAAACCATCGAGTCCAAGCAATATTTTTAATTGAAAAGATCAAATATGCTGGCAGTGTCAAAGCGTTGTCTAGTTTTACGTCTGAGCGCCAAGCTATTTTTGAAGCATTAGTCGAAGGACGGGTTTCACCAGAAATCATTGGTAAAGTGATGACCATGATTATGGATGCGTACACTCGTAGGTTAATACAAATAGCCATTGATAAGTTGGGAACACCTCCCTGTGACTTCTCTTGGATTGTGGCAGGCTCTCATGCTCGCCAAGAAGTACATATGCTGTCAGATCAAGATAGCGCCATCGTATTAGATGATTCGGCAACAGATAACGACCGTATCTACTTCAAACATTTAGCAATGATAGTAAGTAATGGTCTGAATAAATGTAACTATCCATTGTGTCCAGGGAAATTTATGGCAGCGACCCCTAAATGGTGCCAGCCTCTCTCTGTTTGGAAAAAGTACTATAAGAAATGGGTGGCAAATCCTGAATACGAGCGCCTCCTCAATATCAGTGTCTTTTTAGAAATCCGAACCGTTTATGGAAACAAAGACTTTGAACAGATACTCCGCGATGAGCTTCACTCTAACATCAACGCTAATAGAGAATTCCTTACGATGTTAGTTAACGATGCGGTGAAAACAAACCCACCGCTAGGAATATTCAATAGCCTAGTATTACAAAAATCGGGAGAGAACAAGAAAACGCTCGACGTAAAAAAATACGCGATTAATCTAATCATTGATCTTGCAAGGATTTATGGTCTTGCAGTTGAATGTGACCTCACTGCAACTGATGAGCGTTTTAAAGCAGCTAACGAAAAAGGGCTGCTCAGCCATGACGCGTACAAAAATATAATAAACGCATATCAATTCATCTTGTCGTTTCGATTTGCCCATCAATTAGAAGCACTAAAAAGTGGAGATGAGCCAAATAACCACATTGACCCCAATACGTTCGGTAGTTTTGAACGTCAACATTTAAAAGACGCGTTCCGCATCATTGCAGATCTACAAGAAGTCGCCAAACTCCGTTTTGGGAGCCGATAATGAAGCGCTTACTTGAGTACTTTCATCCATTGACACGAAAAAATCGTCAGAGACAAAGGCACTGTAAAAAGAAGCACATCCCTCTTGATCTTAAAAAGCTGCTTCGCTCGCCAAATCTGGACGTAAATCAACGAGCTTTTGACACTGAGTTCATCGTTCTAGATCTTGAAACAACTGGCTTAGACAGTGAGGAAGAAGTCATTCTTTCCATGGGCTGGGTAGAGATTCGACAAGGCCATATTGACTTAGCAACAAGCCAACACCTTTATGTACATAGCGACTCAAAAATTAAGCCCGAAACCATAGTTGTTAACCATATTACCCAACAAATGCTGACTGATGGAATCTCTATTCATGAAGCAATGCGGACATTCTTTAAAGCAGCAGAAAACAAAGTTATTGTTGCGCACGGATGTATAGTCGAAACTAGCTTTATTAATCAATATTTACAGCGAGTTTTCAACATAAAAGAGTTGCCGCTCATTTGGATAGACACCTTGCGAATAGAAAAAAGGTTACAAAGAGCTATCAATGCTTCCGATGAATCAGATGTGACTCTTGCAGCGACAAGGGAACGTTACGGGTTACCCGCTTACAACGGCCATAATGCACTTGCAGATGCAATTGCAACTGCAGAGTTACTATTAGTTCAACAAACCCGTATCGCACCTCAGACAAAAGCGACAGTCGGGCCCCTTTATCGGCTTAGCCTGTAATCATCCAGATCACAGGCCTATTTGCTAAACATGTTCTCTGTCACAATTTGGTATCATCAGCATTTACCTTAATTAATAATACAATATCATTAATGGGGCGACGTTAGCAAAATGCAGCGAATAGCCATTGTCACTTGCCAACATCAGAGCGAGTGTAAACTGATTAGTTGCTCCATATCATAACTACATTTTAGAGAGCTTAGCATTGCATGTGCGCAATGATTGTCGAAGATCTAGCAGTGTTACATAAACAACCGAATTCAGGTGATGTCCCCTCGAACGTCATCTTCAGTGGTTAGTAATCATGTAAAGCCGCTGTTGCGAACTTCAGCCGACAGCTCGCGGTACTAGTACCGTTTGGCCCATGCAGTACAGGCTTGCATGGGCTTTTTTTAACAATCCTACATCAATCGATGTTATATCCCTCTGCCAGATATGCAAATCCGCGTCCATTCTTATTAGAGGACTTAAGATTCTTTATAAGTATATTCATAGAACCCATACCTAAACTCGACACCTTTAGCAGCTTCAGAGAAAAGCAATATCTGACACCGATCACTTGTATGATTAATTAAAGGGTTTATTACGCCTTACTGGTCACGATTTTGAGTTATTGTACTACAAATAAGAGGAGCGAACGTTACTATTACTTCGGACAATAAACTACTTCAAAGGTCTAAAGATGGAACTCAATACTCTCATTGTGGGCATCTATTTTCTATTCTTAATCGCAATAGGTTGGATGTTCAGAACTTTTACTAGTACTACAAGCGACTACTTCCGAGGTGGCGGCAACATGCTTTGGTGGATGGTTGGAGCAACGGCGTTTATGACTCAATTCTCTGCTTGGACATTTACTGGCGCCGCTGGTAAAGCCTACAATGATGGTTTTGCTGTCGCTATTATTTTCCTTGCAAACGCGTTTGGTTACTTCATGAACTTCGCTTACTTTGCACCGAAATTTCGTCAGTTACGCGTCGTAACTGTCATAGAAGCCATTCGTATGCGTTTTGGTACAACAAACGAACAAGTATTTACTTGGTCTTCAATGCCAAACAGTGTTGTCTCTGCAGGTGTATGGCTTAACGCCCTTGCTATTATAGCTTCAGGTATTTTTGGTTTTGATATGACAGCAACCATCTGGATTACCGGTTTAGTTGTACTTGCGATGTCGGTAACTGGCGGCTCTTGGGCGGTTATCGCCTCCGATTTCATGCAAATGGTCATCATCATGGCGGTAACGATCACATGTGCAGCCGTTGCTATTGTTCAAGGTGGTGGCGTTACTGAAATTATCTCTAACTTCCCAGTCGCAGAAAGTGGGAGCTTTGTTGCAGGTAACAACCTGAACTACTTAAGCATCTTTAGTATTTGGGCGTTCTTTATCTTCGTTAAGCAGTTCTCTATTACAAACAATATGTTGAACTCTTACCGTTACCTAGCTGCAAAAGACTCTAAAAATGCAAAAAAAGCAGCTTTGCTAGCATGTGTATTGATGCTGGGTGGAGTTTTCATTTGGTTCATGCCTTCTTGGTATATTGCAGGCCAAGGTGTTGATTTAGCGGCAGCTTATCCAGATGCTGGTAACAAAGCAGGCGACTTCGCGTACCTATACTTCGTTCAAGAATACATGCCAGCAGGTATGGTTGGACTTCTGGTCGCTGCAATGTTTGCTGCTACGATGTCCTCTATGGACTCTGGTCTTAACCGCAATTCAGGTATTTTCGTAAAGAACTTTTATGAACCGATCGTTCGTAAAGGCCAAGCATCAGAGAAAGAGCTCGTCGCAGTTTCTAAAGCAACATCGGCGGTATTTGGCGTTGCAATTATTCTAATCGCGCAGTTTATAAACTCTCTAAAAGGTCTGAGTCTATTCGACACTATGATGTACGTTGGTGCGCTCATCGGATTCCCAATGACAATTCCAGCGTTTTTAGGCTTCTTTATCAAGAAAACTCCAGACTGGGCAGGTTGGGGAACTCTAGTTGTGGGTGGCATCGTTTCCTACCTTGTTGGGTTTGTTATCACAGCTGATATGGTGTCATCGGCGTTTGGCCTTGAGGAGTTGACTAGCCGAGAATGGTCTGATGTGAAAGTAGCAATAGGTCTAATCGGACACATGACGCTAACTGGTGGCTTCTTCATGTTGTCGACTCTATTCTACAAGCCTCTAACTGACAAACGCCAAGCAGATGTCGATAAGTTCTTTGAAAACCTATCAACGCCTCTTGTAGCAGAATCAGTGGCACAGAGAAAACTCGATAACAAGCAACGTCAAATGCTGGGTAAACTTATCGCGGTCGCAGGTATAGGTGTCATGTTTATGGCTCTGTTACCTAACCCAGTATGGGGGCGCTTAGTGTTTATTCTATGTGGTGCCATCGTCGGAGGTGTTGGTCTACTACTTGTAAAAGCTGTGGATTCAAGCGCTGAACAAGCCTCTGAACCTGTGACAGAAAGTTAAATCTCTTATTCTAATAAACGCGGCTATTCTTTGGCCGCGTTTTTTTAATTCTAAGTTCCCAGTACGAACACTTCACCCTTTTACGAAGACATATCATCTTGTCTAGGGTTATCGAATTGCAGCTTTATTTTGTCATTCGATAAGGCTAAACCAGAACGTGATAATCTGATCGAGTTAAAAGTGCAGCCTACCTTGCTTAAGTAAACGCCCCAAAAATACCTGATGAAGTAAAGATCTCGGCTCGTATACTTTGTTGCCACTTCGTGATTTAGACTCGCTAGTCCTTTACATCACCACCTAGTCTACAAGCCAAACTATTCCCGCTGAACAAACCATCTCGGGATTACTTAGGTACACTATTTTCTCTTTTTGCAGATGGCACAACAACCGCTACCAATAAAGCTAACAACAGGAACACGGGGCTAAGCATTAATCCATGCCAGATTGAATACCCATCATGGAACAGCCAGAATATACCAAGCGTCAGTAGGTACGAAAAGTAGCTGCAAAACACCAAGCTAATCGCGACAAAGCGCTTTTGATTAATAATAAGAATCCGCACTAGATACTGGCTAAGAATACCAGAGCAGCGCATGGCAAGTTGCCAATTAATGATAAAGAAAGCAAGCGCAATAAACCCAGCTACGACCAGTGCATCATGCGTGCTTAAAATGAAGTAGCTACCAAATCGGCTTATGATGACCGGATAATCGCCTTCGTATATCGTTGACCAAGATATTGCGTTCGCTGCTGCTACGTAATTGGCAAAATAAGCAATGGCGTAGAAAGTCGTTTGAGAACTGAACGGCTGAAATACATCCGTACAAAATCCTCGCCACTCTTCTTTGTTGGCGGTAGGCCCAACCCAGTCACGTTTTTTTTGAGCGGTACGCCCGGCAAACGCAGGCCCGTTGCGAAACAACAGCCAAAATATATAGAGTGCAAGTATAACCAAGAGTATTGAAAACATACCCTTCCCCCTCATAAATTATCGGCGCCACTGCCAATGGCGTTGGGGTCGTAAACTGCACTTCCCTGCTATACCTATTTGATTTATCAAAGACTTATTATTTTATTACCACCAAAATTCATTTAATGGCATGCTAAACAGCAACATTTTCACGCTTTGTGCGTGAAGTTCGAAAGCCTACTTTTAGGTTTAGCACAAAAATAACTACAGCAAAGCGTAAGAGAGGGATTCCGCACCCATCAATGAAGATGAGGCGTTAAGCAGAAGCTGCGACCGCAATGAGAAGAGAAGGATTCAAAGCGGTCATGCATGGGCGAGAAGAGCAACTATTTCTCTAACTTTTCTTCAAATACACCAATCTCTCTGCCCAACCAAATCGCGCGTTCTGTGTGATCGAGCAACTCTTCTTCGCTTACTGGGTGAATAAGCACAGAAAAATCGCCTCGAATCGTATCAAGCCACGCCAAGAACTCTTCACTCAATGATTCTAGGTGAATTTCAAACATCGGCATTTTGTGTGGGCCAACTAACCTTCCAACTAATGGAAACACACGCAGCACATCTTGACGCTCTTGACGGATGATCTCGTTCAAGGCTTGCGCTTTATCTTGTTCTCTTAGGGGAAAATAAACATGAGCGTGGTACATAACTTCTCCATAATCACTTCCGCTTGAGCACCACCTACTTTGGATAAGCTCAAGGACTGCCGAGGGTATACATTTGTAATGCCGTCACCCTACCTTGATTCCACTCAGTTGGGAAGAAGTTATGCATTCTCATAAGGTCGAGGCTTCGAGCACAACAAAAATTTGCAATTCATCATATAGCAACTGTTTGAGTTGATTCATTAATAATGACTCACTTTGTCAAATTTTACAGCCAAATTTTGTTGCAAATATGTTTCATTAACCAGTAATTAAATTCGAGTTTAAAAATACCACCAACAAAATAGCAGCATATTACTCTGCAAAATCAGGGTGTAAGCAAAACTTTACTACTGATCGAAAGTCAAAATGAAGCATAATTTAACAATTTGTTTACACTTATTGTATCTGGCTATACCACGATTTAGTTAGAGGGTTAGATACAGAAAAGCCTTTCTCTGTATCTTGCGGTGAAATAGTCGCAGCGATGTTATCGACAAATAGTTTAAGGGACGAACAGATGCCTACCGCTATCGAAAGCACACGCAACCTTAGGTATGGCCTTTGCGCTGATATCAGAGTTTGAGTACCCATACAAACTCTGGTTTTGTATGAACAGCTGCAGTCCAAAAGACCCGCAGCGTCAAAAGGAGCTTGAGATGAACGTTCAGGCATTACCCATGCATCGGTTTATCGACCATCGTGGGGACCTAGTCGGCCAACTACCCAACTGGGCTGACACTGAAACATTGGTCGGGTTTTACCGAGACATGGTATTAACTCGCACTTACGACAACAAAGCAGTTGCCTTGCAACGCACCGGTAAGCTAGGGACCTATCCCTCACACTTAGGCGCGGAAGCCATAGGCATTGCGGTAGGCAGAGCACTTAAAGCCGATGATGTTTTTGTCCCTTACTACCGCGATATGCCTGCGATGTGGTGTCGTGGCATTGGCATGGAAAAGAACCTTCAATACTGGGGGGGCGATGAGCGCGGGAGTGATTTTGCTCCTGAGGGCAGTCCGGTTCCTAGCCGAGACCTTCCCTACTGTGTACCCATAGCGACGCAATGTACGCATGCTGTCGGGGTGGCTTCCGCGCTAAAAATTCAAGGTAACCATGAAGCTGCGCTAGTCATGTGCGGCGATGGTGGTACATCCAAAGGGGACTTTCTTGAGTCAATAAACTGCGCAGGTACTTGGAATATTCCACTTGTTTTCGTCGTAAACAATAACCAGTGGGCAATTTCAGTGCCGCGTAGTCTCCAATGTGCCGCCGATTTCTTATCAGAAAAAGCGCAAGGTGCAGGTATACCGGGTATTACTGTCGATGGTAACGATGTCGTCGCCGTTTATGATGCAACTAAAACCGCCCTTGAGAGAGCAAGAAAAGGGAAAGGCGCAACACTCATCGAAGCGGTGAGTTACCGACTGAGTGACCACACTACGGCCGATGATGCGACTCGTTATCGTAAAGAAGATGATGTTCAAACCGCATGGCAATACGAACCTATCGCACGTCTTAAAACGTATCTCCTTAATCAAGGCGCTTGGAGCAACGAACAAGAACAGCAATGGCTAGATTACTGTAAAGAGCAAGTAGAGTTAGCTGTCGAACGCTATCTGAGCTTACCGCCACAAGCACCAGAAACCGGTTTCGATTATTTGTATGAATCGCTACCTCAAGAGCTTCATGCACAAAGAGATGAACTCATCAACAAGGCAATGAGAATGCAGGGAGGCAGACATGGCTGAGCTAACGTTGGTTGAAGCAGTAAACCTTGCCCTGCACCACGAAATGCAACAAGACCCCAATGTTGTCGTATTAGGTGAAGACGTGGGCGATAATGGTGGTGTATTTCGTGCCACTGTTGGACTCAAGCAAGAGTTTGGTCTTAAACGAGTCATCGATACGCCACTCGCTGAAGCCTTAATCGGCGGGGTTGCGGTCGGTATGGCAACGCAAGGATTACGACCTGTCGCCGAATTTCAGTTTCAAGGTTTCGTTTTTCCTGCGATGGAGCACTTAATGTGCCACGCGGCTCGAATGCGTAACAGAACTCGCGGTCGGCTCACTTGTCCCGCGGTTTTTCGTGCGCCATTTGGCGGCGGTATCCACGCTCCGGAACACCACTCAGAAAGCGTGGAAGCGCTATTTGCTCACACTGCTGGATTTAAAGTGGTGATTCCTTCTTCACCACAACGCACATACGGCTTACTTCTCGCCGCAATTAGAAGCAATGATCCCGTCATGTTCTTCGAACCGAAGCGCATATATCGCACCGTTAAATCTGAAGTCGTTGATAACGGCGAAGCACTCCCACTCGACACCTGCTTCACCTTACGTAAGGGGCGAGATATCACGCTCGTTACTTGGGGCGCATGCGTCGTAGAGTCACTTCAGGCCGCGCAAACCTTGTCTAGTCAGGGAATTGAAGTCGAGGTGATTGATTTGGCGAGTATTAAGCCAATTGATACCGCGACGATTTTCAGCTCACTAGAAAAAACTGGACGTTTACTCGTTGTTCATGAAGCGAGTAAAACTTGTGGTGTGGGATCTGAGCTATTAGCTCGAACCGCTGAACACGCCATGTGCTTACTTAAAGCCCCACCTAAACGAGTAACTGGAATGGACACCATTATGCCTTATTACCGTAACGAAGATTATTTCATGGTTCAGGAAGAAGACATTGTGACCGCGGCGCGCGAACTCGTGGAGGATTGGAAATGAAGACGTTTAATTTACCCGATCTCGGTGAAGGTCTCGCTGAGTCAGAAATTGTCAAATGGCACGTTAATGTCGGAGACATGGTTAAATTAGATCAAGTGATCTTAACCGTAGAGACAGCAAAAGCGACGGTAGACGTCCCTGCCCCCTATTCGGGCCGTGTGGTCAGCCGTCATGGTGAGGAAGGTGAAATCGTCAATATTGGTGCATTACTGCTAGAGATTGATGAAACAGGTGCCGGGAGAGAAGTAACGGCAGAGAAAAAAGCCACTGCTGACGCCGCAACCGTCGTCGGTAGCGTTTCTCACCAAGCGCATCATGTTAACGTTGATGATTTCTGGATTGGTGGCAACCACAACACGACAGAAAGTAACCTCGTTACCGCCCTGCCTTCGGCTCGCTTGTTGGCACAAAAACTTGGAGTAGATCTTAACCTCGTATCAGGTAGTGGCCCGAATGGACTTATCGTAGATGCCGATATTTACGACGAAGCCGGAAAACAGCGTCCAGGCACCGAAGTTTTGAAAGGCGCTCGACGTACCATGGTATCGTCTATGACCGAATCGCACGAACATGTTGCTGCCGTAACCATTACGGAAGAAGCATTGTTGGAAGATTGGCTGCCAAACGAAGATATCAGTATCCGCCTTGTTCAAGCGATTGTTCATGCGTGTCAAGAAGAGCCCGCTTTAAACGCTTGGTTTGATGCCGAAACCATGACACGCTGTGTACACACAACGGTCAATGTAGGAATTGCAGTAGATAGCCGTCATGGATTGTACGTGCCAGTCTTGCGCCACGCAGATGAATACGAGCCACAAGATGTTCGTCGTTGGCTCGATCAAACCGTTGAAGGGATCAGAGAGAGAAAAATCGGTCGTGAGCAATTGCAGCACGCGACGATTACGCTTTCCAACTTCGGCGCGATTGCCGGTATTTACGCAACACCTGTCGTCACACCGCCACAAGTCGCTATTGTCGGCGCGGGCCGAATACTCGACCGAGTTGTGATAAGAAATGGTCAAGCAATTTCGGTGAAAGCAATGCCGCTATCCGTAACGTTTGATCATCGCGCTTGTACTGGTGGTGAAGCTGCAAGGTTTACGAAAGTACTTGCAGAGCACCTGCAACGTCCGAGCGAAAAGTAACTTATTAAAATCAAATGATAAAGGCTTCCAATTTGGAAGCCTTTTGTTTTAGGGAACAAGACTATATCTACAGCTTCTCTAACAGCTCAGGCATTACCACAAACAAATCGCCGACCAATCCATAATCTGCAATGTCAAAAATAGGCGCATCAGGATCGCTATTAATTGCAACAATCACCTTGGAATCTTTCATTCCCGCCAAATGCTGGATCGCGCCAGAAATTCCGACGGCAATGTATAACTCCGGTGCAACAATTTTGCCGGTTTGCCCGACTTGATGGTCATTAGACACATAGCCCGCATCGACCGCCGCTCGTGACGCCCCTACCGCTCCACCTAGCTTGTCAGCCAATTGTTCTACTAAAACAAACTTCTCTTTACTCCCGAATGCACGACCACCCGACACTACTACTCTAGCCGCTGGCAATTCTGGTCGCTCACTTTCTGGCGTTTGTTGTGAAACAAACTCACTAAGTTTATTGATAATCACCGTGTCGACTTGAGTAAGCTTAGGGACAACTGGCGTGTCAGATAGCTCTGCGGCATCAAAAGCCGTACTTCTTATGGTCATCACTTTATAGGGATCATTCGACGTGACTCTCGCCATTGCATTTCCAGCATAAATTGGACGAATCACCGTATCGATAGACTCGATTGTCATCACGTCAGAAAGTTGACCAACATTAAGCAACGCCGCCACACGAGGCATCACATTCTTACCAAATGTACTGGCAGGAGAAAGAATGTGTGAGTAGTTTTTGGCTACTTGTGAGATCAAAGGTGCGATATTTTCCGCTAATCCATGTTCATATCCCTTCGCATCAACCCAGATAATTTCTGCAACACCCTGAACACAATTCAACTCATCCAAAACTGATTGGCACTGATAACCAATAAGCAACACAGAAACAGGAAGCGATTTATCATCATCCTTAATCTCAAATGCCGCTTTAATTGCACACAGCGTCCCTATAGCCAACGATTGGTTGTCATGCTCTGCGAGCACAAGTGTTGCTAATGGTCGGTCTTCCATGGTCATGCCTCATATAACACGTCAGATCCATTACTTGAGCTTAGTCCACTTCACGTTAACGTCAACTGAGCTATAGTTTTCTGTATAGAAACCAAAACCTGTCACGCAGATGACGATAATAGAAAGGAAGCATAAAGATGGAACGAGAATGCATGGAGTTTGATGTCGTGATCGTGGGGGCCGGACCTGCAGGCTTAAGCGCCGCTTGTCGGCTAGCTCAACTCAGCCAAGACAGTGAAGGTGACGCACTTTCAATTTGCGTTGTAGAAAAAGGCTCAGAAGTGGGCGCACATATTTTATCTGGCGCTGTTTTTGAAACTAGTGCCTTAGATGAGCTTTTCCCCAATTGGAAAGAAATGGACGCCCCGCTAGCAGCCTCAGTTCAACGAGATGATTTCCTTTATCTTACTACTAAACAAAACCATATTCGCGTTCCCCACTTCCTTACACCGCGTCCAATGATAAATGGCGAGAATAGTTACGTAATTAGTCTTGCCAACCTTTGCCGTTGGCTCGCTAACCAAGCAGAAAATCTTGGGGTGGAAGTTTTTCCGGGCTTTGCCGCTGCAAGCATCAATTATGATCAGACTGGCGCAGTGACAGGCATTAACACGAGCGATATGGGATTAGATAAGAACGGCCAGGCCAAACCTAACTTTGAACCAGGTATCGAGCTAAGGGCAAAATACACCCTTTTTGCTGAAGGTTGTCGCGGACATCTGGGTAAAGAACTTATTCAAAGGTTCGACCTAGACGCAGGAAAGCAACCACAGCACTACGCGCTTGGCCTAAAAGAGATATGGGAGTTACCCACTGACAGTAAGGATGTATCTGGCAGTGTTATCCACTCCGCTGGCTGGCCCTTGAGTGAAACAAATACCACAGGCGGCGGTTTTCTCTATCACATGGAGAACAACCAAATCGCCGTCGGGCTTATTGTCGACTTGAATTACAGCAATCCTTACTTGAGTCCGTTTGACGAATTTCAACGCTTTAAGCACCATCCTGCTATTGAACCACATTTGAAAGGTGCTCAGCGCATCGCTTACGGCGCAAGAGCCATTGCGAAAGGTGGACTTTCCTCTCTGCCGAGACAGCAATTCCCTGGCGGTTTATTGATTGGTTGTGATGCGGGGACTTTGAACGTTGCTAAAATTAAAGGCAGCCACACAGCAATGAAATCCGGAATCATTGCAGCAGAAGCGGTACATACGGCCCGACAAACTGGAGCTTCTGAGCCAGACTACCAGTCGTTGTTTGAATCATCATGGTTGTATGACGAACTCGCCGAAACGCGTAACTTTGGCGCGAACATTCATAAGTTTGGCAGCATACTTGGTGGTGCTCTTTCGACTTTTGAACACAACCTGTGGCAACCACTGGTTAAGAAGCCGTTACCTTGGTCTATCAAGGACTATTCGCACGATCATGAGCAGTTAAAACCTAAACAAGAGTGCCACCCAATTGCATACCCAAAACCAGATGGTGAAATCAGTTTTGATAAGCCTTCGTCGGTATTTTTGTCAGGAACACAGCACGAAGAGAATCAACCTTGTCACCTTGTTCTGACTTACCCTCACATTCCAATTGATGTGAATTTAGGTATGTATGACGAACCAAGTCAGCGCTATTGCCCCGCTGGGGTTTATGAAGTGGTGGAAGTGAACAATAAGTTGAAGTTTCAGATAAATGCCGCCAACTGTGTGCATTGCAAAACCTGTGACATCAAAGATCCTTCACAAAACATCACATGGAAAGCACCAGAAGGCGGCGGTGGACCGAGCTATCAAAACATGTAGATACGTTAGTATGTTGACGATCTAACAAATGGATAAACAAACCGATTGGCAGAGCCTCATTACTCCTGCCAATCGGCAAAATGATCAAGCAAGAAGTCGATAGCCAATCGCGCTCGTAGTGGCAGAAAGTGACGATTCTGATAAACAATCCAGCTGCTGTTGCCGCTTCCCCAATACGGCTCTAGTATTGGCACCAAACGACCAGACGAAATAGCATCGTTGAAACTACTCTTCGGTAAGTACGCCACACCTAATCCTTCTGCACAGGCTTGCAAGACCGTGTGTGCGTTATTGCTCTTCCATCTGCCCTGCACTTTTACGCCATCTAAAGGCTTGCCGTCTTTTTCAAACAACCAAACGTCCTTATTGGCAATAATGCAGCTATGACGCTTGAGTTGCTCTGGGTGCGTTGGTAAACCATGTTCATCGAGATAACGCTGACTGGCTGCCGCTGCCATGGGACGATCCACCAGCTTTCTCGCAACCAAGCCTGAATCACTCAACCTGCCGTAACGAATAGCGAAATCGAAACCATCTTCAATAAAGTTGACCATGCTGGTATTGAAGTTGATCTCTACCGTGAGATTAGGATGTTGCTTGGCAAACGCCATCAAGGCAGGCGCTACATGGTTCTCAGAAAACGCACCAGCGGCACTCACGCGTAACGTACCACTCAATTGAGTTTGCTGCGTGGTGAGCTGTTCATTGGCTTGCTGAAGCCCAATCACCAACTCTTTACACTGCTGATAATACGCTTGCCCCGCTTCCGTTAGACTCACCATTCTTGTCGAACGGGCTAACAAAGCGACACCTAGTCGCTCTTCTAATCTTGTGACTTGGCGACTGACATGACTGGTACTGCAACCTAACTGTTTTGCCGCTGCAGAAAACCCTAAGCTCTCAGCGACCGTAACAAACTCATTGATACCTTCAAAACTGTCCATACTTACCTTTGCTTTATAGCAATAATGTTTTGCCAATTAATCATATTATCACTTATTTGTTTAGCAATTAGTATGAAGGTGTTCAACAAATATACGTAAGCCAAAAAGGAAACCATCATGAAGAAAGTACTCATCATTGTGACGAACCATGCGACCCTTGGTGAAACTGACCAAGCAAACGGAACTTACGCGCCAGAGCTCACTCATGCGCTTAGCGAACTACTAGATGCAGGCTTCGATTACGACATTGCCTCTATCAAAGGCGGGCAAGCACCACTGTACGGAACCGACATCGAAGGCGATGCAGTCAACGAGAAAATCTTAGCGGATGATGATTTCCAGAACCGCATCAACAACACGATTCCAGTATCACAAATCAACGGTGACAACTACGATGCGATCTTCTATCCGGGTGGCTTTGGTCTTCTTTCAGACCTAGCGAGCAACGAAGATTTTGCCAAGATTTCTGCAAAACACTATGAAGATGGCGGTATTGTTGCAGCAGTTTGTCACGGTCCGGGCGCTCTTCTCCCTATCACGCTTAGCAATGGCGAAAAGCTGCTTGCGTCTAAATCAGTAACAGGTTTCACTCGCGAAGAAGAGATCGACTTCGGCACCATCAACGATATCCCATTCCTATTGGAAGAATCTCTTGCACGCAGCGCAGCGCGCTACTCTAAAGTGCAACCATGGCAAGAGTTTGTAATTGTGGATGATCGTGTCATCACAGGTCAAAACCCAACGAGCGCACACGGCGTAGGCAGAGCGATTGTTGAACACCTAGCTTAAACGCGCCGGAAACGACAACCATCCTAGAAGAGGAAAGCGTGCTTTGTCATGCTTTCCCTTGCTACAGGCGATCGCAAGATGCGCTTATACTTCTTCCCCTGCCTCGTCCTCTTCTACGATATCCGTTTCTTGGCTCGCCTCTTCCAACCATTGCTGTAAAGATTCACTTGCTAGCACCTTCTGTTGGTAAGCTTTGGCACCTTCGGATAACTCGATACCGTAAGTTTGGAAACGCAATGCCACAGGTGCATACATAGCATCAGCTATCGACCATTCTCCAAATAGCCAACCGTTGGGATACAGCTTGGCTTGTTCTGCCCAAATAGCGTCAATGCGTGCAATATCTTTACGTGCACCATCCGTTAGAACGACTTTTCTGCGCGCGCGGATGTTCATTGGGAGTTCGTTTCTTAAATCAAAGAACCCCGAATGCATCTCTGAGGCAATGGCGCGTGCTTTAGCTCGTTCTACGGAGTTGCTTGGCCATGCTTTGCCTTGTAAGTATTGCTCGTTAACGTATTCCAAAATCGCTAATGAATCCCACACGGTTGCGTCACCATCCACCAAGGTAGGTACTTTCGCCGTTGGTGTAATACCTTCCAAGGTTTTGTAAAAATCTTCCGTGAATAATTTGAGCTTGGTGACTTTCACATCCAATTTGAATTGAGAAAAGATCAGCCATGCGCGCAGTGACCAGCTTGAGTAGTTTTGGTTAGCAATAAACAGTTTCATGACGCCTCCATGCGGTTTGTGTTTTGAGTACCCATTCACAATATCTGATTGTATTTAAGGGGACTAACGGATAGTTTTGATGGAACACTTCAACAAAAACGATGGATGAGTTTTAGATATGGATATCGATGCGTTACGCAGCTTTCTGGCTTTTGTCGAAACGGGCAGTTTCACTCGTGCAGCCAAGCAGATCAATCGCACCCAATCCGCATTCAGTGCGCAAATGCGTAAGCTAGAAGACGAACTCAGCGTCAGTTTGTTTGAAAAAGAAGGTCGCAATCTTGTCTTAAGTGAAGCGGGATTGGCACTACGCTCTCACGCAGAGCAATTGGTTAGCTTGCACAATCAAGCACTGAAACAAGTGAGGCGCTATGAAAACAAGCGCCCTCTTCGCTTAGGTTGCCCAGAGGATTACAACGACAATATCTTGCCTAAAGTCATCCGCGTATTACAGCAATCTGAGCCCACATGTTCAATTCAAGTCTTCAGTGAGCCAAGCATCACCTTGAGAGAAAAACTTGATGAAGGAAAGCTAGACGCCGCTATTGTGACAAGAGCACCGGACAGTGAGGAAGGTTACTGGCTAGCAAGCGACAAAGGCGTGTGGATTGCTCATCCTGATTTTGACATTGAGAACGCCCAACCTCTCCCTCTCGCCCTATTCCAAACCGACTGTAAATACCATGCGGCAGCAGTAGACGGATTAACCAAACGTGGCACTCCTTATCAACTACTGGCATGTTGCAATACGGCTTCTGCACAACGAGCAATTGTACGTTCATGCATGGCTATCGGTGCGATGGGCAGTATTAGCGTTAGCGAGGATCTTAAGATCTTAGACGATATGCCATCGCTACCTTCCGTGGATATCGTTTTGGTCACGGGCGTCGAGCCTCATCCGATACTGGATAAAGAATGCTTGGCGCAATTGGTTGAGTTAATGGCTTAACCGGATTAGCTAGCCAATCACAAAGTTAAATTGGCCAGTTAATCGCCCGTCGGTTCGTATGGTTTCAAACTGTAGATAATCTCGGGCTTTGCCACCCCACCATTCATCACCAGTATTGCCTTTTAAGTACAACTGAGTGGTCAGAAGCTCTTGGTTATCCCGCCACAACTTAACGTGAATGTGCGGTGGACGAGAGGCATAAGGCACGGGGTACAAAGTCTGGAATAAGTAGCGACCATCCGATTGAGTTTTTACCGCGCCAAAACCTGCAAAGTGAGCATCAAACTTATCATTATTTGGCTGCTTAGGGTGATCGTAAATCCCCTGCCCATCGCATTGCCAGATTTCTACTTTGATGCCTGAAACTGGGTTTCCCGATGTATCTACGACTTTACCTTGCAACACGATAGCTTCACCGACCAAACCTTCTGATTGCAGAATCAAGTTTTGACGAAGAGGAATGTTCACTACTGGATAAAATGGCCCTTCAGTTTGTGCTGGCGTTGGCCGGATTGGTGCTTTCGCTTTTAAAGAGGGTACGAACAACAATGTCCAAAGCGCTAAAAAGTGTCTTCTTTCCATGGTGCCACCAATACAATTGCGTTGAATTAAGTTTGGGGGAACTTGAGGAATTTGCCATGACGAATATAAAAAATGCCCCTGCAAGAGAGCCATTCGCAGAGGCACTGTGGAACTAAATGATGAGTGTTGATTGAAGGATTATGCGGCTTCGAACGCCAATGCTTTCTTCTCTACATGACGGAAAATGAGAGTTAGCACACCATTTACCGTTAAATAAAATGCGCCTGCAATACCAAATACCGTCAACGTATCGTAGGTTTGTGCGTTAATGCGCTGCGCGTAACCCATCAGATCCATGATCGTAATCGTGCTTGCTAGTGACGTGCCTTTGAAGACCAAAATCACTTCGTTCGAGTAAGCCGGAACAGCACGGCGAATAGCGTATGGCAGAAGCACTTTCAGTGTTGCGGTTTTGTTCATGCCTAACGCACGACACGCTTGCCATTGACCGGAAGGAATCGCGTTAAACGCTCCTTTGAACAACTGAGTGCTGTATGCAGCGGTATTTAGTGCTAGTGCTAACATCGCACAGAACCAAGGTTGGCTTAACCATGTCCAAAATACACTTTCTCTTACAGCATCAAACTGACCCGGACCGTAGTACACCAAGAAGATCTGCACCAATAAAGGCGTACCAGTAAACAAGGTGATGATGCCACGACTTAACCAATGCAAACCCGGAGTACGTAGGATCAGAGTCAGCGTCATCATCAGAGCTAAGAGACAGCCCACAACCAAAGAAGCGGCGGTCAATTGAAGGCTAGTGCCTAAGCCATCCAGCATTTGCCAAACGTGTTGTTCGTTCATGCGGTCGCCTCCTGTCCCATACTCATACCTTGAATTGAGAACTTCTTATCAATCAGTTTGACGGCACGTTGCGTAATCAAAGTAATGCCTAAGTAAATCGCCGCAGCGGTCGCGTACCATGTAAACGCTTCATGCGTCGCTGCAGATGTTAGCTGCGCTTGCTTCAACAAATCCGTTACGCCAATCAGTGATACAAGCGCGGTGTCTTTCAGCAGAACCAACCATTGGTTAGTTAAACCTGGTAGTGCGTGTCTTACTGCTTGTGGTAAAACAATGCGAACGAAAGCGTGTGCTTGACTGATGCCGAGTGCACTTGCTGCTTCTCTCTGCCCTCTTCCAACGGCTTTTAATGCGCCACGTAGAGTTTGAGAAGCGTAGGAAGCGAAGATCAATGACAACGCCACCACGCCAGACAAGAACGGGCTAACTTCAATAAAGTCGCCGGTGATTAAAAACAGTACCTGCGTCGAACCAAAATAGATGAACAACACGACAAGGATTTCTGGCAAGCCACGTACAATCGTCACAAACGCCGTCATTGGCCATTTAACGAAAACGCGGCGAGACATTTCACCACTGGCGAATACCACTGCCAGAATCAAACCGACTAAGAGGCTTGTGAAGGCTAGCTGGACAGTCATCCAACTAGCTTGAACAAGCGATAAAGAGTAACCCGTTAGTGCCATATTACTTACCGAAGTATTTGTTGTAGATTACGTCGTATTCGCCGTTTGCTTTCACTGTTTTCAGTGCTGTGTTCAGCTTGTTCACTAGCTCGTCGTTACCTTTATTCACTGCGATACCGAAACCGTTACCGAAGTATTTAGGGTTAGTGACGTGCTCACCCACGTAAGCTAGGTTGTCTTCTTTCTTGAACCATTCTGCTACGACTGCTGTGTCACCGAATACAGAATCAATACGGCCATTTTTCATATCGATGAACGCGTCTTGGTAGCTTGAGTAAGGAACCGCGGTTACGCCCGGCATTTGCTCAATCAGGTAGCTTTGGTGTGTTGAACCGTTTTGAACACCAACACGCTTACCTTCTAGTGCTTTTTGATCAGCCACTTTTTCTTTGATAGAAACAAACGCTGCTGAGTTGTCATAGTATGCATTCGTGAAATTCACTTGCTCCAAACGCGCCTCAGTAATGTCCATTGCAGAGATTGCCGCATCGTAGCGCTTGAATTTTAATGCTGGGATCAGGCTGTCAAAAGATTGGTTGTGGAAGGTGCATTTTGCTTCGATTTCTTTACATAGTGCATTCGCCAGATCCACATCAAAACCTTGGATTTGGTTGTTTTCATCCATGTATTCGAACGGTGCGTACGTCGCTTCCATCGCGAATTTGATCTCTTCTTGTGCTGCTGCGTTTGCCGCCATAGTTGCAGAAGAAAGGCCGATTAGTGAAGCTAGTAGAATCTTTTTCATTGCAATACTCCGTGTGTACTTAGTGGGCTGACACTCGCAATGACAGCCGAGCTTATCTGTTAAATAGACCGAATTTTAAAAACGTAATTTAGTGATTTAAGTAGTCAGCAAACTGGGCGGTTTGCGGGTTAGAAAACGAATCATTTGTGCCGTGCTCGACGATGTGTCCTTTTTCTAAATACAGTACGTGACTAGCGATTTTCTTGGCGAAATCCACTTCGTGCGTCACAACTACTTGTGTAATTCCGGTTTCGCTTAAATTTTTAATAATCTTAACGACTTGGTTAGTAATTTCCGGATCAAGCGCAGCGGTCGGTTCATCAAAAAGCAAGACTTCCGGTTTCATCATCAATGCACGAGCAATCGCCACACGTTGTTGCTGACCACCAGAAAGTTGCATCGGCCATGCATCCGCTTTGTCTGCCAAATGCAGCGTCGCAAGAATTTGCATTGCCTGCTTCTTCGCTTCTTCTTTATCCATGCCAGCGACTTTTACCGGAGCCTCAATCAAGTTCTCCATTACTGTCATGTGCGGCCATAAGTTGTACTGCTGGAACACCATGCCCACTTTACGACGAAGCGCTAAACCTTGCTTCTCTTTGATTTCAGTTGAAAAGTCGAATGCGTCATTAGCGATGTTTAACTGGCCGTTATCCGCTCCTTCAAGAAGGTTAAGAACACGTAGCAGAGAGCTCTTCCCTGCACCACTCGGACCGAGTAACACCAGTGTTTCGCCGCTTTCACACTTAAAGCTGACATCGTGAAGCACTTGTGTCTCACCGTAGGATTTATTGATTCCGCTTACCTGAATAGTCATGCTGACATACCGCATTAATTGTCACTTGGCATTTATATTACTCAAAAGGATTTTTTATGCAATAAAAATGTATAAAAATTAATTTTGTTAAATTTTTGTATGATGAGCAATCAATACAACAGAGAATATGACTGGTTTAATCAGTTGGTTTTAACTGAAATTGTTGATGAAAATCCAACAATATGATGGCAATCGAAACAAGGTTAAAATTCTGGTTACTTTTGTGCTTGTGTAGACGGAATTTTGAGTCTTTGAACGTACTACACCCGACGCAGACCTTCTCATTTTTGCCGGGCTTCCCCCCTCGGTTTCCGGTAAAGCCTTCTATCGGCGGGTTCCTGATTAGGACTTTGTGAATGGACTATAATTTCTCTTTGTATTCTGGCCCTTAATTTGAGTCATCTAAGTATGAGTGAGATAACTCCATGTTGAAGTCGCATTGTTTTTCTCTCATTGCACTTGCTTCTCTGAGCTTACTTTCTATACCCAACGTTTGGAGTAGAACAGCAATCGTGTTACCTGGATTGCATGAACAGGGTATTGATCTTCAAGATAAGCCTATCTCTGCTGCGGCTACACGTGAATGGGAACTGGATTATGCTGATATCTTATTCGGTGCTTACGAAAGTAAAAGTCATAATGAGCGTGTACAAGCACTTGGTTACATGTACAACCAAAAGCTGGAACTTAACTCAGGTTGGCTGGAAAACGATATACGTAACCAAGCAGAACTGAATGGAATTGACTACGAAGATTTCTTTCTCCACTTTTCTGAAGACACTATCCTAGCTGAAGTCGACTCAAGCCATGGCGAGAATACTCTGCTCAATCGAAAACCGATGATTGTTGGTTATACGGCTAGTGCTGACCACGCCGGTTTTTGGCTATATCAACCACCGCCATGGGATGCTGATGTATTCGGTCAGGCGAATAATGGTGGTGCCCTCTATGTTTATCACTCAGAGAAGTTCGACCGCTTAACCCTTACGTTTTCCCAGTTTGCTCAAGGTGGCAACTTCATAATTGAATACCCTTCTGCTATCGACTCGTTTGGTCAGGTATCGGAGTGGAAGCCCTTTGATATTAAGAAAGATAGAACACAGGGCATGACCAAAGACCAAACAGTAAACTGGTCTGTTCCTTCGGATTGGGTTCGCGCTACAACGCATGATGGTAGCGGAAAAACTTATGGTGGCGGTCAGTACTTTGGCTCCACCTTTTTACGCGACGGCGGCCGCCTTTACTTTGCGAAAATTACTTGGCATGACGACAACATAGAAAACCGCCCACGTCTCGAAAACATTCGACTCAAAAATAGCTTCCCTGCCGTCAACATCTCAGGAGCACCAACGGAGACACCTGAAGGTCAAACCATTCAACGCTGGCGTAAAATTCGTGGCTTCGACAAATCTGCAGATCGAAACCAAGACAATTATCTTTCTTGGAATGAATACAAAAACCGTTCGAATAAGAATGCAACGGCACGATTTCGTTGGGAGTCACGGGTTATTCCATTTGGTCGTATGTGGAATCAAACCTCTTCTTGGGCATTGACCAATCTCGGCAATCCCGTTTTTACCAATACAATGCGCCACTATTACCAAGCTGAATGGGCGAAACAAGGTTTAAATGGTGCGTACAACGACGACACGAATAAGTTACTCGGTGCAAATCAGTTCTACATATATTCCGGAGGCACAGTGGGTGAGCTTGGTTTGGTGGCGGGTAGCCAAGCTGCTGACGATGCGTACAAAGCGCAATTCTCGGCGTTCTTGAATAAACTGGCAACGCAGGATGAAGATGCGTTAATTGGCCTCAACATAGGTACGGCAAACTTATTCGGTCGTAATGGGCAAAACCACTTGGTTGACGCTGGCTCCTTGTACTTGCGCGAGCACTACCTTTTCCCTTCTACCGGCTTTAGTGGCTATGCTGGGTTAGCTAAGTTTTGGGATAACTCTGCACTCGCTAAAGCTGGCCAGAAAGTGATTTATCAAGCGACAACGCGTTATGGTCGCGTTCAATACTTTGGGAACACAGAAGACAATTGGAAACAGGACCAATACTCTGCACTAGCAGTGTTCTACTTAAACTATCACCCTGAGCGCAGTTACTTTAATCAGTGGAACAATGGCTACTTATATGGAAGTAATAACACAACAAGTGACAACTTCTGGAAGGCAGGCGTACCAAAGAATATTGCTTATCAACCTAGCACCTTGCTTGCCGTTGATTTGGGAGAGCCTGCCAATCAAATACCAGAGGGGTATCAGGCGACTCCGGTAATGATGTCCACCAGCACGCCCTATCCTGCCGATTACACGGTGATTGGAGATGCTTCTATGAGCAAAGTGGCTCATCCTGACTTGCCCAATGGCGCTATCGATTTGTTACCAACCCATACGTACTTTGCGTATCACTCAGACGATACGGTGGTGGTGCATGGTCCTACGGAGATGGTGTTAGCCCGCGAATTCACTAAAGGCCGAGTGCTGTATCGGACTGATTTTTTTGGCAAAAATATCGATTACTTCTCCTCACCGAGGATACCTATCGCACTTCCAGAGCCTATGCGACCTGTAGATCAAGACGGTAACATCGGCGACTATGTTTCTCATATTGAGATTGGCGGCTACGAAGGAGTGTTCTTGCTGTATTAACTCCCTTTCAACCACTCTGACTAAACGCTTCATAAATCGCCGTTTTTATGCTTAACGTCACTGAAAAAAACTTGTTCACTGAATCTTTATAAACCGATGTATATACTGAAGTAAATGACAACGACAAGGAAATTCAGTCACATGAAGACGACACCTTCAATGCTCTCTGTTCTGCTGCTATCAGCATTATCTACTCATGCAAATGCGGACGAATGCGGAAAAATAACCATCGCAGACATGAATTGGAATTCGGCCAGCTTAATGGCGCACATCGACCAATTTGTCTTAAATGAAGGCTACCAGTGCGATGCGGAATTGATCCCTGGTGATAGCGTTCCTACAGGCACCTCTATGATTGAAAAGGGACAGCCTGACGTTGCGCCAGAGTTATGGACAAACGGTATTAAAGAAGCACTTGATAAAGGGATTGCGGATAAACGCTTGCGCATCGCTAGTGAATCGCTTGTCAATGGTGGTGAAGAAGGGTTTTGGGTTCCCGCCTATCTGGTAAAACAGTATCCAGAACTCGCGACGATAGAAGGCGTCATCAAGCACGCCAAACTATTTGAACACCCAGAAGATGATGACAAGTTCGCGTTCTATAGCTGCCCTGCTGGTTGGACATGCCAAATCACCTCCGGTCACTTGTTTAATGCATTAGGGTTAAGTGAGCACGGCTTTGAGATGGTTGACCCAGGATCTGGCGCAGCATTAGCTGGCACCATCGCCAAAGCCTATGATCGCAAAATGCCTTGGTTTGGTTACTACTGGTCACCGACCCCCGTATTGGGCAAGTATGATATGGTCAAAGTGGATTTTGGTAGCGGAACAGATTTAGAAGAGTATCGCAACTGTACCACTCAGCCTGATTGCGCTTCACCAAAAGTAACAATGTACCCACCTTCTCCAGTTCGCACAGTAACAACTGAGGCGTTTGCGAGCAAAGAACCCCAAGCATTCGCGTACTTGCAGAAACGCGGATTTACCAACGAGCAAATGAGTGAAATGCTGGCCTGGATGGAAGATAACTACGCGGACGGTGAAGAAGCGATGTTTTACTTCTTTAATACCTACCCTGACTTGTGGAAAGGCTGGGTATCTGAAGACGTCGCGGTGAGAATCGAAAAAGCGCTTTGATGATTAATACTTAAAGTGCCACAAATCATTTAACCTCCCATACCGTTTGAATAAACGGCATGGGAGACTCGTCAACGACTCGTTAATACATAGTGTGACCATTCAATGTTTCTTTAGGAATCTCTTGCAGAGCGTCCCAATGTTCAACAATCTTCCCATTATGATCAAAACGAAAGAAATCCATCGTCACGTATTCAATATCATTAGGCCATGTTTGGTGAGTGTGTAGTGCCACCAAGTTCCCTTCAGCAATGGCTCGCACAAACGTAATGTCTTTATTGGGATACTCATTTTGCATCCGCTCAAAATACTCGATAAAAGCCTCGGGGCCATTTCCAACTAATGGATTGTGCTGGATGTACTCATCGCCAACATAGTCTTCAACCGCTTTTCTTGGATTACCTCGATAGGCGGTTTCGTAAAACGCAATGGCATTTCTTTTATTCTCTTGCAGATCCATTTTTCTTACCTGTGTTGCTCCATCTTGCGGATAACGGTAATCATAGTCTTTGAACTTCAGAAGTGACCAAACTTCGCGCACAAAAAAGGCCGCTAAAGAGCAGCCTTCATCACTTCTACTTGGAATCATCGCCTTTCATCGCTCAAACCACACCACCAGCACCGAGCATAGAACGCTCACTGTTCTCCACCAGCAACGCGGTTGCGGTTTGTTTCAGTGTTTCCCATTCTTGGTCTTCGACAAAGATACCATTTTGCCAAGAAGCTTGTTGCGTACGGCTTAACTCATCGCCTTCAATGTGGGTGGTATATCCTTGTGCACTTTTCTCGATATCGAAATCGTTCACGGAGAGCTCGATAACCATACTATGCAAATCCGTATCATGCCCATCAAACTGATCCGAGAAAAAGACTTCTGGTGCGATTCGTCCGCGGTTTAACACATAAAGCGTTCGCTTGGGACTAGAGCCATTGACCCACTGTGCTCGACACGCGATGCCTTTCGCAGAGAGCTTCAACAACTCACTGAAACCCAACCAACGGTTATGACACTGTTTCAACGTAATGGTAATCGACTTACGGTTGATCATTTTCTCGAGCGCGAAATCCAACACCGCGGGTAAATGACACGCTACACTCCCGTTGTGCAGTTCTACCTCTATGCTTGACGGCGTGCTGTTGGTCACCGATACGGCGCAGTCTGAATCTAACCCAAGAAACAGACTCGCGTTATTAAAATGGCGAACTCCATGTAAGCCAACCATTTGCAAGTCCGCCACCATGTTCGCAATGACATCCGCCTCACCACAGTGACGGCGCATGCCAAGAAATGCCTTACTAACGGCGGCCACCAATTCGTTGTGAGAGACGATCATAATTCAAATCCTCCACTGATTTTTTGATTATCACTTTGCGCAATTTCGTCACGCGGCGGCATGCTAGGGAAAATCCATGTGTCTGCCAGTTTAGGGTCGTGAATTTCATCTAACAACGGCGCACCTTGGAAGAAAGTTACTCGAACCCAACGATCCGAGCGCGGATCAAACTTAGTCGCGCCAAAGATCGCCAATTTACAGCGCAGTAAGTGCATTGGTAACGCATCTTTACGCAGCACATTCATTTGAATATCCCCCATCGCACGGTTGCCTAGCGTCCATACGCGACGTGTGATCGAACGATAAGCCGGTTTTTGCAATAGAAACTCTGCTACGGACATTTCTACATCACAGTCAAGCAAGGCCTGGTACAAGCGATTCACTTGTCTGCCGATATCAAGCGGCAGTTCTTTTTCTTCTCCAGCCTCTTCCCCGCGAACACCAAGCCTTGGCTCTTCTTTATCTTGTGAGCGATACCAGAACCAGTAGTTGTTCTCGGCTAGTGAGTAATCCGCATCAATCGCCCAGCGGTACTTGCTTTGCAACACTTCCAGTAAATCTTGGATCTTTTTCCCGCCCGGAATCGATAACGTTTCATCCGTATTCATTTGGCTAGCAAATTCATCCACTAAAGATGGGTAGAGTTCGATCAAGCAAGAGGTGAGGATTTCTTGGGCTTCCACACTCATTGTTTTCTTTTGCTCGACCAAACTCGCCCAGTTCGGATGTGATGCCATTAACGTTGTTAGCTCTGATAGCAGTTGTTTGATGTCTGCTATCGCTTGGTGATTGAGCCTATCTTGATGTTCATTGATGGTGATGACTTGCTCTAAATGACGCTGTGCTTTTTGCAGCAATCCTTGCAAAGGATCATGGAACGACGCTTCACACGGCATCGCAAAGACTCGCGCTACCGCACGTTCGCGAGAGGTCATCCATTGGTCAACAATACACGGGTGATTAATCAAGTATGGAGCCATGCCTAAGCCAGTAGCATTACCGACACCAAGGTAGCGCTGCAAGCCACGATGCAAAGCCACCGCCTTGTCGCCACCTTGTTGAAGTGCCAGATAGTGCACCCAATCTAGGCTGAATTCACGCAACATATATACGGCACACATTTGCGCACTAAAAGACTGGCTGAAATCTGAGTTGTTCTCTAACAGTTTGAAATCGGCGATACCAAACTTTCCGTTACCATAGACAGCTGTGGTACGCAGGATATAACCCACTTCCGCTAACTCTTTCGGCTCAGGCTGCTCGCCTTGAGAAAGCGCGCTAACAATGTGCTCAAACACGCGCACACTTTTGTTTGCGCGAGCAAGAACAAGTACGTTGTTTGGATTACGTCCCGCTTCTTGCAGCGGTACATTTTCTCGCAATCTTTCCAACAAAGTAACATCAACATCGCCTTGAACCAGTGCAAATGTGACGTCCCACTTTTCAGCAATTACGCGATCATTACGCTCGTCGTCGGCAATTTCATCACAGAATACCACCAAATGATAAACGTGCTCTGGCGTGGTCAATTTGTAAATCACATGACCATAACCACGAGGACAAAGCTGCCACTCATGCTTGGTTACTTGCCAGTTTTGGCTTGCCATATTACGAATCAGACTGCGTACAAAGCTAATTCGGTTTTGGTGCATTGCGCCAAGCCTTTCGGCTGCCATGACAATCGCTGCATCGCGCATAGTTGCTTCCGTATAAGTAGAACGATGTGCATCCATTTTGCTCACCACCTATTTGTTATTGTAAGAATACTAGGGTTTGTGCGGATGCAGGAGGAAAACACCCGCACAAGCTCCACGTTGTTTGAATTAGATAATTGTTATAGCCCTTGCTCTTTCGCCATTTTGATTGCGATTTGCGGCGCATTCCAAAGTGACGGTAACAGAATCAACGAAACCGGAACCGCGGTAATCACAATGAAAGATTGCAGTGCAGAGATGCCACCAGAGCCAAGAGAAATCAGGATTAGTGCCGTCACACCCATCATTACGCCCCAGAAGGTACGGATGATCGCATTCGGCTCCGTTTCACCACTGATCACGACACTGATTGTGTAGGTCATTGAGTCGCCCGTCGTGACGATGAAGATCGTGGTTAAAATCAGAAATAGAATTGAAGTCAACATTGGCATTGGTAGTTGCTGAGTCACCGCAAGCAAAGCACCTGGCAGGTTAAAGCCTTCGAACGCCGCACTCACGCTACCCGGTTCAGCAATTTCAAACGCAAGACCTGAGCCGCCCACAATCGTGAACCAAAAACAGGTGGTTAACGGAGCCACAATACTGATGGTGGAAATAACTTGGCGAATAGTTCGACCACGGGAAATACGCGCAATAAAGATTGCCATCATCGGACCATAACCCAGGAACCAGCCCCAGAAAAATACTGTCCACCAGCTTAGCCAACCTTCATCACCACGGTAGGTCGCCATTGGGATAAAGTTATCCAGCATGCTCCCTACACCTTGAATGTATCCGTTAAAGATAAAATTCGTAGGGCCAAAAAACAGGATGTAAACCATCAATGCCATTGCCAGAATCACGTTGTAACGACTAAGCAGTTGCATGCCTCGGCTTAATCCACTGAGTGCTGACAAGGTGTAAAGCGCAATCGCAAACAAGATGATGATAAGCTGAGTGGTAAAGCCATCAGGAATATCAAACAGCGCATTTAACGCGTAGCTAACCTGCAAGCCTAAAAACCCAATTGGTCCGATGGTGCCCGCGGCTACCGCGATAATGCAGCACGCGTCAATCAATGCACCGAGTTGGCCTTTAAGTGCTCGTTCGCCCAAGACTGGGTAAAGCAAAATACGGGGTTTTAGTGGTAAACCTTTGTCGTAATGCAGGTGCATCACCACGATGGAAGTTAAGCTACCTACAATCGCCCAAGCCAGAAAGCCCCAGTGCATAAAGGATTGCGACAACGCATTCACCGCACCTTGCTGCGGGTTATCTTGCGCGCCGTACAAAGGGGGTGGGCTAACGTAATGCGCGATAGGCTCAGCCGCGGCCCAGAAAACACCACCACCAGCCAATAAGGTACAGAAAATAATCGCCATCCAGCGGAAAGAATCCATTTCTGGTTTTGCAATCCCGCCCAACATCACCTTGCCTGTTCGCCCTGCAGCCAAGCCAAGACCAATAAGAAAAGTGAGAAGCAGCAGTAACTGCCAGTATGGACCAAACACCTGAACTGCCCAGCTAAAACCGGCGTTAACGATCGTAGATAACAGCTCGCCGTCATAAAGTGCAATAGCAACGAACAACGCGATGAAACCACCGCTATACCAAAAGGCCGGGTTATTCAGTCCTAATTTGTCCATCGTGTTTTCTGTTGTTGATGTGTTGTGTTTTACTTTTGACTTACCCGATGACACGCTCATCGTGGAAGCTTTCATGCTATTGGTTAAATCAGACATACTCTGGCTCCAGAGGTTCTTTGCAGCAGCCAAAGACTGGCTACAAATGTGAGTTTTACGCCTGCCGTATTGTTATTATGTGGGCAGGCGGTTCCTACTTTGGGGAATGCTATGAAATAGGCTCTAATCCTTCTTTAAGGAAGTTGAACCAGTTTTCACCCAATATTTTTCCAGCCTCAGATTCACTGAATCCGTGATCCATTAATCCGTTGTAGATGTTCTCCATCCCTGCGCTGCCGCAGAACCATGGCAGCGCATCTGGCCATCCCGAGTTACTTGCTGAACCTTCGCCGTAATCCATCGCTTTTGACCAACGCCCGTTGCGCATCCATTCCAACACTTGTTGCGGCTGATTTAGGCACAAATCGCTACCGATACCTAAATGGTCAACGCCAAACATGTCTGCGGTTTTCGCTACCATCTGGCAGAAATCATCCAGCGTGCACTGGCTGCCATTTGGCAAATGGAATGGATATAAACTGAATCCAATCAAACCACCGCGCTCCGTCAGTGCTTTGATCACGGTGTTGGATTTGTTGCGCAGTGCGTCATGCGCAAACGTCGGGTTAGCATGGCTGATACAAATTGGACGCGAAGAGAGCTCGATAGCTTCCAACGTCGAACGCTCCGCGCTGTGGGACATATCAATGATCATCCCGACTCGGTTCATCTCTTCAATCGCTTGCTTACCAAAGCGAGTTACGCCGGAATCATTTTGTTCGTAACAACCTGTCGCCAGTAAGCTTTGGTTGTTGTAGGTCAGTTGCATGATCAGCAGACCTTGACGGCGCATCACTTCAATCAGGCCAATTTCATCATCGATTGGTGAGCAATTTTGCGCGCCGAAGAAGATGCCGACTTTGCCTTCTGCTTTGGCTTTTTCTACATCTGCCATTGAATAAATAGGCATGATGAGGTCCGCATTTTGCTCGAAGCGCAAGTTCCACTCAGCAAAACGCGTCAAGGTTTCGCGCGCAGTTTCGTGGTAGACGATGGTGGCATGAACGGCGGTAATGCCACTCGCCTTAAGCGTTTGGAAATACTCTCGATCCCAATTGCAGTACTGCAATCCGTCAATCACAATCCGTTGTTGGTACATAACCACTCCTTAAACAATTTCTTAGCCTTTTCGTGCGGGCAGCTGACACCATCAGCTACCCTGCCGATCTTAGTAAGGACGCTGATAAGCGGTTTTCACTACGGTGTAGAACTCTTTGGCGTACTGACCTTGCTCACGAGGACCAAAGCTAGACTCTTTACGGCCACCAAATGGAACGTGATAATCTGTACCCGCAGTTGGCAAGTTAACCATGACGCAGCCCGTTTGGACTTGCTGTTTGAAGATCGCGCTATTACGCAAGCTTTGCGTGATAATGCCGCCTGTCAGGCCAAAGCGCGTATCGTTCGCGACTGCAATTGCCTCATCCAGATCAGAAACGCGAATCACGCTCGCCATTGGCGCAAAGACTTCTTCTTGGTTCACTTCCCAGCCATTCTGTGTATTTAAAAACAGAGTTGGTGACATGTAGTAACCGTCATGCTCTAGGCTCAGACGCTCACCACCGAAAGCCAGCTCCGCGCCTGCTTGGCGTGCGTTTTCGATCCACTCAAAGTTCGCATTCAGTTGGTTACCATCAACCACTGGGCCCATGAACACGCCCTCTTCCAGTGCGTGACCCACTTTAAGTTCACTCATGCGTTTGATTAGCGCTTCAACATACGCGTCGTGAATTCCGTCCATAACCACAAGACGAGAAGACGCGGTGCACTTTTGACCTGCACCCGAGAATGAGCCTGCGATTGTCGCTTCGACAGCAATCTGAATGTCTGCATCATCTGCCACTACGAGCGCATTTTTGCTACCCATCTCTAGCTGACAACGCACAAAATTTGGTGCCGTTGCCGCTGCAACTTTACGGCCAGTGTCCACAGAACCAGTGAAGCTAACGCCGTTCACGTCCTTCGAATTGATAAGGGTATTACCGACTTGCGAACCGCTGCCCAAAACGAGGTTAAACGTGCCAGCAGGTAAACCTTGGCGATGGATAATCTCTGTCAGCGCAACGGCACTTGCTGGGGTTAGGTTGGCAGGCTTCCAGACGACGCTGTTGCCAAACGCAAGTGCTGGCGCGATTTTCCAAGCCGCTGTTGCTGTTGGGAAGTTCCAAGGAGAGATAATGGCGATAACGCCGACGGCTTCGCGAGTAACTTCAACGGAGACACCTGGACGGACGGAAGCAGCGCTATCGCCAATTTGACGCAGAACCTCAGCAGCAAAGTATTGGAAGAATTGGCCAGCACGGTAAATCTCACCTCGACCTTCAGCAAATGGCTTACCTTCTTCACGCGAAAGTAAGGTGCCCAATTCGTCACATCGTGCAATGAGCTCATCACCAATCGCTTGTAGCACTGCTTGCTTGCGCTCGATTGGTGTTTTTTCCCACTCTGGCTGCGCTGATTTAGCCGCTTGAATCGCTTGCTCTACTTGCGACACACTCGCTTGTGCGAAATCGCCAATGTTTTCGCTGATATCAGAAGGGTTAATATTGGCGATGGTGTCCATGCCCGATTGCCACTCACCCGCTATATAGAGGGATTTTTCTGCTTGAACATTGTTAATAAAAGTCATGGTTCTTTCCTTGTTCTTCCGATTTGTGATGGCAAGCCACCCACTCACTGATCTCTAATTGTTCTTATTGGATTTATTCTGGTTGGCTTGCCGACGCATAGACAACAAACTCCACCAACATCTCTTCTCGCGCTAACCCTGCAACCACCATGGCGGCGCGATTTGGGTACGGCGCTTCAAAATATTCCGCGTACACTTGGTTAACGGTCTTTAAGTATTCTCTGTCGGTCACGTAAATCAGGACCTGTAATACCGAGTCCAAAGACTCCCCTGCACACTCCAGGGTGTGAATGAGATTGTTAAAGGTTTGGCGTGTTTGTGCTTCGATACCGCCTTCCACAACCGCGCCTGTGTCATCAATAGGAATTTGAGCCGTATACAGGGTTCCGTTGTTGACTATCGCCCATTCAAGCGGCGCTTTAGAAGCAAATAGACTGGTTTTAACTGGGTGTTTTTTAGTAGGAGTACTCACGTGCCTTTCAACCTTTGTAACAACTTTGTTTCAATATGGTTAAATGATGCACATTGACAGGTGATAAATCTAACGGTAAATTTTTTACATTTGATAAATTAAACTTATCACTCTGTTTAAAATAACGTAAATAAAGGGATTAAGAGGCATTAGGGATGAGTATTAAGCTTCAACAATTAATGCATTTTGTGATGGTAGTCGAGGAAGGAGGCTTTCGAGCCGCTTCACATCGTGCAAATCGTTCTCAGGCGGCACTGTCAACATCGATAAAAGAGCTTGAAAAAATTCTAGGGCAAACGCTGTTTGAACCCGGAAACAAAACCAAATTGACCCCATTTGGTGAAATTTGTCTGCCCAAGGTGGTTCAGTTTCTCAATATCTACAGTGCGCTGGACAACGATCTCAAAGCTGCCGCGGCCGGACAGCAAGGGAGAGTGCGAATTGCGAGCGTTCCTTCTGTTGCAGCGAAACTCATCCCTAGCGTATTGGGTGCCTTTTGCGAGCAGTATCCAAATGTAGAAGTAAGCTTGATCGATGATAACGCGGCGGGCGTCGAGGCTCGCTTACTCTCCGGTGAAGTCGACTTGGCGATCGGTAACCCCTCTCACCTCGATGAGGGCGGCATTGACTTTACGCCACTGTTAGCCGATCCAATAGGCGTGGTGTGTTTAAAGGATAACCCTATTGCAAGTCATCCAGAAGGAATCGAGTGGCAAATTTTGTTGGAACAACCCTTTATCCGTAACGGCACTTGTACACTTCTCGATCCAACCCCAGCAAGAGCTCTGAGTCAGCAAGCGCTCTATTCAGTCGAAAATATTACTTCGCTGTTTTCTGTCTTAGAACTCGGGATTGGTGTCACGACCCTACCGAAGCTTGCTTTCCCAACCAATGAAACACGCTTGGTTTGGATTCCGCTTATCGATCCACCACTTGAAAGGCAAATTGGTATATTTACGTTAACCGATCGCACGATCTCGCCTCAAGCTAAAGCATTTCACGATCTTTGTGTGCATTATTTAAACTATCAAAAAGAAGATAAATAATGGTTCGATTAACATGCGGATAATTAAAAGCCTCCATATTCAGAGTGGAGGCTAATTTGTATTTGTGTATTCGCTTCGTTCTATTTTTTGCGACGATTTCGGTTCTTATACACCACGCAAAAGTTACCACGCTTGGTACGACACTTTGAGCAACGTTCACAATCTACTGGTGCGCGATTGCCTTCTTTCCAACGTTTTATCAACTGTGGCTCAGCCAATAAAGGGCGTGACACAGCAAAAAATTGGATATCTGTGTTTTCTGCAATTTTCTCAATCGCATCAATGTCGCTCAGCCCGCCGACAGTAATCACCGGTATGCTAACGTCCTGGCTGATCACGTGACCATATTCGTGAAAGTAACCTTCTTCTTGTAGTGTGTAACCATCGAACGTTTGACCAACAAGTTCGTTTGCTTTGCCGTGAACATTGCCAGATACGATGATCGCATCAACGCCTACTTCTTCAAGTTTCTTACAGACGACGCGAGTTTCATCGAACGTTAAACCGCCGTCAAAGAACTCAGTTGCCGTCAGTTTAACGAGGATGGGAAATTCGCTTCCAACCAGCTTTCTGGTTTCAGAATAAATTTCTAAAAGAAAGCGCATGCGATTTTCTAAGCCACCACCATATTCGTCTTCGCGACGATTATAGTACGGGCTTAAAAACTGGTTAATTAAATAAGTGTGCGCCGCATGAATCTCTACGCCGTCAAAACCAGCGTCTTGAGCACGTTTACTCGCCAATGCGAATGCCTTTACGATGTAGTCGATTTCGTCCTTTGTCATCGCTTTGCCTTGCGTATTTGTACCACGCTCAGGCACGTCACTCGGAGCGAAGATGACACGCTCACCGACGTTATGGATGGTTTTGGTGCCACCGTAAGCAATTTGCATCACGATTTTAGAATCTTGTTGATGTACTAGCTCTGTTAGCTTTTTGTATTCTTCAATAAAAGAGTCGTTGTAGATCCCCATCATACCTGCGTTGGGTTTCTCTTCTTCAACGATATTGGCATAACCCGTAACAATAAGCCCAACTTCCCCTTTCGCAAGCGTTTCGTAAATATCGTAAAGCTTTGCCGTCATGTGACCATCTTCGGTCGCCATGTTCTCCCACGTTGCGCTCCTCACAAAACGGTTCTTTAGGGTCATGTTGCCAATGCGGGCTTCGGAAAACAAAATGCTCAAAACCAGTCCTCTTAAAGTTGTCATTATGTTTTATCTTTTCGCAAGTAAACAAGATCGAAAAAGGAACAGCGATACACGATGTATGGCTGTTCCTTCTCTGAATCCTTGAGACCTGCAAACTACAGGCGCACCTTAATGCCTCGGAGACGACAAAACTTTAATCTGGGTTAAGGTTTAGTGAGTTTTTAGATTATGTAAAAGGATGATTCCCAATCGTGTTCATTTCACTGGAGTTAAGATGCTTCCTCTCCCACTTTCAGTAGTAAAACTTGTGTATTTCGCTAGCAGGTGATTCAACTCAAACATTCACATTGTTAGTTTGTATGCTGCTATGAGAACTAGCACTCCCCCCAAATGTTTACATTACAAACTATCGATATTGAATTCTCATATGGTAAGTAGAGTTATTGCGCTGTTTATACTTTTTAGCTTAACCGTCGCTATCTCTTGGCATTATTACGCATCAGCGGAAACGCGCGACCCACTATGTTTTACACTCTGGTTGTTTTTGCTTTTAGATATGAATACGTGATAGTGAAGCTAGAGGAGGAACAGGAAAAACAGGGAAAATAAAGGACAATAGAAAGTTAAATGACCTTACTTCCAGGTAAGGTCATTCATGCATTCAGCAGCAAAAGATATTGGCGCTTAGCAAACGCTTAGGTTTGGTTGTTACAGAGCTAGAGGAATCAACTCGACGCCAAGCACACCACTGATCCCCATCACCACTAGCAGTGAGACTTTAAACACCGACTTTGACCAAGCGATGTAGTTGTTGTCATCAATGCTGCGAAAGGTCACTTTCGTCCACATAAAGCAAACAACCGCTGCAACCGCTAAGTATTCATACCCGGCTTCACCTAGTAAAAATAACCCCAATGATGCTGCTCCAAAAGCCACGACATACGCTTTCATGTGTCGATGCGCTTTATGAATGCCTTCTTTAACTGGCAATACGGGAATCCCGGCTTCTCGGTAGTCTTGCATGCGGAACATGGCAATGGCATACGAGTGCGGCATTTGCCAGAGACAGAACATGGTAAAGAGTAAAATCGCTTCCAAGCTAATGAAGTTTGTTACCGCTAAGTAACCCACCAATGGCGGAACTGCGCCTGAGATACTTCCCACTAAGGTCCCATACACCGAGTTACGTTTGTACCACATCGTGTAAAAGAACACGTAATACACGTAGCCAAGCAACACGACGACAGCGGATAGTGGGTTCACTTGGATAAATAACAGTGCGGTTCCTACCAGCAATAAAGCAAGTGCATAAACAAACGCAATATCGATATTGATGTTGCCTTTCACTGTTTCACGATTTCGTGTACGTGCCATCTTTTGGTCGATATCACGATCGAAAATATTATTCACCACACAACCTGAAGCGATGACTAACCCAACACCAACTAACGTCGTAACGAACAACATTAGACTGGCTGGTTCTGTTTTTGCGGCGAGGAAGAACCCCGCCGCAACAGAAATCAGGTTGCCGAAAATAATGCCCGGTTTAGTGATAGACAAATAACTTTTCAGCATACCTTGACCTACAACTTCATGTTGACGTTCATGTTGTAGATGATCCATACCGAGCCAGCGATAAGGATAAGTACAACAATGGCGGTAAACATCAGTGATACAAGGTTCCAACGTCCGTCGGATGTTTTTGTTTCCATGTGCAAGAAGTATTTAAAGTGAACAAATATCTGCACTAATGCACATCCAAATAGAATCGCATAGGTCGTTGTATCTGGTAATGATTTCGTCCAAACAAAGTAGAACGGAATTACAGTCAGAATCAGTGAGGCAATAAAGCCTTTCACGTAATCTGACGCACTGGTTTCTACATGTTGATCCATTACATTACCCCCAGTAAGTAAACGATGGTAAAGACACAAATCCAAACGATATCTAGAAAGTGCCAGAATAGGCTTAAGCAGTTAAAGCGCATTGCCATATTGTCGTTCAGACCTTTCGTCGACAGTTGATGATACGCTACCGCTAACCAAATCAGACCAAAGGTTACGTGCAGGCCGTGCGTACCAACCAACGTAAAGAATGCCGACAGGAATGCACTTGTTTGGGGCCCATAGCCTTCTTCAATCAGGTGATGGAACTCATAGACCTCCATACAGATAAAGCCAAGACCAAGCGCGAACGTGACTAACATCCAACGTTTGAGACCAGCAACATTGTTGCGCTTCATCGCGATAATGCCAAAACCAAATGTGATACTGCTAAACAGCAGCAGCATGGTTTCGACAAACACGAATGGCAGTTCGAAAATGTCGTTACCTGTTGGGCCCGCAATTGAATTGCTCGACAACACAGCGTATGTCGCGAACAAGGTCGCAAACAGTACGCAGTCACTCATCAGGTAAACCCAAAAGCCAAATAGCTTGTTGCCATTCGTGTCATGGTGGTGATCATGGTCGTGATGTGCTGCGATATTAGTTTGCATACGTCACCTCCAGATCATCTTTACTTTCGCTGTCTTTCACTGAGTTTTTCTTCGCTTCTTCAAGCTGAGCTCGACGCTCGGCCTCAATTGCTTTGATCTCTTCAACTTCCACGTAGTAATCCACGTCATCGTTGTAGCTGTGCTGAATACACGTCACGATAATACCGACCAAACTTGCTGCCGCTAGCCACCAGATGTACCAAATCATGCCGAAGCCAAATAGGAGCGACCAAGCCGACACGTAGATGCCTGTTGCCGTGTTTTTTGGCATATGAATACGTTCGTATTCCACTTCTTTAGTTGGATCGAACTCGCCACTTTGTTTCTGGTACCAGAAGGCATCCAGCACATCACCTTTTGGTAGGTGCGCAAAGTTGTAGAACGGCGGTGGAGACGATGTTGCCCACTCAAGAGTACGACCACCCCACGGATCACCAGTTAGGTCACGGTTTTGCTCGCGGTCACGGATACTCACGTAAATTTGGATGAACTGAGACAATACGCCCAGCGCAATCACAACCGTACCTGCTGCGGCAATCGACAACAGTGGGAAGTATTCAGGGTTGATGTCTTGGCTTAAACGACGAGTCATACCCATAAAGCCCAGCGCGTAAAGCGGTAGGAACGCCATTAAGAAACCAATAATCCAAAGATAGAACGCGCGTTTGCCCCAAGTTTCATTCATGGTGAAACCTGTCGCTTTCGGGAACCAGTAAGTGATCGCAGCGAAACATCCAAACACCACACCACCGATGATAACGTTGTGGAAGTGAGCAATCAGGAATACTGAGTTATGCAGAACGAAATCTGCGCCCGGAACAGCCATTAGTACGCCTGTCATACCACCAACAGTAAAGGTGATCAGGAAGCCCACCGTCCACATCATTGGCGTCGTAAAGCGGATGCGGCCTTTGTACATCGTGAATAGCCAGTTGAAGATCTTCACCCCTGTTGGGATAGAAATAATCATCGTGGCAATACCGAAGAAGGCATTTACGTTCGCGCCAGACCCCATCGTAAAGAAGTGGTGTAGCCAAACGACAAACGCAAGAATCGTGATAACTACGGTAGCCCAAACTAGCGATGTGTAACCGAACAACTTTTTACGTGAAAAGGTTGCGGTGACTTCTGAGAACACACCAAAAATTGGCAAGATCAAAATGTACACTTCTGGGTGGCCCCAAGCCCAAATCAGGTTGACGTACATCATTACGTTGCCGCCAAGATCATTGGTAAAGAAGTGCATGCCTAGGTATCTATCCAGCGTTAGCAGAGCGATAGTCACCGTCAGGATTGGGAATGAAATGATGATCAAAATGTTTGCACATAGAGATGCCCAAGTGAAAACTGGCATCTTCATCATTGGCATAGACGGTGTACGCATACGCAAAATGGTCGCGAAGAAGTTCACGCCTGTTAACGTCGTACCAACACCTGATATCTGCAACGCCCAAATCCAATAGTCGACCCCGACTCCTGGGCTAGCCTCAATACCTGAAAGCGGCGGATACGCCAACCAACCGGTGCGACCAAATTCACCTAAGCCGAGAGACATGTTTGTTAGGATGACACCAACAACAAACAGCCAGAAGCTCAAGTTATTCAGATACGGGAAAGCTACGTCACGCGCACCAATCTGTAATGGCACGATGATGTTCATCAGACCAATAACCAATGGCATCGCTACGAAAAAGATCATGATCACGCCATGGGCAGTAAAAATTTGATCGTAGTGATGCGGTGGCAAGTAACCTGCTTCACCCGCAGAAGAAAGGAGTTGCTGACTACGCATCATGACTGCGTCAGCAAAACCACGAACAAGCATCACCATCGCTACTGCGATGTACATGAAGCCAAGTTTTTTATGGTCTACTGAAGTAAACCATTCATTCCACAAATATTGCCACTTTCCGGCTTTAGTTACCGCGTAAACTACGGCTAAACCAACCAGCGCCACAACCGCTAAGGTGATGACGATAATAGGTTCGTGGAATGGAACTGAATCAAGAGTTAATCTTCCAAACATTACGATTATCCTTGGTTTTCAGGCAAACAGTTCATTGAACCAGGATGCTGAGTCACAACATCGGTGAACAAGAACGGAGGAACGCTAGAGAACAAAGTGACTGGCTCTGCGATACTTGGCGCTGCCAGTGAGCTGTATTGCTCCCAATCCTCAATACGATCAGGGCTCGCCTTCACTTTCTGCACCCAATTTAGGAACGCAGCACGATCAGACATTGCTGAAGCTGTGAACTTCATTTGCGAAAAGCCTTCGCCGCTGTAGTTCGATGCAAAACCTTTGTAGTCACCTTCGTGGTTCGCTATCAGGTTAAGCTTGGTAACCATGCCTGGCATCGCGTAGATCTGTGTACCTAAGCGAGGGATGAAAAACGCGTTCATGATGTTGTCCGAAGTCAGTTTGAACTGCACTGGCACATCTTTCGGGAACGCCACATAGTTCACCGTCGCAATGTTTTCTTCTGGATAGATGAACAACCATTTCCAATCGAGTGACACCACTTCGATGGTCATTGGTTTAACATCACTTTCCAATGGTTTAGAGGGCTCTAGTTCATGAGTCGAACGCCATGTGATCGTCGCAAGAATCGCAATGATGATGATTGGAATTGTCCATACCACCACTTCGATTTTGGTCGAGTGTGACCACTCGGGTGCGTACTCTTCTTCAGTGTTAGAGGCGCGGTATCGGTAAGCGAAGTAAATCGTCATTAGAATCACAGGGATTACAACGATCAACATCAGCAAAAGAGCAGTAATAATTAGCTCTTTTTCCTGCACACCAATGGCACCTTTGGGGTCAAGTAAAGCTGAATTACATCCTGAGAGCATAAGTATGACGGACGCCAAACTTCCCCTCGACAAGATGCGTTTATATCTTGAGGCTTCCATTAACTTTCTCGATGGTTGTCTGGTTTCAAAACAGATGCCAATCAAAGTAAATAAGAGCTCACAAATAGCGCAGAGGTAATGTATGAGAACAAGAAAAAACCTCGATAAGTAGTTATTCTACTTACAATTTTTCAACTTCGTCATCAAGCATTTAACCAGCTAGAATGAACCGTTATTTGCTACGATACGATAGGTATCAAGCCAAGAACCAGTTGTTATAGTCATTAGAATGTTTATGTGTTGAGCATGAGTAACGTCGGGCTCAGAGCGAAACAAAACGGAATTGAGTGGAGATCAAAACCACACTCTTAGTGTGAGTTTATTGTTACACTTTGAAACACTATGTTACATTTGGCGCATTATGAGGAGTAAAAAGTTAAAGCTCATTAGCCACAACTGGAAACTAACCTTCCATTAATGGAAGTTACACACTTTAAATAGAATATTAACCTCAACACGAATTTCTCGTGCTTCAACAATTAATTATTTAAAAACAAACAGTTGAAACTTAAAATTGATGAGACTGACTATCAACTTCATTTACGCAGATAGCCTTAATGAGAAGCGGAAACTAAAAAACCAAAAGTGTGATCAGTATCAAATTAATGATTTCACTTAATATTTGAGTGGTATTTACATCTCTTTATTGGATTGTGAGAAATCATTCTCAAGGTAAATCCAAACATAAGTTGTAAATACATTTGGGTTGCGCAGAATTAGCACTCCACAACATAGAAAATGTTGAAATGGAAAGAGACTTATTATTCAGGTCTATTAGAGCCTTATTTCAGTGGTCACTTACATACGAATGCCGCCATCCACTTCTAAAACCCTGCCAGTAAAGTAATCACTCTCAATAATGTATTTTACTGCACGCGCGATTTCGCTTGTTTCGCCCATCCTGCCAACTGGGATCATCTTTTCTAATCGCTCTATGGCTTCTGGTTTCATTTGCTCTGCCATCGCGGTATGAACTACACCTGGTGCAACCGCCGCCGCGCGAATACCGTATCTTGCGAGCTCACGGGCCCATGTTGTCGCCATGGTCGCGACCGCCGCTTTTGACGCAGAATAATTGGTTTGTCCGATATTCCCTGCTCTCGCAACACTAGAAATATTGATGATAACGCCTTGGGAGCCACTCTCAATCATCTTGACGGCAGCTTCACGACCACACAAAAATGTACCTATCACGTTAACGTTCATGACCAAGTTGAATTGATCCAAAGACATCTTACTGATCACGCCATCTTTTGCTTTTACAAGTAACCCATCTCTTAACACGCCAGCGTTATTGACTAATCCATTGAGTTGACCAAAATCTTGGATAATCGCTTCAAACGTGGTTTCAACGTCGATTTCGTTGGTGACATCCACTTGATATGTCAACGCTTTCGCACTCAGCATTCGACACTGCTCTTGTGTTTCCATTAAGCCACTGGCGTTTACATCCAACAACGCTAAATCAGCGCCAGCTTGAGCAAGGGTAATGGCCATCATTTGCCCAAGCCCCTGCCCTGCTCCTGTAATGGCAATAACACTACTTTTTATGTCCATATTGGTGCACTCCATAGCTCGTAATGTTCTCTATCTCAACCAGTCTAAGTTGGCCGAAATGATGCGCGTTTTAGGTCACCATCTCGGGCTGGTTTGTCACAAAACTCAGTCTAGCCTTTCTTACTCTTGTATAACTCAAATAAGCTTGAGAAATCGAGCTCGCCGTGGCCGCTCGCGTTGTGGAAAGAATATAAGTTGCGCGCTAACGACCCCATCGGAACCGAAGAATGTGTTTGTAACGCCGCATCTAACCCCAAGCCGAGATCTTTTAGCATGAGTTTGCTCATAAAGCCCGGTTGGTAATCGTGACTGGCTGGCGCACTGTCCATCACGCCTGGGCAAGGATTGTAAAGCTCCAATGCCCAATTTCGGCCAGAGCTTTGCAGCATGATGTTTGATAGCACTTTTGGATCGAGTCCATGATCGATACCTAGGTTTAATGCCTCGCACGTACCAGACATTAAAATGCCGAGCATAAGGTTGTTACAGATTTTCGCCATTTGACCATCGCCTGCTTTGCCAGCATGGAAAACATTTTTTCCCATATACTGCAAAATCGCATTGGCTTTAGAAAACGCTTGATCCGAACCACCAACAATAAAGGTTAATGTCGCCGCTTTAGCGCCAGCAACGCCCCCCGAAACGGGCGCGTCGACAAACAACACGCGTTTATTTGCCGCTTCATTGGCGACTAATCGCGCAGAGTCCGGATCAATGGTTGAACAATCAATCATCAAGGTACTTGGCGAGACAAGATTGAGGACACCTACGCCTCCATGTAAGTCACCAAGATACACGGAACGAACGTGAGACCCTGCTGGTAGCATCGTGATGACTGTGCTAGCACCATCCACGACTTCCTCGATAGAGCTCGCCACCACCGCACCAAAAGGTACTAGTTGCTTTGCGGCTTCGCTATCGACATCGAATACTTGCACGTTAAATCCAGACGCGAGTAAGTTTTGCGCCATAGGATGCCCCATTCTTCCTAAACCGATAAATGCGATGGTACTCATGATCATTCTCCTTATTGACCTAGTGTTTGTTCACCCAAATTAGCAAGCGGATGCTCGTTATCCGACCAAAGCGAGGTAAACAAAGTATCGATAACATCTTCATCGACTTCACTGACACTGTTAAATATCCAGCTCGGCTCGCCATCCCGGTCAATGAGCCGAGAACGGACGCCCTCTTTAAACTCACCTAATAAGGCACTGCGAACCGACAAACTCAACTCTAAACGGAAGCAATCTGCAAGCGGTAAGCTGTGGTACTCTTTCACTTGTCTAAAGCAAATATGCGCGGTGATCGGACTGCCCGATGCGAACGTTTGTTTCGCGTTTTCTATCCACTGGCTATTCCCTTCGATAGTCATGATTCGCTGTGCTATCGCATTAAGATCAAAGCCTTTGCACGCTTCCTCTATCTGATCTAAGTATGGACAAATTTGCGTGGTTGGTTTGCTATCAATAACTTGTTCTTCCATTAACTGTAGTAGTGCAGTTACCAACTCTTTCGCGTCTTCTTTGCCCCACTGGAGCCGCTTTAGCTCATCCAGTAAGGTGGGATACTGCTCTTCCAACAGTAACCAATCGGCCAAACCAATAGTGACAGCGTCACTTGAATTTACCATTGAACCTGTCAATCCGAGGAATAAGCCCACTTGCGGATCTATCTGGCTTAAAAACCACGTACCTCCCACATCAGGATACAGTCCGATATTGATTTCTGGCATAGCAAGGCGTGATGTTGTTGTCACAACTTTATGGCTGGTTCCCATAAAAAGCCCCATCCCACCGCCCATGACAATACCTTCTCCCCAACCGATAATGGGTTTGTTGTAAGTGTGGATGAGATAGTCACACTCATACTCCAACGAGAAATAGTTCGTACAGAACTCTACGATTTTTTCTTTACTCTCGTTATGCATGACGTGATACATAGCTCGAACATCACCACCAGCACAGAATGCTTTTTCTCCAGCGCCAGTCAGTACCACACAAGCCATATGTGGATCATCTTGCCACTTGATAAGCTGATCGTTAAGTTGGACTAACATGTCATACGTCAATGCATTCAATGAAGCGGTGTTGTCTAACGTTGCGATACCAATGCGGTGCACGCCATCTAAGCACTCTATTTCACTAATGGTTACCATCCCTGCCATGTGGCCTCCTATCGGTTTTTCCATTGCGGTGGGCGTTTTTCTAAAAAGGCGCGAACACCCTCAACTTGATCTTCCGTATCAAAAAGATTCAGAAACAACTCTCGCTCTTTCATTAAGCCGTGCTTAAGTGGCGCAGAGCGCATATTTTGAATGAGCGCCTTACATGCGGCGACAGAAGATGGTGACTGGTTCGCAACAGATTCAGCAAGTTCCAGCGCTTTACTTAAAGCTTCACCTTTGGGAACCAACTCCTCAACTAGGCCTAGTTCTTTTGCTTTGTCAGCGCTGACTTGCTCTCCACATAAAATGATACGCTTTGCCCAGCCTTCCCCTACTAACGCTGTGAGGTTTTGGGTACCGCCAGCGCAGGGCAAAAGTCCGACTTTGGCTTCAGGTAAAGCAAGTACCGCTTGCTCTTCAACGACTCGAATATCACAAGCTAATGCCACTTCTAAACCTCCACCCATGGCGTAACCATTAATAGCGGCAATGGAAACACCACGGAATTCCGAGAGCGTTTCAAAGGCTTCACCAAAGCATCGCGCCATGTCTAACGCAATCGCTTTGTCACCGTCAGAAAATAGCTTGAGATCTGCACCAGCAGAGAAAAACTTTTCTCCACTGCCGGTTAAAACCAGTGCGTAGACCTGCTTATCATTGTTAAGTGTGAGTATCAGCGACTTCAGTACCTTGAGGCTCTCTGCTGTCCACGTATTGGCTGGCGGGTTGTTCATCGTCACCACCGCAACGTGATTAGTGATCGTATGTTGAATGGCTTCTTGGGTTAATGGCATATCTGAATCCTTTCTCAATGAGCAAATCCAATACTTCGCTACAGCAAGGCCGACTCCTCAGAGAGCAAACGACGTGCGATGATCAAGCGCATGATTTCGTTTGTCCCCTCCAGAATTTGATGCACACGCACATCTCTGAAATGACGCTCCATTGGATACTCTTTGATGTAACCATAGCCGCCATAAAGCTGCAGCGCTTGGTCGCAAACCTGAAAGCCCACATCGGTTGCGAACCGTTTTGCCATCGCGCAATAAGCCGTGGCATCTGGGTCATTTCGGTCGAGCTTGCTGGCGGCATAGCGCACTAACTGCCGAGCAGCCACTAGCTCTGTCGCCATGTCTGCTAATTTGAATTGTAAGGCTTGAAACTGCGCAAGCGACTTGCCGAACTGCTTACGCTCCTGAATGTATTGTGTCGCCTGTTCAAGGGCCTGTTGAGCCGTACCGACGGAACAGGTCGCAATATTTATACGCCCTCCATCAAGCCCTTTCATCGCAAAGACAAAACCTTGCCCTTCTTCGCCCAGTAAATGGCTAGCTGGAATAACGACATTTTCAAAAGTAACCGCTCGTGTTGGTTGGCTGTTCCAACCCATTTTGGGTTCTTTGCGCCCATAGCTGATACCATCTGCTTGAGCAGGAACAACAAATGCGGACACGCCTTTGGCACCCGCTTCTCCGGTTCTCGCCATCACGACCAAAACATCTGTCTCTCCTGCGCCAGAGATAAAGGTTTTGCCGCCATTCATCACGTAAGTATCGCCTTTTTTGCTCGCGGTTGTGGCCAACGAAGCGGCATCCGATCCCGCATTAGGCTCGGTTAAGCAATAGGAGCCTAACCACTCCCCCGTAACTAATTTCGGACAGAACTGCGTTTTGGCTTCATCGGTAGCAAAACTGGCTATCATCCAACTGACCATGTTGTGAATCGTCATAAACGCCGTAGTGGACGTACATCCCATGGCCAGTTGTTCAAAGATAATTGAAGCATCCAAACGACTCAGCCCTAGGCCACCTTGCGCTTCTGGAGTGTAGAGACTGAGAAACCCCAGTTCCCCCGCCTCTCTCAATACGTCTTTGGGGAAGATCTGCTTTTCATCCCACTCCGCCGCCATCGGTGCTAAACACTCATCGGCAAATTGCTGAGCGGTATCAGCAAATGCACGTTGATCTTCATTAAGTTCAAAGTCCATAAAAGCTCCTTTTATTCACTCAGCGCAGTTGGATGGTCAGATTGGGCCCCGTCGGAATATCGTCATCAAACCAACGTGCCGTCACCGTTTTAGTCTCGGTATAAAAACGTACCGCTTGTTTACCATACGCATGTAAATCACCATAGAAACTGCCTCTCCAACCAGTAAAGGAGAAAAATGGTAAAGGGACTGGAATTGGCACATTAATCCCAACTTGACCGACTTGAATGTCATGCTGATATTTTCTCGCAGCAGCGCCATTAGCGGTAAATATAGAAGTTCCGTTGCCGTAAGGGTTGCGATTCACTAACTCAATGGCCTCTTGCAACGTTTCGACTTCCATACAAACTAAAACAGGGCCAAATATCTCTTGCGTGTAAATCGACATGTTCGCTGTTACACCGCTAAACAAGGTTGGGCCAATCCAGTTTCCATCGGGAAAGCCGTCCACTTCACACTGACTGCCATCGAGTTCACACACTGCGCCTTGTTGTTTGCCATCTTCGATTAGGTCCAATACGCGTTGCTTGGCTTGCTCACTGATCAGTGGGCCATAAGCAGCCTGTTCATCATCCCAAGGCCCTGGGTGTACTTTCGCCATCGCCAGTTTCAGGTCTGCAATCCATTGTTTTGAATCGCCGACAAATACCGCAACAGAAATTGCCATACAACGCTGCCCCGCAGCCCCTACGGAGGCTCCGATTAGGTTATTCACCACTTGATCTTTGTTTGCATCAGGCATGATCACCATGTGATTCTTTGCACCAGCAAAAGCTTGAACCCGTTTAAAATGTTTAGTCCCTGTGGTGTAGATATAACGGGCAACGGGAACCGAGCCAACAAATGACACCGCTCGAATATCAGGATGAGCCAGAAGAAAGTCGACTTGCTCTTTGCGGCCATGAACGATCTGCAACACTCCTTTCGGCGCGCCAGCTTGCTCAAATAGTTCAGCTAAACGAATAGAGGTCAACGGCACTTGTTCGGAGGGTTTAAGCACAAATGTATTGCCCGCAGCGATAGCGATTGGGAACATCCACAACGGAATCATGGCAGGAAAGTTAAATGGCGTAATGCCGCAACACACACCTAGGGGCTGAATCATTGAGTAACTATCAATATCCGTGGCAACGTTTTCGACGGTTTCGCCCATCATGTTGCTGGCAATATTTGCAGCCTGCTCAACAACCTCTATGCCTCGCCACACATCGCCTTTAGCATCCGCTAAAATCTTACCCGTTTCATGAGAAAGCAGTGTGGCAAGCTCATCATGATGCTCTTTGAGCAAGTGCTGATAACGCAGCATGACTCTGGCACGCTCGGATACTGCCACTTCCTTCCAGGATTGGAATGTCTCTTTCGCATTATCAATGGCGGCTTCCATCTCGTGCTCTGTGGAACATGGAACGTACGCAATGACATCATTAGTGGCGGGATTGGTTACCTCAACCCAATCCGATGTTTGAGATTCACGAAACTCGCCACCAATAAACAAGGGAACCAAACGAGTCATCATTTACTCCTTTCTGATTTCAATTAAAGCGGTATTTCAATGCCTATCGCCGTGGCTTCTCCACCACCGATACAAAGTGACGCAACACCACGCATCACTTTTTTGGCTTCGAGATCACCATTGGTGCCTAGCGCTTGTAGCTGACGCAAACTGTGAATCAATGTCACCAGAATTCGTGCGCCACTAGCCCCTATCGGATGCCCAAGTGCACAGGCTCCACCTTTAATATTTACTTTGCTCGTATCTAGTCCAAGTTCCGCCACCGCTATTTGTGTCACGACGGCAAAGGCTTCATTGATTTCCCACAGGTCCACTTCATAAATTGACCAATCTAGCTGGAACAGCAGTTGCTCAATTGCGTAGACGGGTGCCAAAGTAAATTCTGCAGGTTTTCTGGCATGTGTAGAGTGCGCCTTGATGATCGCAAGTGGTTTAAGCCCCTGATGACGCGCAGTGTCTTCATCCATAAGCACCAGAGCCGCCGCGCCATCTGAAATGGCACTCGAATTAGCAGCGGTCACCGTACCTTTTTCATCGAATGCAGGTTTGAGTTGAGGAATTTTACCAAGGTCAATCGAGCGAGGGTGCTCATCGTAGTCCAGCACCGCTTGTTCTGACTTGGTATTGAGTGAAACCGGCGAAAGTTCATCGGCAAACAAGCCTCGCTCTTGAGCTTCCAACGCACGCTTTGCCGACATCACGGCCCATTCATCCATTTGCTCTCTGGTGAACTTAAGCCTGTCAGCGACTTGCTGAGCATAAACACCCATTAAGTGCCCTTCGTAAGCATCTTGTAGCCCATCGAGAAACATGTGGTCATACGTAGACTGGTGCCCCATGCGCATTCCCTTTCTCGCCTCCCTCAGCAAATACGGCGCATTGGTCATACTTTCCATACCACCAGCAATGGCAGAGCGAATCGTTCCAGCTTTAATGAGATCGTGCGCTAACATGACGCTCTTCATGCCAGAGCCACACACTTTGTTAATGGTGGTGCACCCTACACCCAAAGGAAGATCGGCCCCCATAGATGCTTGCCTCGCAGGAGCTTGTCCACACCCTGCTGGAAGCACACATCCCATGAACACTTCATCCACCGAAGTCACATTCACTTCGTGCATTGCCGCCTTGATCGCCAGTGCGCCTAATTGAGGAGCAGAGTAAGTTTGCAACTTGCCTTGAAAGCGCCCAATTGGCGTTCTTTTCGCGCTGACAATCCAGATGTCTTTTCCCATGATTCGCATTCCCTTAAGGTATATGTGAACACTTGGCAGAATGATGACACCCTACATAGACTTACTCACCAAGCGCCACACCAGCCTTTATCGCCTTTTTCACTAACAAACTTTCATTCCGCGATTTCTTGACGTTTACGTAAGCATAGCACTAGCCTTTACAATGAGATGAAAAAACACACCAAGCAGACGTTTATATTTCAAAGTTGATGTTCGGCCTTCCCATTTAAGGTTCGATTTCCAGAAACTGGATTTTTATTCGAGGTAAGTATGTTATGGAAAAATACAAGATCAGTGACCTCGCCAAGGAGTTTGATATTACTACTCGCAGTATCCGGTTTTATGAAGACGTGGGTCTGATTGAACCAGAGCGAAAAGGCAATATGCGCGTTTATCAACGCAGGGATAGAATTCGCCTCAAACTGATTTTAAGAGGGAAACGACTCGGTTTTTCGTTGGCAGAAATTCGTGAACTTTTCGAGCTCTACGACATGCAACAAACCGAAGGACAGTTATTGAAAATGCTCAATATCATTGAAGAGAAACAAGCCGTCCTACAGCAACAACTCAACGACATCAGCGTCGTTATGGCAGAGTTGAATGCCGCTAAGGAGCGTTGTATTCAAACACTCAAAAGCAAGCAGACATAAACGCTATACTCAATTAGCAACACCGCTACAGGCTTTTCCACCTTACCTCTGATACCGGGAGACGTTATGAAAAGCACCTATACCCCACTCAATTTCGGACTTGGTGATACCATCGATATGCTCCGAGAACACGTTAATGCCTTTGCTACGGAACATATTGCGCCCATCGCCGCTGAGATAGACCGCGATAACCAGTTCCCGAATCATTTATGGCCTTTGTTGGGAGAAATGGGGTTGCTTGGTGTGACCGTCGATGAAGAGCTTGGTGGTGCAGGCATGGGATACCTCGCTCATGTTGTTGCCATGGAAGAAATCAGCCGTGCCTCTGCGTCTGTCGCTTTAAGCTACGGCGCTCATTCTAACCTGTGCGTCAACCAAATCTTTCGTAACGGCACGCCTTCTCAACGCGAAAAATACCTTCCAAAACTCATTGATGGTACGCACGTTGGCGCCCTAGCGATGAGTGAGCCCAATGCCGGTTCAGACGTGATAAGCATGCAACTGAAAGCGGAGAACAAGGGCGACCATTTTGTACTGAATGGCAACAAAATGTGGATAACAAACGGGCCCGATGCTGACGTAGTGGTGCTTTACGCTAAAACAGATGTCAGCGCAGGTTCACGTGGCATTACCGCATTCATTATTGAACGTAACTTCGCAGGTTTCACTCATGCTCAAAAGCTGGACAAGCTAGGCATGAGAGGCTCGAATACTTGCGAACTTGTATTTAACCATTGCGTAGTGCCAAAAGAGAATATTCTTGGCGAGTTGAATCAAGGCGTCGAGGTGTTAATGAGTGGGCTGGATTACGAGCGCGTCGTCCTCGCTGCCGGACCACTCGGGATAATGCAAGCTTGCATGGACATTGTGGTCCCGTACGTACATGAACGAGAGCAGTTTGGAAAATCCATTGGCGAGTTTCAGTTAGTTCAGGGCAAGATCGCCGATATGTACTCTCGAATGAGTGCAGCAAAAGCGTATGTATATACCGTCGCAGCGGCTTGTGATCGAGGTAACGCAACACGCAAAGACGCCGCTGGCGCGATTTTGTACAGTGCAGAACTCGCCACACAAATGGCACTCGATGCAATACAACTGCTCGGTGGGAATGGCTACATCAATGAATACCCTGCTGGTCGTTTGCTACGTGATGCAAAGCTTTATGAAATCGGCGCGGGTACCTCAGAGATTCGCCGCATGTTAATAGGCCGAGAGCTGTTCGAAGAATCTCGCTAACAGAACATACGACAAGGAAGTCATTATGGCCATTATCAAAAGTAAAACTAAGCCAACTGACGAGTTATTTCTTTCCAATAAAGCCGTGATGGAAACGTTGGTCACTCAACTTAATCAACACATCGAGACCATCAAACAGGGCGGCGGTGAAAAAGCCATTCAGCACCAGAGGCAAAAAGGAAAACTCCCCGCACGAGAACGCATCGCGCGCTTGCTTGATGACAACACTGACTTTCTTGAAATCAGCCAGTTTGCCGCCTGGCAAGTGTATGACGAAGCGATCCCCTGCGCTGGTGTTATCGCCGGCATTGGTATCATAGAGGGGATTCAATGCATGGTCATCGCCAACGATGCTTCGGTAAAAGGCGGAACCTACTACCCACTCACGGTAAAAAAACACCTTAGAGCGCAAGAGATTGCCCAACGTTGCCAACTCCCCTGCGTGTATTTGGTGGACTCCGGTGGCGCAAATCTCCCTCATCAGTCCGACGTCTTCCCCGACAAAGAACACTTTGGTCGCATTTTCTTTAACCAAGCGAGAATGTCAGCGAAAGGCATCCCCCAAGTTGCTGTTGTGATGGGGCTTTGCACTGCTGGGGGCGCGTACGTTCCTGCCATGGCGGATGTCTCCATTATGGTTAAAGAGCAAGGCACCATTTTTTTGGCGGGACCACCTTTGGTGAAAGCAGCCACTGGCGAAGTCGTGACGGGTGAAGAGCTCGGCGGTGCAGACGTGCATTGTCGGAAATCTGGTGTCGCAGATTATTACGCTGAAAATGATGAACATGCCCTAATGCTTGCGAGAGAAGCCATTGCCAATGCCAATAGAACAAGACCTGTTAAGCCAGAAAACACCGTGCTTCCTCCCCGCTACGACGCAGAAGAAATCTACGGAATCGTGAATGCCAACTTACGACTGTCATTCGACGTTCGAGAAATTGTTGCCCGCATCGTCGATGATTCTGATTTCGACGAATTCAAAGCCTTGTATGGCAGAACGCTAGTGTGTGGCTTCGCTCGTATTCAAGGACACTTGATTGGTATTGTGGCAAACAACGGTATCTTGTTTTCTGAATCGGCACAAAAAGGCGCGCACTTTATTGAGCTGTGCGCCAAACGGAAAACACCGCTTCTCTTTCTCCAAAACATTACCGGCTTTATGGTCGGAAAAAAGGTTGAAGAAGAAGGCATCGCAAAACATGGCGCCAAGTTAGTGATGGCCGTCGCTTGTGCTGACGTGCCGAAGTTTACCGTGATCATCGGTGGATCGTACGGCGCTGGTAATTACGGCATGTGCGGCCGAGCGTATGATCCAACCATGATGTGGATGTGGCCGAACGCGCGTATTTCTGTGATGGGCGGAGAACAAGCAGCAGGCGTTTTAACACAAGTTCGAAAAGACGCGAAGGAACGTCAGGGGGAAGCGTGGTCAGAGCAAGAAGAGCACATTTTTAGAGAATCGATCATAGACTTGTATGAAACACAAGGACATCCCTATTTTGCGAGTGCTCGGCTATGGGATGACGGAATTATTGACCCTAAAAAAACGCGTCAGGTGTTGAGTCAAGCGTTAATGGCAGCATTAAACGCCCCCATTCCTGATAGCGAGTTTGGCGTCTTCAGAATGTAAACATCCAAAGATGAATTAAGGAAGTAAGTATGCAGGAAATGCAACCAAGCATTATTCCCAACGCCCAAAGGCAAGATGATGTTCTTTGGCATGTCGATGATAATGGCGTAGCGACCATTACCCTAAACAGAGCAGCCAAACACAATGCTTTTGACGCTTGTACGATCGACTTGCTGATCCACCGCCTAGATTATCTCGCTTTACGAACGGATGTGCGGTGCTTGGTATTAAGAAGTAACGGTAAGCATTTTTCATCCGGGGCCGATTTGAATTGGATGCAGTCGATGGCCGACAGCACGAGGCAAGATAACTTCATTGATGCCCAAAACTTGGCAAGACTCATGGAAACATTAGATTCGTTCCCTCAACCCACCATCGCAGTTGTTCAAGGTTCCGCTTATGGTGGTGCTTTAGGGTTGATTTGTTGTAGTGATATCGCCATCGCAAGCCAAAGTGCCAACTTTTGCTTAAGTGAAGTTAAGCTTGGTTTAGTTCCAGCGACCATTGCGCCTTACGTCATGCGCGCGATGGGGAATAGACAAGCTAGACGCTATATCTTAAGTGGTGAAGTCATTTCAGCCGAAGATGCCGAACGGTTTGGTATTGTGCACGAAGTGAAAGAAGCCAAACAGCTTGAAAATGCGGTCGATAGCGTAATCAAGACGTTGCTACTTAATAGCCCAGATGCGATGCGTAAAGCGAAAACGCTCTGCCATCAATGTCATCAAAACCCCATCGATCAACAACTGATTCACTATACTAGCAAGCTCATTGCGGACATTAGAGTATCACCCCAAGGTCAAGATGGGCTGCAAGCGTTTCTTGAAAAACGTAGCCCAAGTTGGGTCACCAAGTCACAGGACAAGTAATGCTACCTTCCAAAGTAAAGATTGTCGAAGTAGGTCCTAGAGATGGGTTGCAAAATGAATCTCCTGTTGCGACCCAGACTAAAATCCGGCTGATCAACTTACTCTCTGATACTGGGTTAACGCATATTGAGGTGGGCTCTTTTGTCTCACCCAAATGGGTGCCACAAATGGCGGACTCAACAGAGGTCATGAAAGCAATAACACGGCGAAATCATGTTACCTACTCTGCCCTGACTCCAAACCTAAAAGGCTTAGAACAAGCGTTGGAGGCTGACGCCAATCAGGTCGCAATTTTCACTTCATCCTCAGAAGGATTCTGCCAACACAATATCAATTGCTCGATTGCAGAAAGCCTAACTCGCTTCGAACCTGTAATGCGATTAGCCACCAAACACGGCATCCCTGTTCGTGGCTATCTATCCTGCGTTGCCGACTGCCCTTACGATGGCCCGACAGCCCCTAAACAAGTGGCGAGCGTGGTCAAATCACTCATCGATTTAGGGTGTTATGAGGTGTCTCTAGGCGACACAATCGGTACAGGCACGCCAAACCGTATCGCTGCTATGCTAGAAGCCGTCATGTTGGTTACACCTCTCCCCCAACTTGCTGTCCATTTCCACGATACATGGGGACAAGCGCTCGCCAATATTCATCAAGCATTAAGTATGGGCATCAATACCATCGACAGTAGTGTAGCTGGGCTGGGTGGATGCCCATACGCTCATGGAGCATCAGGGAATGTCGCAACGGAGGATGTACTGTATTTATGCCAAGGGTTAGGAATAGAGACGGGGATCGACTTAGAGCTACTAGCTAAAGCTGGCTGGATGATCAGCGAAGAGCTGGGGCGGGAGCCTACATCAAAAGTGTCATTAGCATTGCGTAACCGCGTATTATCACTTTCGTAGAAGGCCATCCGGCACCTCAAATTCTCCCAACCCAAGTTAATTTGCTCTACTTTCGAGTAGGGAAGCGAAACCGCCCGCCAGTACGATAAATAATTAGAGAAAATAAGATAAGCACACAACCTACTAGTTTATTTGCCGTTAGCACTTCGCCATACCACAGCACGCTCAGAATAACCGTCCAAACTGGTTCTAATATCATAATTAGAGCAGCGTTACCTGCCTGAACAAATTTTTGCCCCATGGTTTGCATTACGTAACGCAAGCTCGTCGCTAATAAGGTACTCAACGCAAACCACCACCAAATAGAGGAGTCAACCTCTGCCGGGAAAGATTCCATAAAAAATGAAACCAACAAACCTAAGCAACCTGCTGAAAAAAGTTGCACGCAAGTAAGCAGCAACACAGGTAGTTTTTGAGAGTATTTGCTATTCACATTAAAATGAAGCGCCAAAACCAGTGCTGCACCAAGAAACCACAATTGACTGGCCGATTGTTTCCAGCCACCAACTAAAGAAAGACAAGCAAGACCTAATACAGCGATAGGCAAAGAAAGCCAGAAAATTCGTTGTGGTCGTTGACGAAACATAACCCATGCAACAATCGGCACAAACAGCATGGAAAGGCTCATGATAAATGCGCCCTCCCCGAGAGTATCACTGATAGAAATAGCGTAAATCCATGTCATAACGGCACTGCCTAACAGGAGCCCGACACCACCAGCAGAAAGCACATCTTTTAAGTTTGCTTTCAGCAAAGGTCGGTAACATAGAGGCAGTAAGCAGAGCGAAGCGATAGTAAATCGCGCCCCAATAAAGCCAAAAGGTGGTAAACCCTGTATTGTTTCCTTAGAGAATATCCAGCCAAGTGCAGCGATCATCGTCGTCGCAACCAGAATAACCGTCGCTTTACGTTCTGAGTTAAACATAAGTACTCACAAAATATGGAACACACAATAGCGCAGCAAGAGAGTTTTACTGCGCTATTGTGTAAATTTGAAAGGGGTTTGTGTCGAGCGAAAAAGTGAAAGCCCGATCCTCTCCTGTATTGTTGTCACGCAGATTGAAGTTCTGCTTCTAGATACATTAAATGCAGGCAAAGTCTTAAGGCAAGCCTTTTCGCATACTAAATTACTTTAGCATTCTATACAGCAAGCAAACTGGCTAAAACCTGTACCGGGTGTCGAACTACCTCCCCTTCAAAACGCTTAACTTGACTGCGGCAGGAGTACCCCGTGGCTAACACACGCTCAGTGGGCAGGTTCTTTATATTCGGTTTCCAACTAAGCTGATATATAGCTTCAGACGTACTTTTCTTATCCACTTCATGTCCGAATGTCCCAGCCATGCCACAACATCCCGTAGGTATGACTTGCAGATTTAAGCCAAAGTGCTGAAAAATAGACTGCCAAGATTTCTCAGTCTCCGGTATTTTGGTCTTTTCTGTGCAATGCGCCATCAAATACCAAGGCTCTTCATCTGATGCGCGTACAGCTGGCCATTCGTTGAGTGTATCCACCAGCCATTCATGAGCCGTATAAACTGTAAATTCGCCTCGCTTCTCTTTTAGAACCTGATGGTATTCATCACGATAACAAAGCACTAAGGCTGCATCGATACCGATCATAGGAATTTCAACCTCAGCAACTTGTTTGAGAAAATCCGAGGTGTTTTGTGCATTTCTGGCGAATGCCTTAAGGAAACCTTTTACATGTTGAGCTTTCCCATTGGGTTTGAAAGGCAGAACAACAGGGTGTTTCCCTAACCGCTGCAATAACTGAATAAAGTCCGCAACCAACTCGGCTTCATAAAAGCTGGTAAATGGATCTTGAACAATCAAGACGTAATTTTGCTTCACTTCTGGGGAAAGCGATTCTAGATACACAAAGTCAAACGGGCTCACTCCAAGTGCCTGACATCGACTTTGCAACGTAGGGATCGATAGCACTGGCGAATCAATAAAACCGATGGATGTCTCTAATACTTGCGTAACAGGCCTACTAGATGCAATTTGATTAACCAGCTTGGGAGCTTTTGCCATAATCGGCAGCAGTTGCTCAATATTCGACACCAGATAGTCGCGCAGAGGTCTGCGATAACGAGAGTGATAGAGGTTTAAAAAACGTGCTCTAAAATCAGGCACATCAACTTTCACAGGACACTGACTCGCACACGCTTTGCACGCTAGACAACCGTTCATCACCTCATAAACTTCATGCGATAAATCATCAGATGCGGGGCGAGATATCAGTTGACTCAGCTTCTGAGCCAAAAGCTTAACCGATAACGTTTGATTGAGAAGTTGCTGTTCGTTGGCGAGCAAATCGAAGTCACTGTCATTAAGGCGACGCAGCCATTCACGCATTATCCCCGCCCTCCCTTTCGGAGAGTGGCGACGATCGGCTGTCACTTTAAATGATGGACACATTGGGCTATCAGCATCGTAATTAAAACACAGCCCATTGCCATTGCAAGACAGTACGGGCTTAAGCGACTCTCGGACTTCTACGGGGATCTGACGATCATAGTAGCCACGCTTGGTCGCTGTGACTTTTACCATTTCAGCGTCGCTATTCAGTGGTGTGCAAATCTTCCCCGGATTCATTTTATTGTCGGGGTCAAACGCCGCTTTAATACGCCTTAATTCAGTAAAGAGCTCATCACCAAAGAAGGCTGGTCCATATTCTGAGCGATATCCTTTACCGTGTTCTCCCCACATTAAGCCATTGTATTTTGCCACCAGCGCGACCACATCGTCAGACAGTTGATGCATCAACGCTTCTTGCTCGGGGTCACACATATCGAGCGCAGGACGCACGTGAAGGACGCCAGCATCCACGTGCCCAAACATGCCATAATGCAGGTTATTGTCGTCCAGCAACGTACGAAATTCCTCGATAAAGTCCGCTAAATTTTCAGGCGGCACACAGGTATCTTCCGCGAATGCAATCGGCTTTGCCTGACCTTTGGTCGCGCCAAGCAGCCCAACCGCTTTCTTGCGCATGCCATAAATGGCCTGGATGTCTTTGGGGTCGCGACAGACTTGATAGCCGATGATACCACTGCGTCGATGAACGATTTCTTTATCAAGAATTAAAAGTAAGCGTTCAACTTTATCCTCAATATCATCGCTTTGACTGCCTGTGAACTCGACAAAGTTAATCCCTTGCATCTGTTTGCCCTGCACGTCTGAGATCGCGTGTTTTACCGAGTGCCAGACAATGTCTTCTCTTGCAAGATTGAGTACCTTTGCATCAACTGTCTCAACCGATAGCGCCTCTGCTTCGACCATCAAGGGCGCATTTCGTAGCGCAGAGTCAAAACTATCGTATTTTACGTTCACTAATAGTCGAGTGGTAGGTATTCGCGTAAGATTGAGCTTGGCTTCAGTGATAAAAGCTAACGTACCTTCAGAGCCACATAATATTCTCGTGACGTCAAACTCTTCACTCTTGTCGTTGATGGCGTTTTTTAGGTCATAACCAGTAAGAAATCGATTCAGAGGAGGAAACTTATCCAGAATCTGTTGACGCTTGTCTCGACAAACTTCCTCCGTAATTTTTAACGCTCGCGATACTACATCACTGTTAAACCATTTGTTTTGTTGAATTGCTTCGGTATCGAGAACCGAACCATCCGCCAATACGGCTTTGAGTGCCAACACATGATCCGAGGTTTTACCATATTGCAAAGAGCCTTGGCCTGATGCATCAGTATTAATCATCCCACCTAATGTTGCGCGGTTGCTGGTCGACAGATCTGGCGAGAAGAAATAACCATAAGGGCGAACGATGTCGTTGAGTTGATCTTTGACTATCCCAGCTTCCACTCTCACCCAACCTTCCTGCTCGTTGATCTCTAACACTCGATTCATATAGCGAGACAGATCAACCACGATCCCCGAGTTCAATGATTGTCCGTTGGTGCCCGTTCCGCCTCCTCTGGGCGAAAAGGTCAGGTGCTTAAATTCATCACGAGCACTGACCTTGCCAAGTATTACCACATCATGATGGTTGGCAGGAAAGACGACCGACAACGGAAGTTGCTGGTAGACGCTATTGTCTGTCGCCATACTCAATCGAGTGGTATAGCGAGCATCAGTATCCCCCTTGAAACCAAGCTGTTTAAGGGTGTTAAAGAACTTGATAACCACAGGATCAGAGGAAAGCTGCAGCGGAAGTGCAGGAAGCATAATTTGAATCAGTGCCTTACGGTTGTCTTTTTAGGTTCATAACATGAATGTGGAGTTAAAAGCGGTAGAGGCGCTTGGGGTTATCGACCAGAATCTTGCTAAACACTGTCGTATCTTGCGTCCAGTGCCACAAGGTATCTAATAGCTGGCCATCATTTGGCATCTCAGCAGCAAAACATGGATGAGGCCAATCCGAGCCCCAGACGCATTGCTCTTCATTCGCTTCTAACAAAGCTTGAGCAAACGAAGAAACGTCATCATAAGGCGGAGATTGAAGCGACAAACGATACGGTGCCGACAATTTTGTCCACACTTTCCCTTCGGCCTTAAGCTTCAATAAGGTTTGAAAACCAGGATGAGAAATCAGCTTGTTTGTTGGCATATGTCCAAGATGGTCAATCACTACGGGCACGGGTAAAGCCCTTAATCGCTGATATAAGTCATCAAACTGCGAAACATCAATTAAGCATTGAAGGTGCCAGTATCGCTCTGCAAGGCGAGCCGCTAAACGTTCAACATCACGCCACTCAATACCACCTTTAAACAGCAAATTCATCCGTACACCACAAAATCCCGCTTCTTGTAGCTCATCAAGCGTTTGCTCGGACACATCCGCATCCACGACCGCGACGCCTTTGTAGTCGTAACCTTGCTGGCGTAAATACCGTAATGTATCAAGATGCAACTGGTTGTCATTGCCATACACACTCGGCTGAACCAGCACGCCATGACGGATGCCTAATTGCTGGTGCAAATGCAGGTACGCGCCGACGCTGGCATCGGGTGGCGTGTAGGTTCGCGTTTCACAGTACGGATAACGTGAAGAAAAAACGTGGGCATGACAATCAACCGCGCCTTCAGGAATCGCGATTGTTGGTTTATTTACAAATGGGTCAGCCGCTTCACAAAATGGAATTATGCTCATCGAAAATCATCCTGTCAGAAAGATAGAGGTGCCATCAGTGAAAGCACCTCTTGAAGACTTAACTGAAGTTCTCACTCAACCAGTTCGCGATCACGCCAGAGAACTGAATAAACTTAGGATCGTCGTCCAACATCCACTCGGTGTGACCACCTTCAGGCAATAAGAATAGAGATTTCGGCCCAGGGTATTTCGCGTACAGCGACTTTGCTTCGGTCACTGGGTGAAGGTCGTTTTCTGCACCGTGCGCAATTAAGATTGGCGCGTCTGCAAATCGCTCGTCCAGTAGAGCTTCCGGTTTGAAATTGATGAGAGAATCCGCAAAATCCAGATCAGATGTCACGCCGTAGCCCGGCGCTTTGACCAGTTCAGTGAATACATATTCGCGGCTTACTGGATCAAGCGGGTAGATTTCAAATGGATCAATCCCCTGCTTTTCTCCACCAAGAGCAAGACGTGTACGCTCTTCTAACATAAATTGACGGAACGCTTTCCAACCGTGCTCACCACGTTGAGCAACCTGAACACGTACCGCATCATAAAAGCCGTTCATGGAGATAAGGCCATCAATCGCATCTTGGCAAACGCGGTAAGCATCAAGAATTAATCCCCCCGCCATGCCCCAGCCAGCCAGTACGACTTTGCGGCCTTCCTCGTCAGCGCGCATTTTCACAACCGCAACCGCGTTGGCGATGTCGCGTACTTGTTCATCCAAAATAACTCGCTCACGAATACCCTCAGATTCGCCAAAGCCACGGTAGTCAAATCCGAATACTGTAAAGCCCTTCGCAGTTAAGGCTCTCGCGTAACGCTCTGGGTGAATATTTTTTTGCCCAGTAAAGCCTGAGCAGACAATAACGATCGGTAAGTCTGGGTTGTTAACGTTCTCGTCAGTAAAGAAAGCGCCATCAAGGCGTAGACCATCACTAATTACTGGGGCTTTTTGTTCAATCATAATTATCTCGTCCAAATGAATGTGTATGCTCGACAAAGAACTCCTTGTCTTAAGTCACATCATGTTCGAATTTTGATAGCAATAATTTAACAATTGCGACATTCTTATCCAGAAATACGACATAGATGAACTGCCCACTTGGTGACCACAGAGAATGAAAACGACACACACGTATCGCATTGGTTTTTTCCTTATTCCTGATTTTTCGATGCTCTCTTTTTCGGCGGTTATCGAACCTCTTCGAATGGCCAACCGCCTCGCTGGTTGCGATTTGTATCAGTGGGATATTTATGGATTCGAAGATAAAGAAGTGTCGGCCAGTAATGGCGTTTCATTCTCGCCAACACAGTCAGTCAACAACATTGCTCATTTAGACTTGCTTCTAGTTGTGGCAGGTATTGGCGCCCATGTTGCTGCTGCGAGTGGCTCGGTGAATCAGTGGTTAAAGCAAGCGCTTCGTCAAGGCATCGCCGTGGGCTCGACTTCGACAGGCAGCGTATTGTTAGCAAAAGCTGGCCTGTTAAAAAACAAAACGTGTACCGTGCATTGGGAGTCCGCCAACAGTCTGGCAGAGGAGTTTCCAAACATTAACGTGACCAGTGAGTTGTACGAATTCGACCCACGCACACCAACTTGTTCGGGCGGCTTAGCCGGTTTGGATATGATGCTTCATTTAATTACAAACCAACATGGGAGTGACTTGGCGAATCAAGTGGCTGAGCAATGCATTCACCCTGCGATTCGACCCGCGCATGATAAACAGAGGATGTCGTTAATCCGTAAGCACAACATCCGCCACCCGCGCCTGCTCGACGCGGTAGAAATCATGGAAGCCAACATGGAAGAGCCACTAAAGTGCTATGAAATTGGCGAGCAAGTAGGGTTATCGGTCAGGCAGATGGAAAGGTTATTTTGGCAATACTTGCAAGACAAACCAGGCAATTACTACCTTCAATTGCGCTTAGAACGCGCTCAACATTTGTTGTTGCAAACCATGCTGTCCATCACTCAAATCAGCACCGCTTGTGGGTTCAGTTCTACATCGTATTTTGCGCGCTGCTACAAAAAACGCTATGAAAAAACGCCGCGTGAAGAGCGACGTTTAGCTTAAGATTGAGTAAGAGAAAGGAGTTCGATCTCTTCGATCTCATCGTGATGTGTCAGACGGCTTATCGGACAACGTGCCTTGGTAAAGCAATGATAGCCAAGCAAGTACCTGCTCTTTACTGGCTTTATCAAGTTGCAAACAGCCCTCTTCTATCGCTGACACGCGCGAAGCGGGCAGTTCTTTCTCTGCCAAAGTACGAAACTTACCTCGCATCTCGCCTCGACTGAGCGGATTTTCAGGATTACCTCGCGCAATACAGGGAGGCGAAGTCAGTTTGTCGCCATTTTTCAACGTCACCACGACATGCGCCCAACGTTCGGCTGGAAACTTATCATTGTATGCAGGCTCTTCAATTAACTTCATCCGTTCCGTAAGTGCCAAGCGAGCAGGATCTTTCAGTCCTCTGGTGACGGCTTCTACCGTGACCGTATTATCTATAACCGCACTCGCGACTGAAAATGGCAAACTGTACTGAGCCTGCTCGGTTGTCTCAGGGCGCTTGGTATGCAGGCACACCGCCTGGTGAAAGCTGTGAACTTCGATAAGTTCAATCTCATCAGGTTCTAGTTTATTTTCTTGTTGCAGCGCTCTCACCGCTTCAACCGCGGGTTGAGCCCAACGACAAACCGGATACGGTTTAAAGTATTGTTCCAGGATATACCAGCGCTGCCCTAAATCTGCCCACAAAGCGTGAGTTTGTTGATCCAGCAGAGTCACGGCTGGCGCGCCAGTAAATCCTTCTTCTGCCAGCTCTGCACTGGCAAAGCCCGCCATTGCTCCCCAGCCAGAGCCGTCTTTGAGCATGGTTGGATGTTCAATACAACGCATCATTTGGCTGCGTGGACCATAGAACTCGGCAATGCCGAGCGCATGCTCTGTTTGTGCATCCGTTAAGTCTTTTCTTCTTGCAGACACCGCAGCGACGCCCAACGCATTCCAAGCACCAGAAGTATGATAATCACAAGCGGTTTGATGCAGCGCGATTCCGGCGCGAGTTGCTATTTCGTAGCCAATGACGAGGGACGTTAATAACTCTTCTCCCGTAACTGCTGACTCATGCATACTGGCGAGCAGCCCCGGCAAAACAGCGACGCCAACATGGCCTTTCGTCAGGACTTGGCCGTCGTGCGCGTCCATACTGTCAATCAACATGCCGCCATATAGAGTTGCCCCACAACCACTGGCCGTGTGATCAGAAAACAGCATCGGCGTATCACCGGCAAACTGCTTCTGCGCGAGTTTGGCTACCATGTTTTGCAGCTGCGTCGCTTTACCAGCTGCGGCGACACCCAACAAATCCAAGACGCAATATTTCGCTTGTTCAATAACGTCAGCGGGAAGCTGTTCAAAGGTTAATTCGTGAATAAATCGATGAATAGATTGCATCGTCTACTGCTCCAGTTTTAGCGTTTTGCCTTCGACAATAGTGTTGTGATCAATGGTGTATTGCTGTCTCGCATGGTAGGCAGCTCGAATCTGGCTTTATCAATATCGTCCAATGACAAGGTTGCAGTTATCAAGGTTTCACCGTCTTCTGCCTGCGCCAATAGCTCACCCGTTGCAGACAAAATACAGCTTCCTCCCCAAAACCACGCTTCGCCCTCTGGCCCGTAACGGTTGGCCATCAAAACTGGAGTTCCGTAGAGCACCGCATAAAATTTAACGTTAACTAACCAGTTGTCTTCATTGGAAAAATCTTTACTGACAATACTGCTGGCCGAATTGATCGGCGCGAGCAAGATTTCAGGCTTATCGAGTAGCGCGCAATGAACCAAAGGTGGATTCCATAAATCGGCACAAATTAAAACCGAGCCTCGCCAATTATCATCAAGAGAAACGCTGGTGGTTGCGTCACCAGAATGAAACCACTTGCCCTCTTCAAGCCCACCATAGGTTGGTAAATTGATTTTGCGATGCACAGCAACCACCGTACCACCGAGCAACCAAGCCATCGCGTTGTAGTATTCTCCCGGAGCGGCCTGTTCCACAAAGCCGACAATCACGGACATGTGCGGTGCAAGTTGCGCAAGCTCTTTAAGCCGAGCATCATCACGCTTCATGGCAACTTCACGCACAGAAGATTGGAGCTGGTATCCGGTCAAGGAGAGTTCAGGAAACAGTAATAGCTGCAACCCCAAGGCCGCAGCTTGCTTTATGTAATCCTGATGAGTATTCAGATTGGCATTCACATCGCCTAACTGGGCGTTGATTTGGGCCACACTGACTTGCAGGATAGTCATGGTATTACCCCAAGTTATGCTCAGATAGGAACTGGCTTGCGACTTCTGAGATCGAACGTCGCTCCACATCAACTTGTTGATTCAAAGTCGACATCGTATCGCCATCGATCGCCGCAGAAAGCGCGTTCATTTGCTCGGCAAGCTCTGGGTTCGCATCTAGCGTTTCTTGGCGAACCACAGGTGTGATCGCGTAATCAGGGAAAAACTGTTTGTCATCCGTTAAAACGGTAAAACCGAATGCTTTGATACGACCATCTGTTGCGAATACGAGCGCAGCATCGACTTCTTTCCCTTTCAGCGCATCATAAGTTAACCCCGTATCCATGCGTTTCACTTGGTCTCGTGAAGCTTTGAATTTGTAGGTTTTCTGTAAAGGTCGGAAGCCATCTTTTCGTGCATAGAATTCCGCATTCAAAGCAATGCTCATTGGCGGGTCTTGGCGCATTTGCTCGGCGAAGTCGGATAAGGTTGAGATGCCACGTTGCTTCGCATCGTCACTGCGCATAGCGAGCGCGTAGGTGTTGTTCGCTTTTGAAGGGTTAAGCCAAACTAGACCTTTCTTCGCATCGAGTTCCTTAACGCGTTGATACACTTGCTCGGCTGGGAGCTTGTCTTTGACTTTGTTGTAAATGATCAGTGATGTGCCCGTATATTCCCAATAAAGATCAATCTGGCCGTTTTCTTGCGCTTTACGCAAAACCGCACTGCCCATGCCCGAACGTTTATCAACGTCGTAGCCTTTTTTGGTTAAATATTGAGACGTGATTTCCGTTAAAAGCTGTTGTTCTGTAAAGTTTTTACCACCTACGACGATTTCCGCAGATGCGTGAAAACTTGAAAGCAGTACACCAACGGCCAGCAAGCGGCGAGTAATTTGCTTCAACATGTTTGACTCCTGTCTGTGTTCAATTTTTAGGATTGTTATTGTCTAGCTCTAATAGGGTTACAGCCTTTAGGTACAGTGACATAAGAAACGGCTCCTACCACACTGTCGATAGCGATAGCCAGCATCGCTGTAGGAATAGCGCCTGCCAGCATCATGATGGGTTCATCCAGATCAATACCGGTAAAAATGAGCTCCCCTAACCCACCGCCACCAATTAAGAAGGCCAGTGGAACGGTGCCCACGTTGACAGCTAACGCCGTGCGGATACCGGCAAAAATGACGAACAGCGCATTAGGAATTTCAACCTGAAACAACATTTGTAACTCGGTCATACCAATGCCTGACGCCGCTTCTTTTAAATGAGCGGGCACTTCTTTCAGTCCAATGTAGGTGTTTCTGACAATCGGCAACAACGAGGCAATCGTCAGCCCAAATACCGCAGGCACGGTGCCAATACCAAGAAAGCTCATTGCCAGCGCGAGAATGGCTAAAGTAGGAATCGTGGTCCCCACATTCAAAACCTGCATCGCCGATTCTGCGACTTTCTGAAAACGAGGACGGCTGAGCAATACGCCGACGGGAATCGCGATTAGGATCGCCAATCCACCAGACAGCAGCACCAGTTCAATATGCTGAACCGTCAAATAAACAATGTCTTCTTGGTAGTAAAGAAAATCATCGATCGTACCCGCGCCTTGTAAATAAATACCCAACGCAAAGACACACGCCAATAAAACGAAATAGTAGGTTTGTTTAAGCTGATTGGTCACGATGCCTCCTTAGCCTGATGCAATGGCTGCGGCTGCCTAGGAGAGGTATCGCGCTGATAAGTTGCACCGAGATAATGGGTAATGCCGCGCTGTGTGACTTCGCCCACTAAGCGGCCATTCTCGTCAACACACGGCATCCAAACAATGTCGTGCGTGAACATCTTCGATGCGACTTTACGCAGATCATCCGTGGTTCGGGCGATTGTTTTCAGGCCGACATAATGTTCGCCGCAGTACCCCTTCATATTGATTGCGGTAGCTTTTGGCACATAACCGATAGGTTGGTGTTGGTCATTCACTAATATCACGGCGTCGCGATACCCATACGCGTCAATTTTGGTTAGGGCGTCGGCAAGCGTATCGTTAGGTTTCACGTACGCAAAAGTGGTCTGCATGACGGATTCAGCCGTCACTAAGCGAAGACGTTTAAGTGCGCGATCATCTCCGACAAAGTTTTTCACGAAATCATCTTTCGGGTGTGCGAGCAAATCGTCAGGCGTATCGTACTGAACCAGGTGACCATCACGGAAAATCGCAATTCTATCGGCCATTTTGACCGCTTCATCAATGTCATGACTGACAAACATGATGGTCTTGTTGAGCTCTTGCTGCATTTTAAGGAACTCATCCTGGATTACTTCACGGTTGATCGGGTCAATCGCACCAAAAGGTTCATCCATCAGCATGACGGGAGGATCCGCAGCTAGCGCTCGAGCAACTCCAATTCGTTGCTGCTGTCCGCCAGACAGCTCATTTGGATAACGATTAAGAAAGACACTAGGATCAAGAGCAACCATCTCCAATAGCTCTTTTGCACGCGTCATGTACCTTGCCTTATCCCACCCTAATAACTTGGGAACCACCGCGATGTTTTCGCCGATCGTCATGTTGGGAAATAAGCCAATTTGCTGAATAACATAGCCGATGTTGCGGCGCAGAGTGACTGTATCCATCCCAGAAGTATCTTCACCGCCAAGATAGATCTTGCCCGATGTCGCGGGAATAATTCGGTTGACCATTTTCAGCGTTGTGGTTTTGCCACAACCGGACGGGCCAAGTAACACACAAATTTCACCACTGGGAACTTCCATCTCAATGTGATCTGCGGCAGTCACCGGGCCATTAGGCGTTTCAAAAATTTTGGTTAGCTTGTCAATTTTGATCATTTGAATGTCCCTATTATTTGTCCTTTATCGAGCAGCGGTTAGGCCCGGTGGCGTTAATCTTTTTTGTAGTCGAATCAATCCGTAATCCGCGATGATAGCCAGAAGGCTGACGGCGATGGCACCAACGATCAGTTGTCGAGGATCACTTTGCGAGATGCCACGGCTGATAAACACGCCCAGCCCACCGGCTCCGATATACGCGGCGATCGCCATAACGCCAATATTCATTACTACTGCCGTTCTCACACCCGCCATAATCACCGGAATCGCCAATGGAATTTCCACCATTTTCAAACGTTGAAAAGGCGTCATCCCGATACCGCGAGCTGCCTCTCGGAGTGACGGTTCTACGTTGTGAATGGCGGTATAAGTGTTGCGAATAATAGGCAGCTGAGAATAAAGCAGTACGGTAATCACGGCGGGCACGTAGCCAATCCCATGACCAATGGTCGATAAGAGAGGAATCATCAAACCAAACAATGCGATTGAAGGAATGGTGATAATGATGGACGCTACGTAAAGCACCACTTTCGCAGCGCGCTCATTTTGTGTGATAAGAATGCCGATAGGTACGCCAGTTAAGATGGCAAGCCCAACAGCCAGAGCAACCAAAGAGATGTGCTCCATGGTAAGCGTACCTAGCAGCGCTAAGTTATCTATGGTGAAATTTAGTAAGTCCAAGTAGGTCTCCCCCAACTGTGATTCGCAACCAAGTTAACAGGAGATTAAATTACGCTACTTTTTATTAACAGTGTTGTAAAATAGCGACACGTAAAGATAGAAATACGAAATATTAAGAAAGGAATGAACTGGCTTTCTCATCACCAAAAACACGCTTGATTGGCGATGAGTAGCACTAGTAAACAATTTGATTATATAGGAACTTAAAAGCCTGTGCTGGCATGAAGAACTGACTACAACGAGCGGTTAAATTGCTCCACGGCCTCTACAACACGGCTAGCGCCATCTTGTATTTCATTCATCACATTGCCTGCTTTTTCAGAGAGCTCTAGCGTATCTAGTGCTTCTTTTTGGCATTTAGCGATCAGCTTAACTGCGTTATCTGTTCGCTGTAGGTTTTCACTGACCATTGTGACAATTTCATCGGTGGTTGCATTGGTTCTTGTAGCAAGCTGTCTGACTTCATCAGCAACAACGGCAAAACCTCTACCATGCTCACCCGCACGAGCCGCTTCTATCGCCGCATTTAACGCCAATAAGTTAGTTTGGTCAGCGATACCACTGATGCTATTTACCAACTCGCTAATACGCGATGAGTGCGCTTTAAGCTCGTCAATCGCGGTGTTCGCTTGCTGCATTTGCTCGGAAAGTATCTGCATCTTTTCTAACGTTGAGCCTATAACCTCTTGCCCTTGCTGGGTTTGTGTTCCAGTTTCTTGGGAGATTTCGTTCGCCAATTGCGCAGCCTGGGCCATTTTCTGTTCCTGCATCACCTGCTGGGTAATATCTGTCGCGAACTTAACGACCTTATAGAGCTCTCCTCTGTCGTTATGGATTGGGTTATATGAAGCCTCTAACCACACCTCTTCACCATAACGGTTAACTCGTTTGAATCGCTCTGATGAAAATTGCCCTTTTGCTAAACGTTGCCAAAACTCACGGTAAGCTTGAGAGCTCGACTCTTCCTGATCACAAAACATGCGATGATGCTTCCCTAGAATCTGATCAAGCGTATAACCCATTGTGTTTAGGAAATTATCGTTGGCTTTTAAAACATGGCCATCTAATGTGAACTCAATCACCGCCATAGAACGACTTAATGCATTTAGCATGTCCTCTTGCTCACGAGATGATTTGATCGTTCGCGTAAGTTCAGAAGCAAAAACAAAAAAGCTTTCTACTTCTCTGCGCTCATTTAAAACAGGCTGGATAATCGTTCTTAACCAGGCTTCCTCACCATTACCTTTCTGTACTTGCAATGCCCCATTCCAGAACACTTTATCTTGGACGGCTTTCTTCATTCGATGAAAGTGGTCTGTATTGCGCGAATTTGACGGTACCAATTCAGTAATTGATTTCGTTAAGATCTCATCATCATGTAAGAAAAGTTCTTGCTGTAGTTTGGTATTTGCAGAAGTAATGAGGCCTTTACTATCCAATGTTAAGCGGATCATCTCTTCATCTAAACTGGTTTGGATTTGCTGCAGGATTTGCAACTCCTGCTTTAATCGTTGATTTTCTTGTTGAAGCGACTTATTAAAAAACATGACTTTCTCTCATTTGACCGACCTTCGGACTAGTCAAAGGTTTATTATTTGTATACCGAATAAACTGCAAGCGGCAAAATCGTTTGGTTGCATATTCAAACGCGATTTCTATTTCTCATCAAAGGACCCCGTTGGGAATACGGCGATTTTTTCTCCAGTATAACCTAAGCGCAGTATACTGAAATTTCTTCAGCGCCCAAGCTGTTTATATATTTATCAATATTAAAGCTCTTTATCGCCAGTTTGAGGTTTGTATTTGTGGATGTACTTATATGGAAAATTGGTGTGTTCAGATCAATAAGTCTTTCCATCAAAAAAGGGCTTTGACTTAGTTCCAATAATTTTTGCCGTTTTACCGCTTTTCCACCCGACTTTTGAGCGATTACCCACTCATTATTCGCTTGCATTTCTATTAATAGCGCACGGAGCGACCAATAACAGCACACAGACCAACAAGCTTTTGGACATTTTCAATTTAGGACGATAGGACGATTTCTACTCTATCGATAAGTTTTAGTATCCCAAAACGACAATGACCACCATTTATAACGGTGGTCGCCGTAACAGGAATTGGACATCAGTGAGCATTTTTAAAAGCTGGAGCATATTAGTAGTTCGCATAACTATGCATTTAAGTAGCTCATATATTGCCTCTGCCTACTTAAACACTTAATTCCAAAGCACGCTGGTATGCCGCTTTAACCGCTTGTTTTACAGCACTTTCAACTTCTCTCTCATGCAGAGTAGTAAGCGCCGCTTCAGTGGTTCCCCCGGGTGACGCAATACGTTGGCAAAGTGTATCTGGTTCATCATCAGGTGGTAATGCTAATTTTGCAGCCCCCAGGGCCGTATGACCAACCAGGCGCTTTACATCATCAGATCTTATCCCCAGCTCTTCACCAGCTGAGATCATGCATTGCATCATAAGCAGGAAATACGCCGGACCGCTACCAAAAAGCGCTGTGACTAGGTTAATGTCATTTTCATTCTGTACTTCTAAACACTCACCAAAAGATTCAGCGACCGTGGTTGCAAGCTTCTTTTGTTGCTCATCGGTGTTGGCATTTGCATATAAACCAGACATCCCAGCGCCGACCAGCGCTGGCATATTGGGCATCAAGCGCACTATTGCACACTCATGGCCCAATATATTCTCGAGTGTTTTGATAGATGTGCCTGCAGCGATGGAAACAAAAACCTGACTTCTATCTGCTCTGATATCAATTTGTTTTGCAACAGCTTCTATAACCTGAGGCTTGACCGCCAGCACAACAACATCGGACTTATCAACGACATCCTGCGTTTTACTTACCGTAGATACACCATATTTGTCTGATAACCATGCCACTCTTTCTGCGGATGGTTCTGACACCTGTATATCCTGCGCCAGAAAACCTTTCGAAATCAGCCCACTAATCATGGCGGCGGCCATATTACCACCCCCAATAAACCCGATAATCGGAGATTGTTTATCTTGTGTCATTTCGCCCTCCTTAGAAACCTGTAACAACCGTAACGCCAGGTGTGGTTGCCGAATCCATAGTGGTTAGAGCCTCAATCGATTGTTCTAGGCTGATAGTACGGCCCAGCAATTTCTCTGGTGTTAATTTTCCGGACATCATCATGGCTAACATGGCATCGTAACGATGTGCTTGCATGCCGTGGCTACCTATAATTTCCAGTTCGTCAGCGATAACTTTAGCCATAGGCATAGCAGGGTTGGCCTGTTCAGCAAGTAATAACCCGACTTGTATATGCTTGCCTAATTTGCGCAAGCTCTTCACTGAGTTTACACAGGTGATAGGGTGCCCCAGAGCATCAAGAGAAACATGTGCACCTCCTTTACTGATCTCAATTACAGCTTCTGCAACATCAGCGACTTTATTGCCATTTACCGTGGCTACAGCCCCAAGCGAGCGTGCCATTTCCAGCTTGGTATCATCAATATCGATGGCGATTACATTGGCACCAATTGCAGTCGCAATCATAATCGCTGACAGGCCGACACCACCACAGCCATGTACTGCTACCCATTGTCCGGCAGAAACTTTGCCTTGATCGACTACCGCTCTGAATGAAGTTACAAACCGGCAGCCAAGGCTGGCTGCTGTAACAAAGTCCAGATGCTCTGGTAGGGTGACCAAATTTACGTCAGCGTGATCAACAGTGGTGTATTCAGCAAATGATCCCCAATGCGTAAAGCCGGGCTGGGTCTGGTTACCACACACCTGATGATTACCGGTATTACACTCAGGACAGGAGCCACATGCGTTTACAAACGGCACTGTCACTCGCTGGCCAACCTTGAACCTATTCACCTCTGAACCAACTTCTTCGATAACACCGGCAAATTCATGACCGGGTACGTGCGGGAGTACAACGTCCTCATCATGACCTTGCCAGCAGTGCCAGTCACTGCGACATACGCCTGTCGCTTCAACTTTAATTACCACACCATGGGAAGCGGGTGTTGGATCCGGTACATTTTTGATTTCTGGAATAGATGAAAATTTTTCTATAACGACGGCTTTCATAGGCTTCTCCGCAGTGCTGTTTAGTGGTATCAGTTGTTAACAGTCTATCTTTGTGCGAAGAAATTACCTTGCAAAGGTTGCCTGGATATCAATCAAAAAGTAAATAGTCTTTCATAAAACAACGTAATTATGAAAGACTAATTCAAATGTAAAGAAATTGTGACATAGGTTGGTTGTGTCAAAGAGAAACCGGTAGCCTTGTGGATGACTTCAGCTCTCGTAGAGAAATATTTGAGTTAATCACAGACACGCCGGGTAGCTGCCTTAGCTCTCTTTCAACAAAATCGCTGTAATCATCAAGATCTTTAGCGACAACCTGGAGCATAAAATCCGAATCGCCGGTTGTATTGTGGCAAGAAAGCACGTTCTCAGAGCTTTGGATAATAGACTCGAAAATCCTAGTTGTTTCAGTATCATGCTTTGTACAGGTAAGCTGAACAAATGCCAGAACGCCAAACCCTAGCTTGCGGCGATTCAGGTTAGCCTGATACCCCTCTATATATTGCTCTTCTTCCAAGCGCTTTAGCCTCCTCCAACAGGGGGTTTCACTGATTGCCAGCTCTTGGGCAAGCTTTGCATTTGTTAAGCGTCCATCCTGCTGCAAACGCTGCAATACGGCAACATCGACTTTATCAAGCTTCTTCATGGAAAGATTCCGCCATTAATGAGGTAATAATTGGAAGACTAATGCAAAAATGGGCTTATGTCACACCTGAAAAGCAAGGCAATTCCTGCTATGACCGATAAGATTAGAGCTTATTAGTCGAGTTTTTAGCCGAGGTACAACAATGCAGTCTTCCATACTTAGCGACATCAGTCCGGTTGCGTCACAATTGAAAGAGTCTTCTATCCGCGCTATTGCCAACTTTGGTATGTCGCAAAAAGATGTCATTCCCCTGTGGTTTGGAGAGTCAGATATTGTTACACCTGATTTTATTAAGCAGGCGGCTTTCGAAAGCCTGGAGCAGGGGCAGACATTGTATACACCAAACAATGGTATACCGCAGTTGCGCCAGGCGCTGGCTGACTACCAGTCACGTCTGTTTGAGCGTCCGTTTACCGATGAGAATATCGTAGTGACCTTGTCTGGTACCAATGCGGTGATGCTTGCCGCTCAGGCCGTATTAAAGCCAGGGGATAAGGTGGTTGTTATCAGTCCTGCTTATCCGATACTGACCGCTATTCCAAGTCTACTTGGTGCGGAAGTCGTAGAGTTCCCTCTTACTCAGGTCGAAGGACGATTCGAACTGGATATGGAGGCGCTTTTTGCGGTGACGAAAGATGCCCGGGCATTAGTTATCAATTCACCAGCCAATCCGACTGGATGGATGGCGAGCGAACAACAGCTTAAAGCGATAACCGAGTTTTCTCGACAGACCGGGGGATGGGTAATCTCGGATGAAGTGTATAACCGCCATGTTTATGAGGGAACATCTGCCCCTTCCTTTTGTCAGTTCATCGATGACCATGATCGTATTATTGTTTGTAATAGTTTCTCCAAAACCTGGTGTATGACGGGATGGCGTTTGGGCTGGCTTACTCTGCCTAAGCCTCTCCGGCCAACGATTACCAAGCTGATTGAGTTTAATGTTTCCTGTGCTCCTGCCTTTGTTCAGGCCGCAGGCGTTGCTGCAATTGAGCAGGGCGAAGTCTTTTTACAACAGACACTGAAGCGTTTTCGTCATTCGAGAGATATGGTGCGTGAAGCATTAGGTAATATCTCTGGCGTCACCTTGTATGAAATGCCGGCAACCTTTTATGCCTTCCTGAAGGTTGATGGGTTAGCCAACAATAGCCAACCATTTATTCTGGATATGATTGAGAAGTCTAAAGTAGGCGTCGCACCCGGAGAAGCATTTGGTGAGGCGGGCTGTGGTCACCTGCGTGTCTGTTATGGTACCAATCACACTAGTCTTGCCATCGCTTTAGAGCGTTTACAGACGGCACTGGAAAACAGGTAGTAAGATGTTTGAATTAGTCATTGGAATACTGTTTCCGCTATTTTCCCTCGTGGCTGTGGGGTACGGCATTGGTCGTTGGATTCAAATGGATTTTCGGCCCATTAACCGTATTAACATGGATATGTTCTTGCCTGCTCTGGTGTTTTCTTCAGTAGGAACGATGCCACTTGATATGACCCAAGTGCCGCTGCTTAGTGCCTCGCTTATTGCGATATTTATCCCTGGCTTGTTAATGGTTCCAATATGTTGGTTGCTTAAACTGCCTTATAAAGTCTGGGCTCCGCCACATATGTTTCGCAATAGTGGTAACTTAGCAATACCTCTCTTTACTTACACGTTTGGCGAGGCTGCTATAGCACCAGCAGTACTGTTGCTCGTCGTTTCGGTTTGTACGCATGTCAGTCTTGGTCTGACATTAGTCAGCAAAGGGAATCCTCTTAAGCAAGTGGTACGTATGCCTATGTTTATCGCGGCTATTGTGGCTCTGATACTAAACTTGACTGACATTGGTATCTGGGAGCCTCTTTATAATGCAACAGCACTTCTGGGGCAGACAGCCGTCCCAATTATGCTTTTATCCCTCGGGACTCAGATGTGTAATATGCGCCTGAGCGGTCTTAAAGTCGGTCTGCTTTGCACTCTGCAGTCGTTGGCAACAGGGGCGGTTACTTTTGGGATTATTTATATGCTTATTCCACTGCCGACCATGCATTTGCAGATGATGTTACTCTTTTCGATGTTGCCTCCAGCAGTCATGAATTACCTGCTTGCTGAGAGGTTTGGCCTTGAGCCTGCCAAGGTCGCTTCAATGGTTCTGTTTGGTAACTTTTTAAGCATCGTAACTTTGCCAGTGCTATTGACGATTGCTTTGTCATTAGAGCCTTTTTAATCAATGTTCTCTTTTGAATGACTATACATTCTGGACAAAACTCTTAAGAGTTCATGTTTTTCTCGCTTTTGTCCAGAATGTGCACACCCCGGCTCTGGTTCGACATTAGGAAATATAGGGCAAATTCTGACGGGATTTATCGATCGAAAATTTTTTTAGCAAATAATGGGGCAAAGATAAGTTTGGCAGAGAAAGCCCAAGCTTAGTCTTCAGGCTTTATATCAAAACTCATAAAATGAAGCTTTGGATGCCTAAAACAACCCTAACTCACTTCAATTGCTGCCCGCACTAACACTTTTGTTTTGTATCGTAACTGATTTGCTTACTGACGTTCTTTAGTTGCACTCCTACCTTATTAAAGGCCTTTTGAATAGTTGTGGAAACATGCTGGCGGCCCTCTCCTTCAAAAAAGTTAGCTCGATCTTGCTTCGTTTCGAAGACGCAGACTATTTCTAAGCTTTGTGGAAAAGAAGAGAATTTGACGGTATGAGTCACCCAAAGAAAGCCATCGTAGCCTTTTAGCGTATCTTCACAAACTTCGGTCAACACTTCTCTAATTAGATTCTCGACCTTCTTATCTGATTTGCGCATAAATTAAACTTCATTCCTATCTAACGCCTTTAATTAGGTTTCAGTGTACATTGTCTTAAACAGTATTTGGCAGTGGTATTTAGTCAATAGCCTGTAGATGAGGTTATTCGCACGAAGATTTACCGACCTACTCGCTTCGAACTACATCTTACGCTGTTAAAAATAAGCGCTTTGCAACTCTACAAAACGCTTCTAACTTATTAGATTATTTTAAGTGTGTTTCAAGGAATGCAGAAACCTTGTCCATTGCAATGCCGACTGCTTCTGGATGGTCATACAGTTCATAGTGAGACCAATTTTCCAAATTAACCAGCTGTCGGTCTTTTGATTGAACAGAGCGGCCATAAATTTCCTGCCCATCACGATAAGCACCAAATGCCCCGACTTTTTGCCCTACCACGGCCATAACAGGCTGAGTCAATAACGTTTCGGCAAATGCAAAGGCATCCCAGCTCAGTGTTTTCTGTGCATGTGAAAACAGCATACGAGTTGCACCACCTTCGGTTTGTCCACGTGATGTTTTGTAGTATTCAGTAGCTTCGAACACGTCTCGTTCTGTTAATCCATTTTCTTTTGCAAATTCAATATTTGGAGGAAGAAGTTCATCGATTTTCAGCTCTGAGCCGCGAGCTTCGGCTGTTCTCTGTGCAGCCATAGCTTCAAGATTGGCGATAGGGTCGTACATACTAAAGCCTTCACGGAACAAGCGGCCTAAGTTAACAGGCGTAATACCTACGACAGCTTTCAAGCGCTTTTCGGTTAGGGCTGAATTGATCATGTAACCACCACCGCCGCAGATACCGAGTCCACCAATTCTATTCTCATCGACATATGGTAAAGTTACTGCATAGTCGATAACGCGACTGATATCTTCAACACGTTGACTTGGGTCTTCTACGTAGCGAGGCAATCCCCCCGATTCTCCTTGGAAGCTCGCGTCAAATGCGATCACGACGTAACCTAACTCAGCAAGGGCTTTACCATAGACAGCGCTGGATGTTTGTTCTTTACAACTACCAAAAGGATGAACACTTATCATTGTTGGGTAGCGTTTCGATTCATTGAAGCCTTCTGGGAATAAAATTAATGCAGACATATCCCAAGACATATCAGCATTTCTAAAAGTGATTTTTTGCATATTCATAATCAATACCTTAAGAGTAAAAAGCCTTGAGAGCAGAAAGGCTCGAAGCAATTGAGCCTTTCATCGGGAATATTAAAGAGTGCGTTGGAAGAAAGATGCGAGTTGGGATACTGCGTCATCGACGTATTCGGCAACATCATAAAGCGACATATGGTTTGCACCATCAATGGCATACAAGGTTTTATCTGAACTCGCTGCACGTTCTATCAGGTCATCACTCATCCATTTGCTGCCTGCGTAACTACCAACGACAGCAAGAATTGGCTGAGTTAGGAATGCTTCCGCTTTGTGGTACGCATCGTAAGTAATGATCTGGTTTAAGTTACGAGTTAGAGCAAAACCCGGCGCATTTGGATGTTCACAACGTGGTGTGTGGTAATACTCCCAAGCTTCGCGTAGCTCTGCATTTGAGGCATCTTCTTCACGCATCGGAGCTAGAGGAATAGTCGCGAATTCTGTACCATTCGTGTCGGTTGTGCGAGCATTCGAACCAAATTCTAAGTAACCAACAGCGTCAGCATCGTTAACCGAATTATCCCAACCATTACGGAACATTTGGCCAATGTTTACGGCACTAACCATACCCAGTGCTTTGATTCGACGATCATTGATCGCTGCATTTGCACTATAGCCCGCACCAGCACAAATCCCCATTGCGCCAATTTTATCGTTATCGACGTACTCTAACGTTGTCAGATAGTCGACGACTGCGCTCACGTCTTCAGTACTCGTGTAAGGGTTTTCCATTTGGCGAGGCTCACCTGTACTTTCACCTTGATACGAACGGTCAAACGCAATGGCAATTATGCCGCTTTTTGCAAGTTTACTCGCATATAGGCCTGCGGTTTGCTCTTTTACGCCACCACCTGGGTGTGAAACAACAACCGCCGCATATTGTTTACTTGCATCAAAATCTGTAGGGAAGTTGATAACCGCTGAAATCTCAATACCTTGACCATTGATATTTTTGAAAGTGACTTTAGACATAGCGACATTCTCCATTAGAGGTTAACTGTTCATCTCAGGCTGACCTAAGCTTCGATGTAATATTAGTCAACACACTGTTTCGGATAAATATCGTTTTATCTACATGACTGTTTAGTTATACTTAACAAATGAGAATAGAACCTTCTTTAATTTCATCACTGACGTGGTTTGCACATATTGCTCGCCATCGCAGTTTCACTAAAGCAGCCTTAGAAATGGGGGTAACCCGTGCTGCCTTATCACAACACCTAAAAGCGTTAGAACAACAGCTACAAGTTCGGTTAATTAATCGAACCACCAGAAGTATGTCGCTGACGGAAGAAGGCCAACGTCTGCTTGATATTTTGCAACCTTCATTGGTGAACATTGAGCAGGTCGTTAACGAATTGAACGACTCTCATCTTGAGCCTTCGGGATTAATCCGTATCAGTGTATCAAGAACCGCTGCTCGGCTGCTTATTGAGCCCTATCTAGGTGAGTTCCTCTCTCGTTATCCTAAAATACGCCTAGAGCTAATCATGGATGATGGCTTTTCTAACATCGTCGCAGAAGGCGTTGACGCTGGCATTCGCTTAGGATTAAGCTTAGATGAACATATGGTTGCGGTCCCTATTACTCCGCCGTTAACAACGGCAATAGTGGGCTCTCCTGAATACTTTAGGCAAAATGGACTACCTCAAACTCCTGAGGATTTAGAAGGTCACAATTGCCTTGCTTATCGTTTTACCTCTAGCGGAACAATTGATCATTGGTCCCTAACCTCTCCAGATGTTGCAAAGCGCACCCTAGTTTTCGAGCCTAAAGGCAATGCTATTTTTAATGATGACTATAGTATGTTACAAGCTGCAATACAGGGTGTGGGTTTAGTGAAGCATATTGATTTATGGGTGGAAAAGCACATAAATGAGGGAAGATTGACCCGAGTTCTGACACCTTGGTGCAAAGAGTTTCCTGGGTTTTATTTATATATACCTTCACGAGAGCATATGCCGAAAAAAATCCGCGTCTTGATGGATTTTTTAATCGAAAAGCGCGAAGCTCTGAAACTCAAAGAGTAATTACCAAATTGCTTTAAATAAAAAAGCGAGCACGAGGCTCGCTTTTAACTTTCTGTTTTCGTTATATATTACAATAGCTCAACCGATTGTTTAGCTATCACAAATTCCTCGTTAGTAGGAATAACAAGAGCTTTGGCACCTAACAACTCAGATGTTGCAATAACACCTGCGTTACCAAATCTTGCATCTTCGTTACCTTTCTCATCTTCAACAAAACCTAACAGTTTTAGGTTTTTCAAGATTTCACGACGAATTGGTAGTGAGTTTTCACCAATACCACCAGTGAAGATGATGCCGTCTAATGAATCCAGAGCCGCTAGGTAGGAAGTAATGTATTTCGCAACGCGGTAAGTGAAGATCTCAAATGCCAACTTCGCACGTGAATTCCCCGCTTCCATTGCTTCTAGTACACCACGAGCATCACTTGTCACACCAGATACACCTAAGAAACCTGACTTCTTGTTCATCATCTCGAACACTTCGTCTTTTTCCCAGCCTTTACGGAAAAGGAACTCGATAACACTTGGGTCTAGGTCACCACAGCGAGTGCCCATCATTAGGCCAGCTAACGGCGTCAAACCCATACTTGTATCAACACATTCGCCATTTTTAACCGCACTCACTGATGCACCGTTACCTAAGTGCACAGTGATAAAGCTGCTTTCTTCAACCGGCTTATCTAGCATTTTCGCTGCTTCACGGCTTACGTAGTAGTGGCTTGTGCCGTGAGCACCGTAACGACGCACTTTATGCTCTTCGTAAAGCTCGTAAGGAAGTGCGTACATAAAGGCTTTGGCTGGCATTGTTTGGTGGAAAGCAGTGTCAAATACAGCAAATTGAGGCAGTGAAGGGAACGCCGCCATTGCCGCTCTCATGCCTTCAGCGTTCGCTTTGTTATGAAGTGGTGCAAGTTCAGCAAGGCGCTCTACTTCTTGAATAACTGTTTCATCAACTTTCACAGTTCCTTTAAAGGTTTCACCGCCTGCGACAATGCGATGGCCTACAGCGACAAATTTTGAGCTCAAACCTAGAGTTTCGAGTAGTTTTACCACTCGCTCAACAGCGTACTGATGATGGTTACCGCCAGCTGGAATTGCTTCAACGGTTTTTTCTCCCTGATATTTCCAACTGATTTCAGCTTCAGGTAGACCAAAACACTCACCAATACCTGATACCAAAGCTTCACCGGTTTCAGAATCAATAACAGCAAATTTTAATGAAGAGCTACCAGAGTTGATCACCAGTACAAACGAATTAGACATGAAATAGTTATCCTGTTGTAGAGCAGAGGTTGTAATAGCGCTTGTGCGCTGCGTACTTCTTGTTTGCCCCTCTATTATTCAATAATTTTTTAATCTTTCAACAATCTTTTAGTAAAAGCGATTTGATTGAACAAATTTTGTTGATCTGTAGCAAGTTTTGATTTTATTTGAAGACTAAAAAATATCACTTGTTAAACATAATTTATGAATAGGTCAATTTGTACAAAGTCAGATATATAAGCTACGTTGTTTATTGGGTGAACAAAAATAACAAACCAATCAATAAATCGGGGTAATAATGTGCCCACTATTGCATTTCTATTAGTGATCTTAGGTTTGATTTTGCTCTGCTGGGGATGGCAGATGACAAAAAACATTTGCTCGAAAACTGACGTAACCGGGTGGACTTTCCTATTATTGTTAATCAGCTGTTTCATTTTTGCTTATGCCGTTTTTTTGCACGCCATCATGCAAAAACCTATTGCTTCTCTCTTAGAAACGGGGGTTTCTCTTATACTTTTTGGCGGCAGTATCTTTGTCGTGCTGGTGATTAAGTGGAGCAACGATTCGATATTAGAGCTTCATACCGTTGCTGAAAGAGAGAAGCGCAATGCTGTCCATGACGCTCTTACTGGGCTCCCTAATCGTAAATACTGCTTTGAGTCTATCGAAGGCAGAATACAATCTAGAGACCCATTCTCGGTGATCCTTTTTGACGTGGTTAATTTTAAACAAGTCAACGATGCAATGGGTCACTTTTGTGGAGACCAGTTACTTATTCAAATTGGTCAACGCCTTCAGGGGAAACTGAAAGGCAATGACCAGATATTCCGCGTTGGTGGTGATGAATTTGTCATCCTGACATCTTCTGCATGCGAGGAAACGGGTAAAAAACTCATAGAAGAACTAGATTCTGCAATGTCTGAACGCTTTCATTTAGATGAGTTTCAAGTTTCCTGCCGCGTTGTTTTCGGTATAAGCACCTACCCATATGACGCCCTAACCAATGATCTTTTGATCAAGCACGCAGATATCGCTATGTATCACGCCAAGCGTAATGGCAATCTTTTTGCGTTTTATAATGAGGATATGAACGTCGGGGCTAAGTACCAACTTGAGATATCTTCTCGTATTCAATGTGCACTTGAAAAAGAAGAGTTTCAGTTGTATTACCAACCGTTGATTGATGCACACACTAACTTAGCTGTCGGTTTTGAAGCAGTGATTCGTTGGCATGACGAAAATGGTAAAACGATCTCACCCAACGACTTCATTCCTATCGCAGAGCGTAGCAATCAGGTACACAACATTACCATGTGGGTTCTTAACCAAGTAGAAAGGGATCTGCAAACATTTATAGAGAAAGGCATTAAGCTTCCTGTCCACGTAAACTTATCAGCGAAAGATCTCTCATCTAACTTGCTCTTTAATCGCTTAGAAACTTTGCTCAAAGTAAACCCGCAATTCGCTGACCTAATAAGTTTAGAGATCACTGAAACGATGGCGATCGATAGGGTCGTTGAGCTCAACCCCTTAATTCATCAAATTAAAGGATTAGGTATAAAGATCAGCTTGGATGATTTTGGCACTGGGTATTCATCTTTGTCACTGTTAAGAGATCTTCCGGTTGATCAAATTAAAATCGACCGCTCATTTCTTTCCACAGCAAGCCGCACAGAAGGCTCCCGCTCTATCGTTGAGAACACGATTGCGCTAGCACATGGATTAGGGTATTCGGTCGTAGCAGAAGGCGTTCAAGACATGGACACACTGCATTTTTTGAGAAGTCGAGGCTGTGACATCATTCAGGGTTACTTGTTCTGTCCTGCCCTGCCCTTAGACGAAGTAATAAGTTGGGTAAACAAACACGATGAAAAGCAAAACCGTATTAGACGCGCATAAAAAAGCCGAGCGCTTTGCTCGGCTTTCAATTCTTTTTGTAGCGACTTAAACCGTCGCTTTAATCACTAGTGATTATGCGTCTGTACGACGGCCACGACCGTGACCACGTTCACCACGATGTGCACCACGGTGATCACCACCACGGTTGCGATCGAAACGACGTTCGCCACCTTCACGATTGCCATCGCGGTTGCCGTCACGGTTACCACGGAAGCCACCTTCGCGACGGCCGCCTTCACGACGATCACCACCACGGTTGCCGCCTTCGCGGTTGCCACGGTAACCACCTCCATCACGACGACCACCATCGCGACGACCACCGTCACGGCGACCACCACGAGACTCGCGGAAATCATCGAAATCACATACTACAGCACCAACATCTTGTTGACGGATGCGTAGTTTGCTTAGCTTGTTCGCCGCGTCTGAAGTCATTGCTTTAGGTAGCTGTACGAATGTGTGACCTTGAGCTAGCTTGATCGCACCGATAGAACCTTTACCTAGACCTAGTTCGTTTGCTAGAGCGCCAACGATGTCTTTAACTTGAACGCCTTGCTCACGACCAACTTGAAGCTGGTAAGTATCCCAGTCTTGGTTGTTGAAGTTACGACCGCCATCGCGACCACCTTCACGACGCTCTTTACGACGTTGCTTGTCACGCTCAATTGCTTCAACCATTGGGTCTTCGCCAATGTAGAACAGAGGACGTTTGCCTTGTTGACGCTTAAGAAGCATAGCAGCAAGTGTTGCTGGGTCGATGTCTAGAGAAGTTTGTAGTTTCTCTACCAACTCAGCAAATTTGTCTAGTGCTTTGTGCTCTTTCTCTGCTTCAAGCTCAGCGCCTAGCTTAGCTAGACGAGCTTCAGCAACTTGGTCACGTAGAGGAAGTTGGATTTCTTCCATAGATGACTTAGTTACACGCTCGATAGTGCGAAGCATACGAATTTGGTTAGTGCGAACTAGAAGGATCGCTTTACCCTTACGTCCAGCACGGCCAGTACGACCGATACGGTGGATGTATGACTCAACATCAAATGGGATGTCGTAGTTGAATACGTGCGTAATACGTGGAACGTCAAGACCACGAGCTACAACATCAGTTGCAACTAGGATGTCAATAACACCTTGTTTGATGTGATCAACAGTACGTTCACGTAGAGACTGAGGAATGTCACCGTGCAGTGCAGCTGCTTTGAAGCCACGTGCAGATAGCCAGTCAGCCAGACGCTCAGTATCTTGACGAGTACGTACGAATACGATTGACGCGTCAGTTTCTTCAGTTTCAAGAAGACGAGACATTGCTTCATCTTTCTCTACACCTTTCACTACCCAGAACTGTTGTTGAACTTTGTCTACAGTGTGGTTTTTACCAGCAACGTCAACCGTTACAGGGTCACGAAGGAAGCGTTCAACGATCTTCTTCAGCATTGGAGGCATAGTTGCAGAAAACAGAACGCGTTGTGCTGACTCTGGAGCGTGCTCCATGATCGCAGTTACGTCATCTACGAAACCCATGTTTAGCATTTCGTCTGCTTCATCAAGAACGAAAGTACTAACTTCGTCTAGGTGTAGACGTTCGCGATTGATAAGATCTTGAACACGGCCTGGAGTACCGACAACTACATGAGCGCCACTTTTAAGAGCACGCATTTGGTCGACAATAGATGCGCCACCGTAAATCTCTAGAACTTTCAAACCTTTGATATTTTTACCAAGGTTTTTCATTTCCGCTGCAACCTGAATTGCCAGCTCACGAGTCGGAGCAAGTACAATCGCTTGCGGTTTGCGTTGGTTTAGATCGAGTTTGTTGAGAAGAGGCAGAGAGAACGCTGCTGTTTTACCTGTACCTGTTTGAGCTTTACCCAGCGCGTCAGCACCTTCCAATAGGTGTGGGATTGCCGCAGCCTGAATTGGAGTTGGTGACACGAAACCCATTCCGTCTAGAGCAGAAAGGATAGAATCATTCAGAGATAAATCACTGAATTGAATAACAGAATCTTGCATTGGGATCCTACTTAATTAAACAAAAAAACAGTCCCATATGCTCTTCCAATTCGATACTGATCCATCCAGATACTGATTCCATTCAGACGGGAACACAGCACAGTACACAACCGCGATAAGCCATTAGGGACGACTAAGGGAGGCGGATTATTCCTTAAAAGCATAAAAAAATCCAGAAAAAATTGAATTACATCACAATTTATTCTCAACAATGGTATTTTTAGCATATTTTTCCACCAGCCCTACCATTCCCCGTAGATTCGCGTAACTCACAGATGAGAATTTCATCAATATTTAAGCCAATTTCTCGTGGTTAAATTGGCAAAATTCACGGCGAAATTACGCTCCACAGGTAGTAATAATAGCTCGCAATGATTATAGTGTGCCCAACTCCATAGGTAATTTAAGAAAAGATGTTTCAAGATAACCCACTACTCGCTCAGCTTAAGCAGAAAATCCAAGAAAACCTGCCCAAAAAAGAAGGCTCAATAAAAGCCACAGATAAAGGCTTTGGCTTTTTGGAAGTGGACAGTAAGACGAGCTTCTTCATCCCGCCTGCGTACATGAAAAAGTGCATGCACGGTGACAAAGTCGTCGCCATTATCCGCACCGAAAATGAACGCGAAGTTGCAGAGCCACAAGAGCTGCTGGAACAAGCCGTGACTCGCTTTATTGGTCGAGTAAAAATGTTCAAAGGCAAGCTCAACGTAGCACCTGATCACCCACAGCTTAAAAAGCTATCTCTTAAAGCGAAACTAAAGAAAGGTCTAAAACCTGACGAGTTCGCCGAAGGTGATTGGGTTGTCGCACATCTTATTCGCCACCCTCTAAAAGGCGATAACTCTTTCTTCGTAGAAATTTCTGAAAAAATCACTGACGCGAATGATAAAATTGCGCCTTGGTGGGTAACGCTTGCTCAAAACGATCTACCAAACTCTGAGCCAGCAGGCATCGATAACTGGGAACTGAAAGACGACGCGGAGCTAGAACGCGTAGACATGACTCATGTTCCATTCGTCACTATCGACGGTGAATCGACTAAAGATATGGACGATGCGCTGTACGCGAAGAAAACCGTATCTGGCGATTTCGAACTCACCATCGCTATTGCGGACCCAACCGCCTACATCACACCTGAAGATGAAATGGATAAAGTAGCACGTGAGCGTGGCTATACTATTTATCTTCCAGGCCGCAACATCCCGATGTTACCTCGTGATTTAGCGGACAACCTATGCTCTCTGATTGAAGGTGAAACCCGCCCTGCTATTTGCTGTACCGTAACGGTAAGTAAAGATGGTGTGATTGGCGACGATATTAAATTCTTCGCAGCAAACATCAAATCACATGCACGCCTAGCATACGATCACGTGTCTGATTGGTTAGAAAACGGCAGCTCTGAAGCATGGACGCCATCTGAAGAGATCGCGACCATCGTTCGTGATCTTTATGAGTTCTCTCTTGCTCGCGCTGAATGGCGTGAGAAAAACGCAGTGGTCTTCCCTGATCGTCCTGACTACCGTTTTGAGCTCAGTGAAGATAACGATGTAATCGCTATCCACGCAGACATGCGCCGCAGTGCAAACCGTCTTGTTGAAGAATCCATGATTACCGCAAACATCTGTGCAGGTCGTACATTACGCGATAAATTTGAAACAGGTGTCTTCAATACGCATGCAGGTATCAAGAACGAGAAGATTGAAGAAGTGGTTCAACTTGTCAATCCAGAAGGCCAGTTGGAGTTCACAGCGGAGTCTATTGCTACGCTAGAAGGCTTTGCTGCGTTGCGCCGCTGGTTGGCAGCTCAAGAAACGTCTTATCTAGATAACCGCATTCGTAAGTTCCAAGCATACAGTGAGGTGGGTAATCAGCCTCTGCCTCATTACGCAATGGGTTTAGACATCTATGCAACTTGGACATCACCAATTCGTAAATACGGTGATATGATCAACCACCGTATGTTGAAGGCCGTCATCCTTGGTAAAGAACCCGTACAAAAACCAGATGACCAAGTAGGCGAAGAGCTAGCTCTACATCGTAAACATCATAAAATCGCTGAGCGAAATGTCTCAGATTGGCTATATGCACGCACGCTTGCTGATGAGCCGAGCAAGAAAACTTGTTTCACAGGTGAGATTTTCGATATTAATCGTGCAGGCGCACGTGTCCGACTTCTCGAAAATGGCGCAGCAGCCTTTATTCCTGGTGCACTAATTCTTGATAATAAAGAAAGAATTGAGTGCAATGGCGACAACGGTACCATCTCTATCGATAAAGAGGTCGTATACAAACTTGGGGATACATTGGAAATTGTCCTTACGGACGTAAACCAAGAAAACCGCAGTTTAGTTGCAAAGCCAACCCAGGTATTCGCTGAACAACCAGCAGCACAAACAGAACAGACTGTAAGTGAATAATACCGAATGAAGTCAAAAGGCGCTCTATTGAGCGCCTTTTTTATTTGTTATGTAAAACGATAAGAAAGAGTATGCCGAACATTGAGATCATTCGCTTTAATCACTTCACTGCGCGCAAAAGTGAGCGTTACACTGCAACACATAATGGGTTATATATTGTTGAAGAAGGTGCCCTATTAGTTCATCAACCTAATGGCGAGCAATTTGAACTTAAAGCCGGAGATTTCACACTCTATAACTCCGCAGATCTGAGCAGTGCAGAAGCCGTCTCTAGTGACGGAGGCTTTAAAGCACTGGCTTTAGTCTTCAATCCAAATATATTCTGTGACTTTAAGAAAGCGCACCCGATGCTACGTTCCAAAACGGAAGAAAGGCGCTTCTATCCTTTTTCAACGCAATCCAGTAGCGAAGTAGCACAATTGAAGGACATGTTGGTTAAGTTAGCGAGTCGCAATGCTCCAGACTACACACAAAGCCATATCGCAATGGCATTGCTGTCGTTGATGGTTGAGGTAGAGCCAAACATCCTATCTATCATAGATGATGCAAGTAGCCTGAGCGACTCTCAAAAAGCCATTAAGTACATTGAGGGTAATATTGAAAAAGACATCACGCTAGAAGGCTTAGCGGCTCATATGAGCATGTCCATCGCAACCTTAAAACGTCGCCTCGCCGCAGATGATCTTTCGTTTTCTCAGATATTAAAGGTGAAACGGATAAACTTCGCAGCAACCCAACTGCGCAAGTCAGAAAAATCAATAACAGAAATAGCGTTTGAGTCTGGTTTTAAAAGTGCAGCGCATTTCAGTACAGCATTTAAATCCGTTTATAACATGACCCCCAAAGACTTTAGAAACCAAGTTGTTAGGCCTAAAGTATAAATCATGTCGGCATTCGCATCCGTTGGGCTCGCCCTATTCCCAAAAACACGCTTGAGGATCGCGCTCCAACTCGTTGAGTAAGTCCTCAAGCATTCGGCTAAATGGAAGTGGCTTATAAGGCACCCACCTTAACAGCTCGTTGTGATATGTGGGAACATAGAAATACCAAAGTTGGTTTTCCTCATCAAACATGATCTTCGCGACGGGAGAAGTATACTCGCTATGCTGGGAGTCGAGGAGAAAATGCGCCCGATGAAGCTCAACGCCATTTTCTACTAGCTCATAGAGGCACTTGCCCTGTTCGACAGGCAAGTTAGCATTACGCGCAGAGCAGAGCGATTGAACTGATTTGTATAAACGACTTGTCGCCATTTGGGACACTGACATCAACGTTCTCCCGATGGATGATAGTTAGAGCTGTCGATCCTAGTATATAACCTTTACATCATCACCGATGGTAGTTATCTACCTAACTCAAGTATAAGATAGCTATATTATCATTTGCCCAGATTATCATCTCAATCCACTTGGAAACGCTAGCTCCATCACCTCTTGACTAGAAACAATTCCTTTGTTTAGCGCTAACAGTTCACAAAAGTGTAACCTGAACGCAATATCATAAACTCTGCTTTATCCCGTATATGGAGTTTAATATGTTACGTTTTACTGTGGCGACGTTATTGGCCATAGCAGTCTCCCTCCCTACCATTGCAAAAGAAATCAACATCTCAGGTTCAACGTCGGTTGCTCGTGTGATGGATGTACTTGCTGAGGAATACAACAAAACACACCCAGACGATTACGTTGCTGTTCAGGGCATTGGTTCGAGTGCTGGTATCACTATGGTCAATAAAGGAGTAGCCGAAATAGGCATGAGCTCTCGCTATCTGACTGAAAGCGAAAAAGGTGAAGATCTCAATGTATACCCTATCGCTTATGATGGCCTCGCTGTTGTTGTAAACCGTACCAACTCTGTAGAAAACCTTTCTCAGCAACAACTATTTGATATTTACAAAGGTAAAATTAAGAATTGGAAAGAGGTCGGGGGCGCAGATCAGCCTATCGCGGTGGTTACTAGAGAAGCGTCTTCAGGTTCACGTTACAGCTTCGAAAGCTTGCTGGGACTGACCAAAATCGTTAATGATCGCCTTGTCTCGGATATCAGCCCAAACAACTTGGTTGTAAACAGCAACAGCATGGTAAAAACCATTGTTAACCATAACACTCGCGCCATTGGTTTTATCTCTGTAGGGTCAGTAGATCGCTCGATCAAGGCGATTCAGTTAGATGGTATTGACCCAACCTCGACAAACATTAGCAATCATAAGTACAAGTTGGCGCGACCATTCCTAGTGCTATACAAAGTAGATAAGATTAGCGATGCAGGTAAAGGTTTTATCGCTTTCCTTCGTTCAGAGCAGGGACAAAAAGCGATTGCAGATTACGGTTATACGCCAGTAAAAAACTTTAATCAGTAAAAATGAAAAAGAGAGCACCCTGATGCTCTCTTTTACTATGTCGTGTTCTATCCGGTTTCGGAATTAGAAATGCAGTTGAATTACAGAGACCACAACCGCACCAGGTCGACGAATACCTTCAATTTCCACTTTAATTTCGCGCTCAATCTCCAAACCTTTTTTGATTGGCGTTACTTTTGTTAACGTGCTGACTGCACGAACATTATTGCCTGCTTTGACAGGGTAAGGGAAACGGACTTGGTTTAAACCCAAGTTAACTACCATTTTAGCTGTTGGGAACATTGGCTTGTCTGGATCGACTGAATCCGTCAGTTTAGGCAGCAATGCTAATGTTAAAAAGCCATGAGCGATAGTTGTCTTAAATGGAGATTCAGTTGAAGCACGCTCTGGATCAGTATGAATCCATTGCATGTCTTCCGTTACCGCACCAAATTGGTTAATACGTTCTTGAGACACATGAACCCAATCACCAGTGTGAATAACTTCGCCAATTTTTTCACTTAACTCGTCATAAAGCTTTTGAGCCTCAGGTGCCATTACGATCGGTGCAGGTTGAGGTGCAACTTCTTCGTTGACGGCTGGCTGCTGGTGATCACGAACTTTTGAGAAAAGAAAGCTATTTTGAGCTTTCCCCAAAAAGTCACTCCAATAATCGCGTAACGTTGGAGACATCCAATTCATAAACTCGGATTGATGAGCAGAAATCGCATCAACTTTGTCTTTAAATAGATTTGTGACCTTCATAAACACCCTTAAGAATTCTAAGCACAACTGGCTATACCAGTTAATTTTGAATTAGTTCACAAAGTCTTGCAAATACTTTCGGGCGAACACATGTACCCTAAAAGCATGTTATGTCTTATATATCAGCAAGATAACAATAAAACACCATTTTATTGACGTGCGCCAATATAAAGTAAAAACTCTATAAATTGGTACTTTTTGTCCCTTTTTCACTCCGTTTTCAAACTGTCCAACATCACATCAGTGATCATAAAACAAGCAAACAGTACTTCTATTATAATTCAGCACTTTACAAGTCGGACTATGCTCCTTATTATACCGCCCACAACGGAGAGATGGCTGAGTGGTTGAAAGCACCGGTCTTGAAAACCGGCATACGTTAATAGCGTATCTAGGGTTCAAATCCCTATCTCTCCGCCACTTATTTAGAGAGCTCGCATTTATTGCGAGCTCTCGTCGTTTTAGCTCTTACAAAAACGAGATTTAGAAATCCTCGCTCGTAAGCGAATCCAGCACTTCACTATATTCCAGTTAAAAGCCCGCTAATGTTTAGCGGGCTTTTAACTTCGATTTTCTAAAGTTTAAGCAAACTTCTTAATCATTTCAGACAGGTCATTGGTGCAATTTTGCACTTTGGTGTTCATATGATTCGTTTCAGTCATCAGTTCATACGATTCACTGTACTTTAAATTAAGCGACTGGATGTTTTCATTTATTTCATCCGTTACATAAACCTGCTCTTCTATCGCGACCGCAATTTGTTGGTTTCGTTCGACGACGTCCTGAACAAGGGACTCCAGTTGTTGAATGCTATCCAAAGCAGTACCTAGCAATGTTACCGTTCCGGTCGACATTTCATTACCTTTCTCTAACGCAGAAACCGCTGATTTGCTCCCATTTTGAATCCCTTCAATGGCCGATTTAATCTCTGTTGTCGATTCCTGAGTTCTTTTAGCTAAGGTTCTCACTTCATCTGCTACAACGGCAAACCCTCTGCCTTGTTCGCCTGCCCTCGCGGCTTCAATTGCAGCGTTCAACGCTAATAAATTAGTTTGTTCGGCAATACCATTGATGACTTCAACAACGGTTCCAATTTGCTCGGTTTGTTGGTTCAAACGTATGACCACTTTAGATATTTCGCCGAGCTCACCCACCAGCTCTAGTACCGATTGGTTAACATTATCGATAACGCTACGGCTGTCTATCATCGTATTTTGCGCTTCTAACGTAGCCTCGGCGGTCGCTTGAGCATTATTTGATATCTCAGATGAAGAGGCTTGCATCTCGTTGACCGCTGTTGCGACCGAGTCAATCTCCACTTTCTGTGCGCTTAAGTTCTCCGTCACTTGCTGGCTATTTGTCGCAGCACTGTTAGCACTTGCGCGCGTTTTTTCGCAAGAGTCTTTTACAGACACGCCAACGCGCCCCAATAGCGCATTGGCAAATTGCTTACGCATCTTCATACCCAGCTCAATCTCAGCCAGATCGTTGATTCTTCCGCAATAAATATATTCCATGAGTGGATTATTGAAGTCTTGCCTAGCCTGTTTAGCGAGCTTCTCAACTGGTCTGGTTAATACATAAATAGAGAAAACGGAAAGTAACGCAACAACGCCAAACGCTATCACTGGTGATTGATTCATTTGTAGAATGAGTAAGCCAAGAAGGTTTGAAATTAAAAGGAAGAAGGCCGATCTCATCCACAAACGTGTACGAGGAAGATACATTTTCCACGGCTTACGATTATTTCGAAGCTTCGAATACGCTTTTTCCGCTCGCTGGATGTGTATACGCTCAGGTTTAAATCTCACTGATTGGTATTCCACAACTTCACCATTAGATTTTATAGGAGAAGCAAACGCGTCAACCCAATAATAGCCGCCGTTTTTACGTCGATTTTTGACCATTCCCATCCAGTGTTTGCCAGTTTTCAGGTGAGTCCATAAATCTTTAAAAGCCTGTTTTGGCATATCAGGATGACGCACAACATTGTGGGGTTTACCGATAAGCTCCCCTTCATCAAACCCCGCGACTTCATTAAAGTTTTCACTGGCATATTTGATGTAACTGGAGGTATCGGTAATGGAAACTAGGCTGTAACTCGAAGGGTAATCGTATTCCGTTTCACTCATAAACATGTGTCCTTACATTGATTAATTAACAAACGGCAAATATGAATTTATCAGCATAACATATACATGCATAATGATAGGTTGATTCAAAAATAAAACAAAATTATTGACAAGTTTACTTGTTACTTAATGACTCTAGTCGCATTTTTATCCTCTAATACAAGGCTTCGTTAATATGCACAAGACTGAGCACTGTTCAAAATTAATACACAAAAGCGCTTCCGTACTGAGTTCGTAAATTGTTATAAGTAATCCACTAAAACGAAAACAGGGAAGACAAACACAATGACTATTCACTTTCGTCAGCTTGCAGCTAAGAGAAACACGACACACTTGTTTATTGACGATTGGAAAATTAACACTCAGCAGTCTTGGGGGATATTCAGCGCGGATGGAGATATTGGCTCTCTGCTTGGAGACCTTATTTGTGATGAAATGTCACCAAATAGTGGGGAAATTGAGCTAAATGGGCTGTCCGTTGCGCAAGTGTCGTTATCAGAGCAACAGCGATTACTGGAAAGAGAATTAGAAAAGGATGATACGGATTTTCTTGATCGTATCGACCAAGGGAGCACTGTTTATTCATTAATCCTAGAGCAGAGCCAAGACACCAACTTAACTGAACAGCTAATTAATGATCTCGACCTAAGTCATCTTAAAGATAGTGGCTTCCGCGTTCTCTCTACCGGAGAAACCAGAAGAGTAATGCTCGCCCGAGCTTTAGCCACACAACCTGACTTAGTATTACTCGATAATCCATTTACTGGCTTAGATATTGCGCACCGAGCTGCTCTCGCTCGCTATTTACACTCGCTTTCTCAAAATGTGCAACTACTCATAACCTTCTCTCGCGAATCTGACATGCCTGAGTGGATCAATAGCATCGCGCTTTTCAGTGCAGGAAAGCTTGATAGTACAATGGATAAGTCCAGTTGGGATAATCATCCAATCATTGGACAAATAAAATCTCAGTCAGAGCAACAGAGTGAAGAAATGATGAGCTTGATACGTCAGCATCAGCACTCGACGCCATTCAACAACCCAATATTTGAACTAAAGAATGGGACTGTTGAATACACCGATAAGAAGATTTTTACTGACTTGAACTGGCGCATAGACAAGGGCCAACATTGGCAGGTCAAAGGCCCAAATGGTTGTGGAAAGAGTACCTTACTTGGATTGATCTTTGGCGATCATCCGCAATGCTACAGCAATGACATTGATATTTTTGGTAAAAAGCGTGGTACTGGCGAGACAATCTGGGAAATTAAGCAGCATATCGGTATGGTGTCTTCAGCGCTACACCTCCAATATCGAGTCAATTGCAGCGCATTAGAAGTCATTTTGTCAGGATTTTACGATTCGATTGGGTTGTATAACCAGCCAACTCGCAAAGAGATGAATATTGCAAACGAGTGGCTCGATATCTTACATATGAGCCAGTACAAAAAAACCTCATTCAAGCAATTAGAGTACGGTCAGCAGCGACTATTACTGATTGCAAGAGCCATCGTGAAACAACCCACATTATTGATTTTGGACGAGCCGTATCAAGGGTTAGATTTTTTGGGTAGACGGTTAGTTAAGAACACACTTGAGCTCATCGCTAGAGAGAATTTAAGCCAACTATTGTATGTGTCTCACTACCAAGAAGACCGCTTAGATAGCATCAAAAATGAGTTAGAGTTTGTGTTTGATGAAAATGCTCAGTGTTATAGAGCTAACGTCTACCAATCATAATGACTTCGCTGCGCAAGCTGCTCATAAGGTAATGGTTTGGAGTACAGGTATCCCTGATGATATCTCACTCCCATCTTCTTTAAGTGTTCAGCTTGCGCTATGGTTTCCACGCCTTCAGCGATCAATTGTACTTGTAATTCTTCCGCGAAGTGAACCATCGCTTTTAAGACAGAAGCACTAAGGCTAGGAATACCAATGGTTTCGACAAAGCACTTATCGATTTTTAAGTAATCTATGCGCATGTGCTGTAGAAATGCTAACGAGGTTTGGCCAGTTCCAAAATCATCGATCAGCACATCAATACCATGCACTCGCAGCGCTGCAATGCATTTTCTCGCCTCTGAATCAATGAGCTGACGCTCCGTTATCTCTACCCCTAATGAGACTTTGTTTCGGCTCAACTGTCTGTCGAGCAATTGAATTTTTCTGATCGCGTTTGGTCCGACTAAATAACCAGGCGGCACGTTAATACCAAGGTGGACAGGCTGATCAAAGCCTAATTTACTGAAGTCCTCTGCCGCTTTATCCAGAACGAAATCAGTAAGTAAAAAAACCAATCCACTTTGCTCTGCCGCAGGGACAAACTCATCCGGAGAAATGAACCCCTTACTTTGATGCTCCCATCGCACAAGCGCTTCAAACCCGAATAACTGGCCGGTATCAACGTTAACTTGCGGTTGGTAATACAGGGTCAACTCTCCTCTTTTTATCGCTCTTTTAAGATCCAGTATCAAATTGCGATGGGGATCAATAAACTTATTCAACGCATACAAGCAAAGGTAGATAACGAAAATAATTGGAATTGAGTACAAAAAATAGGAAAGTGTTCTCTGTTTGACGAAAAGATCGCTGGCTTCGCTCAAAGCTTCATACTCAAACATTTGCGACGATTTGATACCGATAGGATTACTTCCCGCTCTTAATGCTCCTTCAGGTGAAACTTGATCATGGATAAACAGCGCAGAGCGTTTTAGGCGTAAATCGTTGTTAAACCCTATTGTCGCATTAAAGTAGTCATGATCGATAATCGTTACGGCTTGATAACCCCGCTCTCCCTCCGTTACCACAAGCAAGAACTGATCGTACAAGCTATCAACACTACCAAACGCTAGCGTTTGTCCCTTAGGAAAGGTGATGTGCTCAGCTAACGGTTTAGAGATACTTCCCAATTTCGAAGAACAAGTAATGACTCCCTCTTTCACAATGAGCATTTCTTCAATATCTCGTTCAAACATTAAGCTTTGCTGGAGCTCTTCACATCGTTCAGGGTGTAGCAACGCCGTGCGGTTTTCTGTCTCTATTTGGAATAAAATTTCATCTGCAATTTGCACATTTTTTTCTAATAAATGATTGAGATTGTTTTGCACGCTTTCACGAGCTAAATACAAAACCTCTCCAATAACCAAGGGAGTAGGCAGAAGAAAAATGATGGCTTTTTTAAAAATCGCCTTATTCAGCATATAAAAGTAACCTTTTATAAAACCGATTTACTGAGATGGTACCTCGATTCCGATACCCGCTAGCAACTCACGTTTTTTAACATTATTTGTTTGGATTAACTCAGTATGCGAAACGCTGAGTAATACCGCAAACTAAACAATGTCTTATTCACTCCTGTTCCAATTTAGTATCAAGCGCCTCAAACCTGAGACTTTAATTCGACACCATGTTATGTCTATCGGTACTTGCGAAAGTCTTTACCTGTCTGTTTCTCATCATGTAAGAATTACCCATTAAAATTATTTTTCTTTTCTCAGTGATTAAGAATTATATTTGTCGTAACTCCTACAACACGTTACAACACTCTCATGACGACAAACAAAGCTAATGCTAACCAGGTAAACGAAAAATCACTGCAGTTGTTAATGCAAGTTGCAGTTAGTCCGTTCCCAGTTTCTGCGAAAACGCTAAGCGAGCAATTGAACGTTCCTTTAAGCAGCCTTTACCGACACTTAAAACTGCTTAAAGAGTGGAACTTGATCGAAGAAAGCGTTCACGACAAGACATTTGTAGTTGGTCCGGCGGCATTATTACTCATGCACAGCTATGAGACCGCGCAACATGGGCTCGACATGGTCGAAACCATACTGGCTAGGTTGGTACAACAAACCGGGGAAATGGCCGCTTATATGGTACCAGCGGGTTATCGTGCGCTTTGTGTCAGACAGAAAGAAAGTATGCAGGCGCTGCGTTGCAGCTTCGTCCAGGGTCAAAGTCAACCTCTGCTGCGCGGTGCCTCATCTAAAGTGATGCTTGCTTTTATGCCTCAAAGTCGATGCGAGAAAATCTTGAGATATTTTAATCAAGATCACCGACGTGACGAGTGGGAAAAAGAGCTCACAACCATCCGTAAACACGGATATGCCGTCAGTACTTCTGAGATTGACCCTGGTGTTTCAGGTATTAGCGCACCGGTAATGAAAGGAAGCAAACTGATTGGCGCAGTCTCGGTGATGGCTCCGGCCCACCGAGTCGAAAAGGATAAGCAGCGCATTATTTTACATGTACTGCAAGCGGCAAGGGCACTACCACCAGAAAGGTAATTCATCATGTTAAGCTTTTTCAAACGCTATAAACTCCACCACACCGTGAAACAGCCGCAGCATTACCCTTTTTCTTTTATGACAGTGTGTGAGTATTTGCCACCCATGTCTAAGGGCGCGTTTGAATTAGCTGATCAAAGTTTGGAAAATGCTAGCGATTGGCTATACCAACAGCATGATCATGAAACCGCTGAAAACTTTGGTCACTTCAACCACGACAAGCTGGAAAATGGCGAGTTTCAGGAAGCATTAAGCCTTTCGCTTTCTCGCCACTCAATTCCTGTTTTAGTAACTAACTGTACCGAGGCAATCTTGTCCATGTTACCTGTGGTCGTGTCCTATCGAGACGAAGTGGGTGTGGTAAATATTGGACATGACATGAACTTGAAACCAACACTTGAACCACGTTTAGGCTCGGCATTCCATTTTGCTCTTTCTCGCTATCAAAACGTGCGATTATTTTTTGCTGGTGTTAGCGAACAAGATACAAAGCAAGAAACGTGGGAATACGCGGAGGATCAAGGTTGTGACTGGGTAACCGATAAAGAGTTTTCTTTTCGTCATCGCAATAATGTTAAGCAACAGATCGGCAATTACCTAGACCACTGCGACCAAATAATCATTAGTATCGACCTTGGATCTCTAAAAACCAAAAACAGCCTTGATGGCGCGTCAGAAATTGATATCCAAATGGTTCTACGCACGATTAGGCAATGTTTGGTTGCAGGTAAAGTGAGAGCAATTCAGCTCGTTGGCGATCGAGATTGCCTGGTCTATTCGAGACAAACGAAAGCCATACTAGAAGAGTTATATCAGATGGCTCCACTCATCGTTCACGCTGCCTAGCGTTATAAACATTCAGAATCAGGATCGCGTCCTTCCTGATTCTGAACCAACATGCTTACTTATTATCCTTAACTAACAAATAGTTACACATATAAATCGACACACATCACACTTGCCTCTTGAACTAACCTGACACTTACGTTGTAATAAGGCCGCTAAACTTTGGTATGACATACGAAATAAAAAACAACCAAAGTTCAATAACTAAGCGGCTTCAAAACAAAAAGTACCGCAGCTATTCCAATTTCAGTGAGCATTTGCTCACGCTCGCTTGATGCCATCTTGTTCCACTCATTAGGACATTTGATGATGCGTCTTTGCAGTATTTTCACTGCGGTTCTTTTTTTACCGCTAACCTCACACGCCACCACTTATGACGTAAAAGATCTATCTGAGTTAGGTCAACTTTGCTCACACAAGAGTTTTAGTATCGAAAGCGATGGCACGACTTATCGCTGTACAGGGAAACTAGTCCTACCCGCTGGTGATAAAATTGTCTCCTCATTACCGGACAAAGAGATAACGCTAGAAGCAGCTCATGGCATTGTGTTAGAGGGGAACAATACGATTGGTGAACCCAATAAGCGTATCTCTCTCCACGCCCTCGCTACCGGATTAACGGTTAGCAATGAGAAGGCTTCAAACCTTGACGATTACCAAAACAAACACACTGTCATCTATGGTGATCTTCTATCGGCTTACCCAACAAAGCTGCATAACATTCTCATAGACGGGAATATTAAGCTAACAGGTTCGACACTTCACATTGATGGAACGTACAACACCATTATTGGTGATATTTCGACACACAGCACGACCAATGTATTTAATACAAACATCTGTGGTAAGGTCGAATCACAAGGCGAAACACTACACCTAAAAACAAACCATCCTTTACAAGACCATTTTGTCGTCGGTGATGTTTCTGCGCACAACTCTCTGATTATAAAAGATATATCGATCTATGGTACAGCTGAATCTGTAGGATCGTCAGCTACATTAAGTGGCTCATTCTATAGTTCCACCGCAGCAATTAAATACTTCCAAACATTGAACTTCAACAACGCTCCAAATCAGCCTAGTCAAGTTTGTGGTGAAATCCAACAAACGCCAGGAAGTGCGCAAACGAAAGCACAAGACAACAAATACACGCAATACTGTGGATTGGGCGAGGCTGATTGTCACTACTCTTCCCAAATCTGTCCAATCACCCCTCAAGATGTTCCGAATTGCAGCATGCAGCCTCCATCGGAGAACGACTTAAACCTCAGCGTCACACCATCGGACGACATGGCACTGATGTGCGGCGACGATCTTCCGCAATTTACAGTAACAACAACCAATAATGGAGAAGTTGTAAGGGCAGAAGTCAGTGCCGTCCTATCACACCCTGACTTATTCACTTTAGAGGTGGTTAAAGGTCATCAGACATTAGGAGCCAACCAATTTATATCAGACGATAATGGTGAACTTGTTGTTCGAGTGGTTCCGAATAATATTGATACGATCTCGTTAGATACCAACTACACACTAACTTTCACTATGGCAGAAGACACGAGCAAGCATCAAACTGTTCGCTTTATGTTTACGCCATTTATGTTTGAGGCCTACTCAAAGACAAAAAGCACCGCTTTAAATGAAATACGCGTTATTGCAGGTAAGCCAGAAAACGTGCATTCGCGATTACTTGCTTGTGCCACCACCGGCGAACCTGTAGTAGCAAGCAACTACAATGGTACGCCTAAAGTTTTTCATCCATTGGTTCAACCATTAGGAGGAAGTGAAGGAAACTTTAGCTATTCAGCAGAATTTGAAGATGGCTTGTCTGAACATGGCCTTATCACGAACGAATCCGGCATATTTGAAGTGACATTGTCCGATCATTTTGAATGTGAGGGATTTGAAGAGTACCCAGAAGAAGGCAAAGTGGAAGTGAAAGGAACATTTAATGTGCACTCGCGACCATGGACACTGGCTATCTGTGACAACCAACGTGCTTTGCCTTCTGGTACCTCTGAACAAGGAGAAGGGTTTCTTGCTGCCGGAGAACTTTTCTCTCTAACGGTGAAACCAATCATTTGGCAACCTGACGGCTCTGTAAGTGGGTCTGTTGAATCAGCACGCTATTGTGATGCTTCTATCACCCGTAATTTTACGCTTGATGACGCTCCAGCAGCATCGGTTGTCTTGTCGAGTGAGCAACATACGCCATCAGAGACAGCGAACCAAACCTCAAAATTGCTAAAAAGTAGTGACTCACTGGCTCAGGCGCATAATTCAGCCAAGAATGATCAATTCGTCTTTAATGGATTATATTGGGAAGAAGTCGGGAGCTTGAGAGTAAAAGCAAACCTAGAAAGTAAATATCTAGGTATGACTGTAAACGAAGGCTATCGTTACGTTGGTCGTTTTTACCCAAAATATTTTCAAGTGCAAGACCAAGAATGGCACAACCCACATGGCCAAACTTTTGCTTACATGAATCAACCTTTTGAGAAAGTCACTTACGATGTTGTCGCACTCAATGCGCATAAGGAAAACGTGAAGAATTACGTCCACTTTTCGTCTAACCTTCAACAACATTTCGATTTAGGCGAGCTAAGCTCATACTCCGATCGGTTTTTGCCGCCTAAGCCTAAGAAGGTAGAATGGAAACCACTGGGTAACGCGAGTGTTGGAACGTTTGTGATCGAGAAGCCGTCGACCAATGCGACTTGTAACAATAGCCCATGTTGGAAAAAGAACACGACAGATAAACAATACCCTGATGGCCCATTTAATAAAGGGACTAACAGTGACAGCAGCAAAATAGGTATAGTCACGACTAAAGCCGTTGATGAGGTAAACTTCTTCGACGATAGCGAAGTGCTCACAAAACAACCAGACATTCGATTCGGTCGTTTGAACTTTCAAGATGTAGGTGGCAACCAAGGCATGGTGATCAAAGTGCCACTTGATGTGGAAATTTGGCAAAACGGTCGATTTACGACTAACTTCGATGACAGCTCAACAACGGCGAATGGTGAATATTACTTCAGCACGCCAATTTGGTCTCATGCGCCAGCAAACAACGCCCTGCTTTCTGGCGTTGGAACGATGAGTATTGGCAGAATGACCGATATCGTTGCAAGCCAAATTGACTCAGCGCGAGAGCAAATACAATTCCACCTAGATTTAGACAGCTCAGGCAATCGCATCCCTTGGCTGAAATACGACTGGGATAACACGACAAGTGAAGAGGAAAATCCACCTGTTACAGTTACGTTTGGTATTCACCGAGGAAACGATCGCATTATTTATCGTGGTGAACCCAATATGCTTGGCCTAAATTAACGCGAAACGGCAAACAAAAAGAGCCCCTCAATTGAGGGGCTCTTTTCATCACAAACTGATGTAATTTACTTTGCGCCACGACGCGCTTTCAGGCGCTTCACCATAGCAAGACGACGCTCTGCCGACCCTTGGTCTGTTGCCGACTGGTTCGGATTATTACGACGACCTTGACGATTCTTGAATGCTGGTTTTGAGTGCAGCTTTTCAATGTAAGATTCACGCTGTTTTGGTTCATAGCCAGCAAGCTCAATACGGCGAATTCGCTGCTGGATTAGATTTTCAACCTGAACAACCGTGAGTTCTTCATCTCGATTTACAAATGAAACGGCATGACCTTGTTTACCTGCACGGCCTGTACGACCAATTCGGTGAACGTAATCTTCCGCTAGGAAAGGCATGTCATAGTTCACAACGTGAGGTAAATCTTCAATATCTAGACCTCGAGCAGCGACATCGGTAGCCACCATGACACGTGCTTTACCGGACTTGAACTCTTCTAACGCACGACGACGAGCACTTTGAGCACGGTCACCATGACAAACCACCGCTTTGATACCATCAAGTTTCAGCTCTTTTACCACTTCGTTTGCGGTCTCTTTGTAGTTCACAAATACCAACACTTGTTTCCAGTTCTTACGACCAATCAGCTCCGAAAGCAGTTCCGTTTTTCGCTCTTGATCAACTGGATACAACACGTGAGCAACTGTCTGTGCTGTCGTATTCGCTCGCTCAACTTCAATACGCTTAGGCTTACGCAGGATATCTTTTGCTAACAGATTTAGTTGGCTCGAAGTCGTTGCTGAAAACATCATAATTTGCGGATCAGTATCCACATCTAGCATGATCTTACGTACTGCGTGAATAAAGCCCATGTCCAAGATACGGTCTGCTTCATCAAACACTAAAAACTCTAAGTGTGCGACCGAGACATTACCTTGTTCAATGTGCTCTTCCAATCGACCTGGTGTAGCCACTAGGATATCTACACCGTTTTCTAATGCCGTTACTTGAGAAGACATTTTACGGCCACCGAAAATCGCAGCCACCGACAGGTTCGTGTACTTCGTGTAAGCTTTGATGTTGTCAGCAATTTGTTCAGCAAGCTCACGAGTTGGAGCCAAGATAAGTGCGCGAGCAGTCTTACGAGAAGCGCTACGGTTACTGTCTAGCAGCTGCTGAATCATAGGCAGAGAAAACGCAGCCGTTTTACCAGTACCTGTTTGTGCTGTAGCGAAAATATCATGGCCTTTGCGAGCCATTGGAATCGCCTTCTGTTGAATTGGCGTTAACTTTTCATAACCGCATTCTGCCAGTGCTTTAACCACTTCTGGCGCAAAACCTTGAGATGAAAATGACATTGAGCGTATTCCTTAAACAAACCACTAAAAATAGCTTTAAAAATTTAGCCGTGCACTATACCCGAATTTGAGTGATTTATCTCACTTTTCTCATTGAAATCCTACAAAAGAAAAAACGGTGAGCACAGATATATTAGTGGTTCACCGTTTTCGTTTAACCTTTGCGCGATTTAATGTTTGATGCCAGATAACTGAAGGAGAATTCGCTCAAGCTCATCCCATGGCAACAGCTGAGAATCTATCACTTCTAATCGTGATTCAAACCCTTCTAAGCTGATTTCATTCACCGAAACGACTCGGTTGGCAACATTAAACGCGTAACAGCCTTGATCCGTATTGACCACTGCTTTAACACGCTCTGCGGTCAAGTCCGAAAGCATAGAGAAAAGCTTTTCAAAATCAAACTTATACTCTGCCCCAAACAACCACCCACAACTAAAATAACCCTGCCCTTTGTTCTCTTTGCGCACAAAGGCTTCACCAGGCGCCAACTGGAATTGAGGCTCTTGATGAGCGTGGTCATGATGATGTGACTCGATATGGGAAGAAGCGCTGCCGTAAACCCGCTCAATATCCAAGACTTCTATCGGCAACTCACCGTCATGAATAAGCTTACTGAATACTTTTGAAGGGGATTGGTCCGTCACCCAGTCATTAAACACATCAAGGTCGTGGCTGGAACATAGGTCAACCTTACTACCAATAACCACATCTGCACTGTCTAACTGGTCCACGAAGTTTTGGTTAGAAAGATACTTTTCATCACTTAAGTTACGCGGATCAACCAAGGCAATCGTCGCTTTAAGATCAACGTAAGGTTCATACTGCTGTGAGGTAAGCGTCGCGATAACCTGTTTTGGATGACCAAGGCCTGTCGGCTCAATCAATAAACGGTCCGGTTTTTGACGCAATAATGCGGTGATACCTACCGACATCGGCACACCCGCAGTGCAGCACATACAACCACCCGGCACTTCTTTAATCAGCGCGCCTTGGTCGGTCATCAATGCACCGTCGATGCCAATCTCACCAAATTCATTGACCAAAACCGCCCAGTTTTCTTTTTCCGGTTTGTTCTTCAGTAGATTTAAAATCGTGGTCGTTTTACCGACACCCAAAAATCCGGTCAGTATGTTGGTTGGTACTCGATTTGACATGCTTATCTCCGACACGTTAGTGCATTAATGCTCCAGCAAAGTATACGGAGAATGTGACTCGCTTCAACGCTTTTTATCGCGCTCATCAAGCTCATTGCGTGATGCGTGGGTACACATTTTTTGAGAATGATCAGAGTGACTTATCAACTCTGAACGCTTCATATCAGAAAGATACATACTGGTGTAAATGACGCAGGTAAAAAACGCGATAATAGCGACTACGATGGGAAGAACTCCGAGTGTGTTTTCGAATTTAAGCGCAGCGATAGCCAATGCGAAAACAACGACAGAGATAAGTGCGATAGACTTACTTTTGTTGCTTTTCATGATAACTCGCCTTTCGTAAGGGTAGCCCCTAATACCTCCTGTATTAGGGGAGTGCCAGTTTGAACAACATCCAACCTGACTATTCAATGCTACTCCTTTCGCTACTTGTGAAATTTGACAAAGCTAACATTTATTACAACATCAAACGATGAACTTATTACTAGCTTTCAGACACTTAGTGGACTGTAAAACACTTACTAGCAAATCGACCCGCCGCTGACCAATATGTCGTTTTCATTGGCAATACAAACTTGAGCCACCAGCCTTAGCCCTTCGACTATCATGTCCAAAGACATAGAAGGCTGACTGCCATCTGCTGCTTGTTCTGGCAATAATGGAATATGAACAAACCCGTGACGAATCGGATTGTCTTTCAAGTAATGTTGGATGCCATAAAAAAGGTGGTTACATACAAATGTTCCGGCACTGTTGGAAATCTGGCTAGGTATACCCTGCGTTTGCAATGTTTGCACAACACGCTTTATCGGTAGTGTCGAGAAGTAAGCATCAGGCCCATCAGCCACCACGGGTTCATCAATCGGTTGATAACCAACGTTATCTGGAATACGAAAATCATCGACATTAATTGCGACACGCTCTGGGGTTATCGCGCTACGCCCGGCCGCTTGCCCTACAGTAATCACACAGTCTGGCTGGTGCGCTTCTATTGCTTCAATAACGACTTTCACCGAGTCGTATCGAGCTACGGGGACTGGGCAAGTAACTATCACACCGCCTTCTATGGCCGCAGCCTCTAATTGCTTGACCGCTTCTAAGGCGGGGTTAATGGCGTCACCACCAAAAGGTTCAAAACCGGTAATCAGGACTTTCTTCATAACAGCCTTTAGGAAAAGAGTTTTACAAATTATTGCACTCCCCTTCACCCCATCCAATAGCAAAAGTATTGATGAGATAAACCAGACAACATTATGTGACTCATGTCTAACCAGAGAGTGTTTTCTGCCTCATTGAATCTAGGCAAGTTCCGGACTATCGAGACTAACTTATTGATGATTAGTTGCAGGGCAAGGTTCTCTCATTACATGACGCACGTAGAAGCTTGGTTTCCACGCTTAACTTAGGTAGAGTACGCGACCGCAATGCAATTCGAAGAGATTGAATACAATGAATATTGATAACCATGTAATCGAAACGATTGAAGAGTTAGAGGCATTTCTGCATTTAGTAGAAAGCGGCGCTCTGGGTCTTGAAGGTGTCACTGGCGTTGCGCTAGCCACCTCTAATACCGATGGCCGTCCATTTGTTGCCGTATTAGGAGAAAAGCACCAATTGCTCCTCGGTCGCTGGGTTTCGCAGCACGTATATGACAATGGTAAAGACATCGTTCGTAACGGCCCAACCAGAAAACACTAAGCGCTCGACGCCACCTATAACATCACGCCGTCTTATACACCAAGCGTATGCTTTGAAAGCAATGCGCTTGGTGTACTCAAAAAATAAAAAAGAAAAGGCTAGCCTTTATTAATTTTGTCGGTATACTGCACATCAGCTCTTACGGAAAGAGCTATTAATGTAATTAAAGATCAAAGTTTCTCTCAGTTCCACATCGAATTCCTCGTTTACGTTCCTGCGACAAAATAGTTATCTCTAAAATCATATAGTAGCACTTGATATTAGCTAAAAATTCAATATTTAAAACAATCAAATATAGAGGTATCTATGTCTAATAAATTAACTGGTTCAGTAAAATGGTTCAACGAAACTAAAGGTTTTGGTTTTATTTCTCAAGACAATGGTGGTGATGACGTATTCGTTCACTTCCGTTCTATTGTTTCTGAAGGCTTCAAAACTCTTACTGAGGGCCAAAAAGTATCGTTCGTTGTTGAACAAGGTAACAAAGGTTTACAAGCTGCTGAAGTAACTGCACTGTAATTCTTTGTGTGGCATCAACGTTGTTGGTGCCACCATCCCCTTCCACTTATTACTGCCCTTACTATTCTCTATCTAAGTTTATATACCCAAATCACTTACCTCTCCCACACCATCATTAATTACTTTCAATAAAGTCACTTTGGTATACATCTTTAGGTAATCACACAGCCTACCTTGCAATTCCAGTTTGGCTAAATTAATCTCATTTATATCTGAATCACTTCGCCTCATGCTTTGCTCATAAAAATAAAGTTTATAAAATAAAAGCGATTGGCGAATATAAGAGAAAAAATGAAATTAAATATATCTGCTCAATCAATAAATTCTAATAACTACGAGCACATAATCCCTAGCTAAGAGGTTGAGTCAGCACTGAAATGTCATTACATGAAGCCATTTATCGGACAACACTTCATAGGAACAGCGTCTGGAGTCACATACTTCGCGGGATTTGTTGAGTTAGAGGAACCGAATCGAAGGTCTCATTCCTTTATCAAGTTTCCAAAATGGTGAGTTCGAATTTGATGTAGTCAAACAAAAAATTTCCAGCCAGAGCGCCACGTTTACTTTAGGGACCAAAGTGCACGTGTTGGTTAAAGACGCCGATTCGAGACAAAGAAAGATCATGTTCAACTTAAAAGACGCTGAACACTCGGTAGGTTAGCCTGTTTTAGGTTACTTTCTAATCCATTAATCAAAAATAAAAAATAAGCTTTTAATACCGCAATTAACTTGTGACATTTCGCTGACATCGACTCATTCTAAAACCCTAACATCTGACAAAGGAAACGAATCTAATTTTTGTTTCCAGACACCATCGCAGAGTGTATTTCCAGCACTCTGTTTGCCTCGAGAGGTTCTTATGACAGCCTAGGATCTCTCGAGGCTTTTTTGCACCTATTCAAACCACCTGATTCTACATCCCAACTATTATCCCCTACCCAAGCTGTACTTTTTAACTAGTTCACTAGATCTACAATTGTTATTTAAGCAACTGATCACACAACCTCTTCCAAATTTTGGGTATAAAGTATCAATACTTTCGTTAACTAGGATGTAAATAATGAAAAACTCGTTTGATCTCACTATGCCCAACGAAGAAGGATACTTTGGTGAATACGGTGGTAGCTTTGTTCCACCTGAGCTTGAACAAATCATGCATGACATCAACGCAGCTTATGAGGAATGCAGCAAAGATCCTGAATTTAAAGCGGAACTCGCTCGCCTATATAAGCACTTTGTTGGACGACCTAGCCCAATCTTCCATGCGGAAAACTTGTCTAAAAAATACGGAGCAGACATCTACCTAAAGCGCGAAGACTTAAACCATACAGGCGCACATAAAATTAACCACTGCTTAGGGGAAGCCATTCTCGCTAAAAAGATGGGTAAGAAGAAACTGATTGCTGAAACTGGCGCAGGGCAACACGGTGTTGCGCTTGCTACAGCCGCGGCATTGGTTGGCTTGAAATGCGATATTTACATGGGTGAAGTTGATATCGCCAAAGAGCATCCGAATGTCGTCCGCATGAGAATCCTTGGTGCTAATGTCATTCCTGCCACTCATGGGCGCAAAACCCTCAAAGAAGCGGTAGATTCTGCATTCGAAGCTTATCTGAAAGATCCTGATACACAACTTTATGCGATAGGCTCTGTCGTTGGCCCTCACCCATTCCCTAAAATGGTACGAGATTTCCAATCAATTATCGGTAACGAAGCACGAGTTCAATTCAAAGAAATGACCGGCAAGTTACCCAATAATCTCGTCGCATGCGTTGGAGGTGGTTCTAACGCGATGGGGCTATTTACTGCTTTCTTAGAGGATGAACAAGTCGCCATTCACGGCGTTGAACCTGCGGGCCGCTCTTTGCAAAAGGTTGGCGAGCATGCTGCAACACTCACACTCGGTGAGCCAGGAATCATGCACGGATTTAAGTCTTACATGCTTAAAGATGCGCAAGGCGAACCTCAGGAAGTGTACTCTGTAGCAAGTGGCTTGGATTACCCATCGGTTGGGCCTCAGCATAGTTACTTAAAAGACATTGGCCGTGTCAATTACGGCTCAATCAGTGATGACGAAGCGATTGATGCCTTCTTTGAGCTGTCTCGTGAAGAGGGAATAATCCCTGCTATTGAATCCTCACACGCTGTCGCTTACGCAATTAAACTCGCACAGCAAGGAGAAACCGGCTCGATTTTGATCAACTTATCAGGCCGTGGTGACAAAGACATTGATTTTGTCGTTGAACACTACGGCGCAAAATACGGCATTGAATCACTCATATAGCCTAACTCCGTAGCCTAACCCTACATGCAAAAAGCTACCTGGTACTAGGTAGCTTTTTGTTTTTGTCTACTATTTTAAGAAGCAAGTCCCTTTACTCACTGATCTCACTATACCTTTAGAGCATAATTCGATTAACCGATAAGAGCTGGAATGCCTGGAAGCTGACCAACAATAGCAAGGGAGCCTGCACAAACGATAAACGCAGTGCCAGGAATCAGATATTTATCTTTGCGCGATAGTTCGTTAGCACGCTCATGGTCGCCGATAAGCCCGAGGTTATCCAACAGCATCGTGATTGCCCAACCGAAGACTGGATTAACGAATGCACAGGCAAAAATACAGATACCTGCACTGAGTGAATCTTTATGCTTATGGATCATCTGCATACCCGCTTCAAGGAGTGGTAAGAATACACCCACAATCAAAGCAACGCGCAGAACAGGTTCCCACATTGCTAGATCCATTGGGTAGCCAATTACCGCCGCCGCAATACACATGAAACCCGTCAACAGAGCGCCACCTGGAATAGGACGCTTGGCAATTGCGGCAGGAATCATGTACGTTCCCCAAGAAGAAGCTAGGTTTCCGCCCCCTAAGAGTGAACCAACCCCCTGACGAACAGATGCTCCGACCATCGTGTCGTCGACATCCATGAGTACACCTTTCGCTTCTTTTGGGTAGTTAAGTTCTTGAAACACACGATGGCCGAGATAATCAGGGGACCACATAGCGACTGCCAGTAGAGCAAATGGAGTCACGGCAATAAAGTGCTCTAGGGTTGGCCAGCCTAGCTGCCAGCCTGTATCTTCACCCCACCAGTAGAATGGACTGAAATTAGGCAGGCCCGGTTCTGTGGTAAAGGCAAACTCAGCGCCCATCAAATAAGCAACAATACCCGCGAGTGCAGAGCACAATGGGATAGCGAGCCAACGTTTATTGATCTTGGCTAAGTAAGCGTAAACCATAACGGTTAGGCCTATGACCACAAACGAAATGTAACCTTGGTCCGTACTTGCAGCCCACGCTTCCGTCTTATTAATTTGCCCGAGCAACCCAACGGCACCAAGGTAGATCAACAACCCTCCTCGAACCCCGATACCAGTCAGAGTCATGAGTTTAGAGCCACCTTTGGTTAAGGCGAGAATTAACCCAAAAACACATACCATCAAACCTAGCGCGAGAGGGTGCCCTCCTGCAGCTGCAATCATAGGAATCAGCGGTATCATTGGGCCATGGGTTCCCGCTAAGTTTGCATTCGGGTTTAGGATGGCAGAAAACAGGATGACGAACAGGGCTCCAGCGATAAGTAATTCGTAACGCACGTTTTCTGCAATGAATTCCGGAGATAAACCAAACTGAGCAGCAAAAGCGGAAACCATGGCAGTGACCATAACCACTTTACCAATGGTTGCTGCTAATGCCGGTACCCAGTCTTCGATTTCAATACTGTAATCACGTGAGGGCAAATGAATTCCCCAGCGACGGAAACTCATGACGGTTAAATCATGATTTAGAAAGTCTTCTCGGTTTTCAAATTCATGCGGTTTTTTGCGCACATCCCTGTAAAAAGTCTTACTTTTGTCAGACATTGAGTCATCCTTTTATGTTTCAACGTTGAACTACGTCAACTAGAGTTTCGCTTGGTAGACAGGCCTTCGACCAATACGAGACAACACCCACATCAAACTTCTAGGCCATACTAAGAAAGCGGCATGAACCAATTTTGATTTTGAGCTTATTAAGCATGTGTTGCTATGGGTAGGAATATTAGACATTAGTAAAAGAACAACAAGAATCTCACTTATTATACAATAATTTAACATCGAGCTGGGACGCTTGAACTTTTAAGAGTCATTTTTGAGCAGAGAGCCAAGTAGAGCGGCCAATTCCGATTTATACTTTCAAGGTAGAGAGCACTGTGCTCGCATCCATCGCAAAGTAACTATAGATATCTCTACATTGTATACTTTGTTAAACTCCGCCCTTTAATGAGTAAGGCCCTTAAAAATGATGACTGACGAAGAGAGAATCGAGCTGCAACAGAACAATCCACTGCACGGATTAAAGCTAGAGACTATGTTGCAAGAGTTAGTGGATTTTTACGGCTGGGACATTCTAGATACAGCAATGCGTTTTAATTGCTTTAACACTAAGCCTTCGATTGCAAGTAGCGTGAAGTATTTAAAGAAAACCGAATGGGCGAGAGAAAAATTAGAAAACTTTTACCTTTATCGCTTTAAGCGCATGCCACGCGCGAGCGAAGAAGAATACAACTTACCACCAAGAGCTCGTACCTTCCCTCATGGCCTTGAACCTAAAGAGCCAATGCCGCTAACCGTTGACTCTATTCTTAAGTCACAAGCCAAAGCAGCGTCTGCATTTAAAAAGCGTTCACCTCGCGGACGCCCTGCTCGTCGCCAATAACACTATCTTGAAAAGCAATAGAGCCCTACTGGTAGCTACAGCAGGGCTCTATTGTTCTTTAAAGGAATGGCTAGAAGCGAAGACTCAAGCTAGTGAGCATTCCTTTTCTCTAACAACTCCCGTAAGTAAACTCACATGTAGTTTACGTTTTCTATTGATTACGCTTTTTCTTCTTTTTACCCGTACCTGCCGGCTTCGCTCGCGGCTTCATTGGTAAAAAGTAGGCTTCACTCTGATCGTCTTCCACTTCAAAACCGACTACCTGCTCGCGTTCAAGTTGGAACTTATTTTTCTTTTCTATCACTTTGAAATGGTGGTAGTCGTCGTAATCGATAAGAGATAATCCTAAACCTACTTCACCAGCACGACCACTACGACCGATTCGATGCATATAATCAGCAGGGCTACGCGGAAGATCGAAGTTAATCACCACTGGAAGTTTTTCAATATCAAGGCCGCGTGCTGCGATATCGGTGGCAATAAGAACTTGAATCTCGCCAGACTTAAAACCGTCAAGGACACGAGTACGAGCGCCCTGCCCTTTATCACCATGGAAAACTTCAGCGGTAATACCGCGTTTTGACAACTTTTGAGCTAAATGGTTACAGGCATTCTTAGCATTCACAAAAATCAAAGTCTGTCGCCACTGATGCTGTTTGATTAAGTGCGCGAGTACCGCCGTCTTCTCACCTTTATTTACACTAAACACGCGCTGCACCAAAGTGCTGGCTTCTGCGCTCTGCAACTGAACTTCAACAGGGTCGCGGAGCAACTGCTGAGCCAGCGTCGTGACTTTATCAGGGAAAGTAGCAGAAAATAACAGCGTCTGTTTCTTCTCTGGTAGTAACGCAAGAATCTTATTCAGTTCTTCGGTAAATCCGAGGCTCAACATTCGGTCGGCTTCGTCAAGGACGAGCGTTTCTACTTGGTTCAACTTAATCGCGTTACTGGATACCAGATCAAGTAATCGACCCGGCGTAGCTACGATAATGTCACAGCCACCGCGAAGCGCTAGCATTTGTGGGTTCACCGATACACCACCAAATACGGCAACCGTTTTGATCTTATCTCGAAGATGGTATGAGTAAGATTTGACGTTGTATGCCACCTGTGATGCCAACTCACGAGTTGGTACTAAAATCAGGTGGGAAACGAAGTGGCCACGGCGATTGTTTGATCCGTCTTGCTGAACAATTTTTTGCAAGATTGGCAGCGAAAAAGCAGCGGTTTTACCAGACCCCGTATTGGCACCACCAATAATATCTTTCCCTTCAAGGATATCAGGAATAGAACGGGATTGAATGGGCGTCGGTTGGCTGTATTCCAACGCTTCTAGTCGCTCGACTAATGTTGGAATCAGGCCAAGATCGGCAAATGTCGCTTGCTGTGTTTTATCTGTCATTACGATGAGTGGCTCAGTGCTAGTAAAGGCCGTGTATCTTATGCTATTTCGCGTCTGGATGTTAGAGATAATGGCCCAAACAGAAGATTGGTGAAAGAAGCACTATAGAGTTCAGGAATTTCCTTTCACTAACATGAGTTAATGGTTTCGATAACCAATACTCTACGACCAAGATGGTAGCGTTCGCGACGAATCTATTATCCACTTCGAAATTGATTTCAGCTCATTCGGGCAGAAAGAAGCTAGAAGCACTTGCTTATGTTGCGTGAGTAAATGAATGTAAACCTCAGTACATAAAAACGAACCTAATTTAGGTAAGCTCTTGGCAACTATATGCCACGACTCGAAAAGTAACGCGTGGGTGAATCGCCATAGACCCGACGAAACATCGCAATAAAGTTACTGGGCGTCGAATAACCTAAAGCATGTGCAATATCTCCCACCGATTCCCCTCGAGCTATCATTTCTAATGAATGTATTAGCAGTACTTGTTGCCGCCATTCACTAAAACTCATGTTTAACTCACTTCGAATCAATCGTCTTAACGTCCGAGATGAGACTGCCCCAATATTGGCCCAATGCTCTACAGAATGCTTGCTGTTTGGGTCTATTAAAATTGCTTGAGTAACTTTTTGCAGTCTCGGATCTCTGGGCAGTGGGATGTGGAGTGACTCATGAGGGCTATTGACGATTTCATCGGATATTACGGCGAGAATACGTAAAGACTGTATGGATAGATCGTCTGTTTTGCTCCATATCGATGCTCTAACCGATAGGGCTTTCAACACATCGCTCATTTGGATAACACAAGGTCTCATTGGAAACCGCTCACAACTCTCTGGAGTAAACAGTAATGAACGACCTTTCAGAGAACCACAAAAATAAACACTGTGCATCGCACCCGGGGGGATCCAACCAGCTCGGTGAGGTGGTAGTATCCACGTTCCTTCATCGGTTTTTACCTGTATTAGCCCTTCATCTATACACAGTAACTGGCCTCGATGATGACTGTGCCAATTATGTGGCCGTTGATCCAAATGGTTGAAGTCGCTCCTTTCATGCTGCCACTCCTTAGCGATCAGTGCGGCGCCATTTTTCCATTCGCTGTAATCAGAGTTTGTCACTTTATTTACTCAATTCCATTTTGGCCATTATTCATTATTTTCTGTCCTCTTAACGTTACCATAGCAAGTTAGCGTTCGAGTAACATTTTAGCAACGATCATTTTATCGAAGGCAGAACCATCATGAACGAACCTATCTTTATTATCTATTACATTACAGCAGGCTTGGGCATTGGCTTTCTCGCTGGACTCGTTGGTGTGGGTGGTGGTGGAATGGCCGTCCCTATTTTTGCGTTTCTATTTTCACTACAGGGAATAGCTGATACGGAAGTAGTGCATCTTGCGTTAGGGACATCAATGGCTTCGATGATTATTACAACATTGGGCAGCATGCGCGCTCACTACAAAAAAGAGAATGTAGACTCGACAATGGTAGGAAAAATGTTGAGCGGAGTTCTAGTCGGAACATTTTGCGCCACATTCGTAGCATCGTATCTACAAGGCGTCTATCTGGCAGGCTTTTTCAGCGTATTCATGTTGTATGTTGCTTATAAGATGTTTCTCAACACTGAAAATGAGTACAATCCGAACCCACATGGGGCTATCGGTAATATCACTGTAGGCTCGGTGATTGGCTCTGTATCAGCACTTGTCTCTATAAGCGGTGCGGGGTTGATCATCCCCTATCTTGTCCAGCAAAATTTTGAGGTAAAACGTGCTATTGGTACCTCTGCTGCGATAGGTTTCCCTATCGCGCTGTCAGGAAGCCTCGGTTACATGTTAAACGGATGGGGAAACACAGATTGGAACAACTTAGTATTAGGATACATATACCTTCCTGCAATGCTCAGCTTCTCCATTAGTAGCTACTTAACTACTAGCCTCGGCGTGCGTTGTGCAGAGTATTTCCCAAATAAAGTTCTTAAGAAAATCGTTGGTATTTTGTGTGTTCTTCTAAGTTTCAAAATGTTGGTACAAGTACTTAATTAGAGCAAATAACACGGTCACTAGTAGGCCTTGCACTATGGTGAAAGGATAAGCCTGCAAAAACTTACTTCTCGCTTTGCTGGTCCAAGCACACAATGTGTAAGAAAGCTCCTCATTGTTGCACTCTTATGACTTTGTTAACCTGGCCAGAATTACATCCAAAATGTGCTGATGATTGTCCTTTCTGGAAACCTCGTCACGCTCCTGGCAAAGTGCTTCCTCCCCTTCTGATGCGAGAATTTTAATGCCACGCTCAGTACATTCTGCGAACGCACTAAACTGACTCGCACTAGGAATCTCTTGAAACGTCACATTGGGAAGATCAACAAGTGATTCGGCTGGTGTCAGTGCGGGATGTAGCCGATCAGAAAGCGTCACCACGGTGATAGCATTGTTCATCAAGGCCAGAGTTTCAGGGACAAAAGTTTTCGTTAGCTCAGGGTTGATAACGACGACCGATTTCAGTTTGTTTTCAGACTGAAATCGGGGGAATTTTTGATCCGGGATGCTGGTAATATCAACGTTATTTTCACGTAACCAATGACAGTCTACATTGGTGGCGTTGTGACACGATGTTCGATATTTCTCCGGGCTTATTTGCGCTCCGGAGAGCATCAGCATAGATGTGCCGCCCAGAAAAAAGCCGACCCCCTGCACTGCATCAGTATCTACGCCTCCGGACAGTATCCCGACCGAACTTAATTCGTTCAGCCCAAGCACCAAATCACTGGTTCTGAATGTGATTTCATCAACAGCCATTTCTGCATTGACTTCGTTCGGTGCAGGAGGCTTTGGTACCACAACGACATAACCTTGTTGCGCCAGGCTCGAGGCTATCCAACCACTGTGGGAAAACGCTGACCGTGTTCCGCCCTGCGACAAAAGCACAACGGGAAATTTTCCACTTGCTAAAGGGGCATCTAACTGCGTTTCGACTGATTTAAAAATGTTCCCCCTACCAAACGTGAAATTGTTTTTTTCGTTCGTTGTGGGATACCAATAATAGACTTCTACTGGCTTATCTCTGTCTTCACTGAATCCCGTTTTGATTGTTAGCGCAGAATGGTATTTCGGCTCATTCGTACTGGCGCTGGCACTGACACACAATGTAGCGAGTAGAAACGACATTATTATTTTGGTTTTCATTTTTCCCTCAGCCGGTCAACACATTATTCTGCACGGCATCTAGAAAAATAACGCGCAGGAGATTCTCCATATATTTTGCGAAACATAGCAATAAAGTTACTTGGAGTCGAGTAACCCAAAGCAAGTGCCTACTTTGAACTGCGCCAGCACTCTCTTGGACAGAAATAATTTAGAGCATTTACTTAAATTAGCAAAATGCGAATAACTTCTGGTATGGAAAATCTGTGTCCAATCTGGCAGGAGCAGTTTAGTTATTGGAAATGCAGCTTTATCGAGACGTTCTATATGTATTGGCTTAACAGAGGTGTTGCGAGCTTCAATGCAATACCAAACATGATGCATGAAATCGCAGAATCTAAAATTCTCCATGTTCTTGGCTTACTAAAAAGTGGGATCAACTTGTTAGCCAAATACACTAATCCATAAAACCAGATCCCTGATGCAATCAGTGCCCCTATAACAAACAGTAGTTTTTCATCAGGTTCCATTTGAGCAGTCACACCACCAAGGATCACCACCGTATCCAGATAGACATGTGGATTTAAAAAAGTGATAGCCATCGCCATTAAAACGACTTTTAACCAACTCTGGGCAATGTCCGAATTTTCCAACTCTAGGTGACTTGAACCATTCCATGCTGATTTTGCAGATTGGTAGCCATACCAGAAAAGAAATACTACGCCGCCAAGAGTCAAAAGGTCTTTCCATAATGGTGCTTTATAGAGCAGTGTCCCTATACCAAGTACACCAGTACTGATCAGTAGAATGTCTCCAAGAAAGCAGATAGTGGCAACGGACAGTGCGTATTGCTTTTTTAATCCGCACTTTAATAGAAACGCATTTTGGCTACCGATTGCGACAATCAAACTTCCAGAAACAACGGCACCCGTTAACAAAGTATTTATCACATCAAACCTCAATGGATTTTGAAGCAAACACCAACGATTGCTCTATCACTGAATCAGGCATGATCACTTGCAAGTGTTTAATCATTTCTTGGCCCGCCTCCTGCAAGTGTTCTAGTGGCATTTCAGGCAAGCTTTCTAGAATAAACCACATGTTACGTGTGTCAGATTCAATTCGGGTTCTGACACCCTGCCTCCAGTTCCAACGACGACAAGTAACGCCTACTTCATCGCGCCAAATTACTTCCCCAACATCAGGGTTTTCAATTGAAGCCTCACCATTTTTCATGGTGTCAAAGGATTCAGAGCCATCTGCGATAGTGAGTGTTGGCGTTCCTTGATAACTGTCCATATCTTCACCACCTACGGGTATGGCGTATCGAATACTGATGGCATTATAAATATCCACAATAGGGTCAATGCTCTGCATTCCTCCATCTTTCAATACTCGTTTTCGCAGTGCAGCAGCCGAGCAAGGGGTTCGATTTGGTTTAGCGCCAAATTGACGAAAAACGTCTCCCCACGCATTGATGTGTGATTCTGCCCATGGATAGTCGTTCTCAATGACGGAAGTACATGCTTCTTGCAGAACCCGTTTTGCATACTCTTGGCTCTGAACTTCCGTTCCTTTAACGGATATGCTCAATGCTTTGAACTCTGGTGCAATCTGGGAAATTCGAGCATCGATTGACGGCACTATAACAACCATTAGATAATTCCTTCAGTGATTCATTTTCATGCAAGATACATTACAATGACCAAAAAAGTCAATATATCGACCGATAGTGGCACTGATGCTGATTTCATTAATCAAGCGGTAGCCGCAAGGATCAAGGAACATCGAAAAAGGCTCAAGTTGTCACTGGATGCCCTGTCAAAAAGAGCAGGGATAAGTAAAGGCATGTTAGTAGAAGTAGAGAAAGGGGCAGCTAACCCTAGCATTTCGACGTTGTGTAAACTGTCTGCTGCCCTTGGGATTTCGGTTGCCGATATTGTGAATGTTGCGAGTAATCCAACAGTCAACATCATTGATAAAGAGGACATTCCAACGCTTTGGACTGGCGAGCACGGTGGTAGCGCAAAACTTCTGGCGGGAACAAGCGGCCCAGATATGATTGAGTTGTGGCGCTGGAATATGAAACCATCAGAAGTTTTTGAATCAGCAGGTCATCCACAAGGCACGTTTGAACTTTTTCATGTTGAGTCTGGAATACTCACTTTGAATATTGATGGGAAAGCCATAGAACTGCATGAAGGTCAGTCCGCTATAGCTAAAACGGATGTCCCTCACAGCTACTCAAACCAAGCAGATTCGGATTTAGTTTTCACTATGAGCGTTGCTGAGTTACATCGATAAGCCCACTCATTTAGAGGCGAGTTCAAATAAGATTTATTAAGGCAAAGCCATACTCACAATAGATGGATTAGTACTAGCCCCAAGTAACAATGGGGCACTTTTGCGTTGGAAAGTACTCAACATGAAGGTTCTCGACAAAGATGAATCAACTCGATGCTGCCCAAAAGACCTCTAAGCGAGTTTCAGATTTCAAGTAACTTTTGAGACTTTGAGCACAACTTCGAGCACTTTATGTATATCGGTGTGTTCAATCCTAATAGAGCATTGAATAGTTAGATATTGAGCAATCCATGTGAACTATGAAACTTAAGTTAACCGTTTGATTTGCTCTCTTACGATATCTAAAGCTGATTGCAATTGTAATCGGCTTAATGGACCTGCAAGTGATATCCTCACTGCTGCCGGCACTTCATACCGACCCACAGCAAACATTTCCGCTTCCCTCACTCTGACACCATGTTTCAACAACGACTGGTTAAAGTGATACCCTGTTAATGGCTCAGGCAAAGGTAGCCACACATTGTAACCAGGAACACCAATCTGGATTTCGGGAAATACTGCCTTCCAGATCCGATGACGTGCACTGAGTTCCATCGCTATCTCTTTGTCCACGGCTTGCATAGCTCCGCTAGTTAACCAACGACAAACAAGGTCGATTATCAAAGGGCTAACATACATACAACTGGCTCGTAGCGCACGTTGCAGTAAATCTTTGAACGACAAAGGCAGAATGATGAAACCCAGCCGCAATCCACCTGCAAAGTACTTAGAAAAACTGCCCACGTATAAGGTAATATCTGGAGCGATAGCAACTAAGGGACTCTTTCGATGAGACGGTGGGCAGTAGAGAACATCGTCCTCAATAATCAACACATTGTAACGACGACATATCTCTATGATTTTTAGTCTTCGGCTATCCGTTAACTGAGCTCCGGTCGGGTTCTGTATTCCCGGCGTAAGATAAAGCAGCTTTGGGCGATGCCTCTTACAGTGCAAAGCCAGATCTTCTGGATCTAATCCATGTTCATCGACTTTTACTGGCACTAGCTTTCGTTCGGATTGCTGACATGCATAGATGAACTCTGGATAACACAGCCCTTCAGCAAGAATTGTATCTTTAGGGCGGCTTAGAGATTGAATAATCAACGATATCCCGTGTTGCCCTCCATGAGTCCACACTAGACGCCGTGCATCAATATCGATATTGAATTTGGTCATCAGCCATTGTCGAAGAGTCTCGTTATGACCCCGAATGCCATCAGCGGAGTAGTAATCCAGCACGGCTGCCTGCGCAATTTCCTCGTGTGATAGCTCTTTCAACGCATTCGCAAGAAATTTCGGCTGCGATAATAGCAAAGGTCGACAACGTGCCAGATCAATGCCTTTTTCTTCCAATACCGGATGATAAAAGTGGTTCAGTTCAGTTTCTCTGTTACGTACATAAGTACCGCTTCCTACTTTTGGTTCCGTTAAGCCCCTCCGCTCTAGCTCCTGATACGCCCTTGTCACCGTTCCAACCGTCACACCTAAGCGATAAGATAAAATACGCTGAGGAGGTAATTTAGTGTCTGGTTCGAGTTCACCACTCTCTATCACCTCTGCAATAGCTTCAGCCAGTGCCATAAACTTAGGTCCGGAACGACCCGATATATCAGGGACTAACATTGTCTCTCTCCGAAGGGGTACAATTAGCTCTTGTATTCAGGATAAATAAGGCCTGACAAAAATGAAATGAAAGAATTGTCACCATGACGCATTAACTGTAGGTCTCTCTCACTTCATCCCTTTATTCTTGGCTTATCAGCACTAATTTGAGAAGAAAAGAAATGACAACATTATGGGACCTAACTCCAGCGATGAGTTTATTTGCGTTTGTCACCGCCATAACACCCGGCCCAAATAACTTATTGCTCGCCAACTCAGGGGCACAATTTGGTATAAGGAAATCATGGCGACACCTAATTGGTATCCGTATTGGCGTAATAGGGTTAATTCTGCTTTGTGCATGTGGTGTCGGTGTTGCCCTACAAACTCATCCAAGTTGGTATCTCGCTATAAAATACATCGGTCTGGTTTACATGTTCTGGCTGATGATTAAGCTGCTATGTACCAACCTTTTCGCAGGCAAACCCACTAAAAGCAAACCAATCAACGTAACTCAGGCTACGTTGTTTCAACTGGGTAATATGAAGGCTTGGATGGCATCACTTGCTTTGGTCACAAGTTATAGTCTCCCTTCTAACTATTGGTTCTCTGTTACATTGATTACTTTCGTGTTTACGACATTCGGACTGTTTGCAAATATTACTTGGGTCTGGGTTGGTAAAAAAATTCGTATTTATCTCAATACCGTATTAAGACAGCGCGTGTTCAACATCAGCCTAGCGACGATAACATTCATATCATTGTTACCAGTTTTGGGGCACTCTGCCTGAATGGCAAAGAGAAGAGTTTTGTATGTATAAAATTGCCAATTATCTAAATTCGCATTTCGAGGCGTAACACACTTTGGGACAAAAAAGAGTCAGCCTAACGGTCTGGCTCTTTTGAATGAAAAAATAGTCTGGTGGGAGAACTTGTAAGGCTGTGGCAGGTTAGACTCACTTACTCCTTAGGCAGGTGACCAGTTTCCTTCGCTAGCTTTTGCATCGCCTCGGCAAACGTTGTTGTCCCGCCTTTAGCTTTAACCTGTATTACCTTATATCCCAACTTTTCCAACGCTTGGCGCTCTGCCAAAACAGCTTTGTCATCTTGCTGGCTACCTTGAGCTGGCTGATGAATGTAACATCCCTCTAGTTTACCATCTTCGACCAATTGGTGGTGTTTCAGTGCATCGATATCAAAATTCATAATAAGTCTTTTCATTAAGAGTGGGCGTTTCTGTAGCTAATTACATGCGCTTCAAAGGCTTCACGACACTATCTAAGCCTTCAATTTTGAGCGCTAAACATAGCTTGAGCAAATCCCCTAGCTCGCCGCTTGGCCAGCCCTTTTTATCAAACCACAGTAAGTATTCTTCAGGCAGGTCGATCAACACTCGCCCTGCATATTTCCCAAATGGCATTTGCATTCTAGCGAGTTTAATGAGGTTTTCTTTTTCTAACATAAGTGACAGAGAGTTAAGGTAACTCGTCCAAGGGTAACACTGGTTCTCCCTCCTCACCAGCAAATCGCAGTCACGTTTATTTTTGGCGGCCTTGACTCGCTTTATGCTAGAGTACGCGGCATAAAAAATGAGAACGAGAAAGCAATGAAGTCACCTTGTCGAGCAGCATGTAAAAATAACGCCGGAATATGCTCTGGTTGTCACCGAACGATGGATGAAATCATCCAATGGAAAGACAAAACCGATCTCCAACGAGATGCGATTATCGAACAAATCGCAGGAGAAGATTCAACACACAGTTGTCCTGAATGCGGGACTCAAGCCCATTGTGATATCGCCGCAGGCAAAGAGACATGCTGGTGCTTTACTATTGAAACCCGTGATTTACCCAAGCCAAGCGCCAACCAGCTGTGTTTGTGCCGAAAATGTCTAGAAAAAAAGCCAGTCGCGTAATACGACTGGCTTACTGATCATCGTTTTCTGACTGGTGTTTATTTAGCGGTTAAAGCGGACGCTTCAAACTTAATGCCTTCCCACCCTGTCACCATAAAATTACGAATATTCTGGTGATCGCTGTTCTCTGGATGCTGCAATACATCTTCACGATAAAAACGGCCAAAGCAGGCTAGCGTCGCTTCTTTGTCTAGGTTGTTTAGCAAACCGAAAGCGAAGATCTTACACGAACCGTTGTTCTCGCCTGCATTGTTTTGTGTCTCACCATTTACAAAAGCGGTTGGCTCAAACGTATAGTTATCTTCGATCACCGCCATCGTTGCTTCAAATTCGACCTGCTCTGGTGACGCTGCCAATAAATCTAAAAACGATTTTAATTCCATTATTCCTCTATCCCTACCTCATCATATTGATGACACATTAGTTTCATAAAAAGCCAATATAAGAGTCATCAATCATACATATATTCAGAGCCTTACCAAATCACACGTCATTCAGCGCTCTATCATTCCAGTTGCGGAAATGGACAGCAGCATAAAACCCATGCTGATTGACAACCTATCGGATTGATAAGGAGATATCATGATCACCCCTTTAAAGGCAATCGGTGCACTCGCATTGTCATCACTTGCCATCGCGTGTTCATCACAACCCGAAGATACCGTGGCTTCATTCGCTACACAATGCAAACCTACCACTGCGCCCGTTGCTGGGGAAACTTCAATTCAAGGGTTAACGTTTATCGGGACATCCGTTGCTGATGCTCCATTCGACACATCGGCAGCTGAAATCGTCAGTTATGACGCCTGTACAGATAAGCTCTATGTGGTGAATGCTCAAGCAAAACGTATCGATGTAATGTCTATGGATGACAACGGCGTACCAACGCAAAGCGCATTCATTGATCTCAACAGCGCTGGCGAAGCAGCGGGCATTGAAATTGGCGCAGCAAACAGTGTCGCTGTATTCAATGGTTTGGTAGCAGTTGCGATTGAAAACAGTAATAAACAAGCGAATGGTATTGTTGGCTTGTACCGCTCCGGCGATTTGTCATTAGTCACGACTTTCCCAACAGGCGCATTGCCAGACATGGTTGGCTTCTCAAAAGATGGCCGATACATCGCAACCGCTAATGAAGGAGAACCAAACAGCGATTACAGCATTGACCCTGAAGGTAGTATCACTTTGATCGATCTGAGCCTTGGTGTTACTCAAGCAGAAGTGACACAAATTGGCTTTAACGAATTTGATGGTTCACGAAAAGCAGAGCTCCCAATGAATGTGCGTATTTCGGGGCCAAACGCCACCGTCGCACAAGATCTAGAGCCTGAATACCTCACTTTTGCAGATAACGGTAAAATCTATGTCGCGCTACAAGAAAATAACGCCATGGCAATCGTCAATCCAGAGAGCAAATCGGTAGAAAAAATTGTTGGCTTAGGTGAGAAGTCTTGGTCGGGCGCTAAACTCGATGCATCCAACAAAGACAAAATCATTGGGAACTTGAAAAGCTACCCACAACTGGTTGGCTTATTTATGCCTGACACTATCGACAGCTACTCAGTGAATGGGAGTACTTACATCGTATCTGCAAATGAAGGCGACGGGCGTGAGTACGGATTCAAAACCACTCAAGAATTGTGCGACAAAGTTGGCTTTATGTGGGATGAAGACGATTACCTCGGTACAGATGAATATACATCTGAGCAAGGAACCTGTTTAAGCCATATTGATGAAGTGCGCGGTAAGAAGCTGAAAGTGGCAGCAGAACACCCATTGGCAGAGGCACTAAAAGACAACAAACAACTCGCGCGTTTAAAAGTGATTAAGCCGGAACAAACGCTTTCTGCACAAGAGAATGTTCAATCATTTGGCGCGCGTTCATTCTCGATTTGGGATGAAAACGGCAAGTTGGTCTTCGATAGTGGTGACGATTTCGCGACTATCGCGCTGCTGAATGAAGGCAAGAACTTCAACAGCACCAACGATAACAATAATAGTGGCGATGACCGAAGTGATGATAAAGGTATTGAGCCAGAGGCGATTGAAGTAGCAAAAATTAACGGTCGTCATTACGCGTTTATCGGCTTGGAGCGTCAAGGCGGTATCATGATTTATGACATCACAGACCCGAAACAAGCGCAGTTTATGCATTACGTCAACCGCCGTGATTACAATCAACCAGTGTGTACAGAAGTCGAAGATGGCGAATGCATGAACGATACATACAGTCCAAAAGCAGGCGATTTAGGTCCAGAATCCATTAATTACTTTACCCGTAATGGTGGTCATTTTATCGCCGTTGGCAATGAGGTATCGGGCACGACATCCGTCTTCCGAATCAATCTATAAAGTAATGTAAAAGTCATTTAGAACCAAAACGCCCGACGTAAGCCGGGCGTTTTTTTGTATGAGGTAATGTCCTACTCTGCCGATGCTAGCGCGTCACACTTTGATGCGCAGATAAAATCGTTTTTATGCAGACCTTTGATAGAGTGACTCCACCACGTTACGGTAACCTTACCCCATTCCAACAAAATAGAAGGATGGTGGAACTCATCTTCTGCCAGTTCCGCGATTTTGTTACTGAAAGCCCATGCTTGTTTGAAGTTCTTAAATTTATACACCTTTTCTAGTTGAGGTATATCTTCTCTTTCAATGATCTTCCAATCAGACAATTGCAGAAGCAGAGACTGTTGCTCTTCTTTGCTTAGTGCAATGGCATCGATACTACAAGCTTCGCATTTTTGTTCATTCAACATGAGCAGGTTCCTTTGGTTCAAAAAGTGGAGGAAGCAGTCCAGCTTCAATCGCTAGATCGGCTTGTTTCAATAAATTTAACTGACTGATTTTAAAAAGCTGAGAAAAGTCATCAATCACGTAGTACTTCGGTTGCATGATGTCGATACGATAAGGCGTTCTCAGCACAGTTTGTAATTCAAATGGGTCGCGAATTGCTGCATCACTCTCTAATGCGTAGAGGGTTTCGCCAGGAGATGAAAGAATACCACCACCGTAAATTTTGGTTTTGTCCCCTTCTTTCACCAAACCAAACTCTACAGTAAACCAGTAGAGACGAGCGAGATAGGCTCTTTGTTTTGGGGTAGCGGCTTGCCCTAGTTGACCATAATGCTCGGTAAATGCAGCAAAGTCTGGGTTGGTTAACATCGCGCAATGACCAAATATTTCGTGGAAGAAATCTGGCTCCTGTAAGTAATCGAACTCATCTCTTGTACGCAAGAATGTGGCGACTGGAAAGCGCTTATTACCGAGTAGATTAAAAAATCGGTCGAAATCAATAAGCGCGGGAACGGGCTCCACTTGCCAACCTGTTGTCTCCATCAAGACACGATTAATTTCTGGTAACTGAGGAACGCGGTCTTGAGGTAAATCAAGCAGCGTCAAACCGTGTAAATAAGCCTCACAAGCTCTGTTTTGGATCACACCCATTTGTCGTGTTACCAAATCTCGCCAAATGGCGTCTTCTTCACGGCTCCATTCAACCCTGCCTTCCTGGTTTACGGGTTTAGAACGATACTGCGTCATGGCTCATCTCCATTAACAAATCTTTTACATTAAGCCTATCTGTAGTCTTAAGAGCTTCCAATCCCTGCGCGATTTTCTCAGCACCATCCCGATGTAACATATTGTTTACAATGCATCGTAACTGCATGATTTTTATGACACGATATAATCTCTAGCTTGTTTGACTTTATCGTGTATTCCTCTCAAACTAAAACCTGTTATCACTTTGTTATAGAGGGACCTATGCGCGAGAGCAGCAAAGTATGGCAACCGAGCGAAAGTCGTATCGAAGAAGCCAACATTACACAGTTTATTGAACACATTAATCGACAAGGAAATACCCTTGAAAGCTTCGCTGATCTGCATCAATGGTCACTCGATCATGTAGAAAAATTTTGGCAGGAAGTTTGGCTATTTTGCGACGTCATTGGCACTCAGGGAGAGACCATAAAAGAGCGAGCAGAAAGTCGCTGGCAGCAACCTGTTGAAAATAGGGATATAAAATGGTTCCCAAACGCGCAAATTAACTACGCCGAAAATTTGCTAACCTACGCGTGTCACCAACCCGATGATCTCGCTATTTGGTTTGAAAATGAACGTGAAGAAAAACAGACCTACACCTGGAAACAATTGTGCGAAGAAGTTTCGAGTGTGCAGCAATGGTTGAAAGAATGTGGAATTAAGCAAGGTGATGTCGTCGCTGGTTATTTACCTCACCTACCTCAAACGGTGGTAGCCATGCTAGCAACCAGTAGTTTGGGGGCGACCTGGACTTCCACCTCACCTGATTTTGGCGTCGAAAGCGTTTTGGAACGCTTTGGTCAAGTGAAACCCAAAATCCTGTTTACTTGTGATGGCTATACATTCAATGGCAAAACTTTCGATATGTCTGAGAAAAACCAGCATATTGCGGATCATCTTGATGGTCTTAAACAAGTTTGCCAAATTAGCTACCTTAAACCACACATTTTTGAATGCGATGTCTGCACCCAAGATTGGCAAAACGTCCTGAATCAATACACACCCGAAGCGCTGACTTTTACTCGTGTGAATTTTAACGATCCGCTATTTGTGCTCTATTCTTCAGGCACAACAGGCAAACCGAAATGCATCGTCCATTCCGTCGGCGGAACGGTGCTTAATCACTTGAAAGAGCATCAACTGCATTGCGATATTCAACCGAACGACCGAGTGTTTTACTACACAACCTGCGGCTGGATGATGTGGAACTGGCACGTTTCTTCACTCGCGAGCGGTGCATGTTTGGTGATTTTTGATGGTAGCCCTGTTTACCCCACTCATAATGTGCTCTGGGACCTCGCAGAACAAGCCGAAGTGACGCTATTTGGAACCTCAGCAAAATACCTAGAGGCGCTGGAAAAAGCATCTTTTTCTCCGCAGAAAAGTGATGCATTTTCAAGTCTGAAAACCATTTGTTCGACTGGCTCTGTTCTGTATCCAGAACAGTTTGATTATGTCTATCAGCACATTAAAGAAGATGTACACCTCGCCTCGATTTCTGGCGGAACAGATATTTGTGGCTGCTTTGTATTAGGCAACCCTATTTCTCCCGTTTATCGGGGAGAGTGCCAATCAGCAGGGTTAGGGGTCGATGTCCGAGTCTTTAACCCACAAGGTAATAGCGTAATGGGAGAGCGCGGTGAGTTGGTTTGTGCCAATTCATTACCCAACTTCCCTGCTGGCTTTTGGAACGACACCGGTGAGAGATATCATCGCGCTTATTGGGATAAATTCGACAATATTTGGCACCACGGCGATGATGTTGAACAGACCAGCGTTGGGGGATACGTGTTTTATGGTCGAAGTGATACCACGTTGAATCCCGGTGGCGTAAGAATCGGCACGGCCGAAATCTATCAGCAAGTGAACTGTATAGACGGTATTCTAGATTCGATCGCAGTAGGAAAAGAAGTCGATCGCAACGAACAAATATGGCTGTTTGTCCAATTAGTCAAAGGGGTAGAGCTCAATGACGAGATGATCGCTTCCATCAAAGCACAGCTAAAGTCTGCATGTTCTCCAAGGCATGTACCTAGTGCGATTTACGCAATAAGCGATATACCTAAGACACGCTCAGGAAAGCTGGTCGAGTTAGCCGTTAAGCAAGTCGTTAACAACCGAAGCGTCGAAAATTTAGGCGCAATAGCCAACCCTGAAGTGCTGGAGGAGATACGCAGGATAGTCGTCTCAAAATAACCTCCGAAGACTTAGTTGTTCGAGTATGTCCTTGCCTGCACCACGACGACTTGTTTAGAGCAAGTGAAGTTACATATACCCTCAGCAGATAAGAAAAAAGCGAGCTTGTTAGCTCGCTTTTGTCATTTTGTGTCCTTTATTCAGCAGTATTAGCGGCGACCAAGCCCCATTAATACCGACATTGTTTTACCGTCAGATACAATGTCAAAAACGTGTTGCGATTCAACTTCAGTAAAGCCTGCTTCTTTCAGTGCACGCTCAGACTTCGCAAGGGTAAAACCGTCTTGTTCACATTCTGCAATCCAATCAAAATGAACAAAATAGCCGCCGTGGTTAAGTAGAGAATGCGAGATCGTTAATGACGCGTCTAAGTCTTCCACGAACGCTAAAACTGATGATGCAACCACCAAGTCGAACTGTCCACGAAACGCAGGGTGCTGAGCGACCAAGCCGCGAGATAATGCATCTACCACAGGTTCTACGTTGACGAGCTCTTTTTTATCGAGTTCCTCAATCATGGCTTCCGATGCGTCTAATGCTACGATGTCTTTAACCATCGGTGACAATCGTTGACTTAACTGCCCTGTTCCGCATCCAAAATCTAGTACTTTAATGCCATCAAGCTGAGTTAGCTGTTGTAACTGCTCAAACACCGACTGCGCAAATTGCTCTGTTGCTGGATTTGATTCCCAGTTTTTTGCTAAGCCGTCCCAATCTTGTGCCATCGTGGCCTCCATGTTCACTTTTTGTAACCCACATAGATTACCGCAAAACCGTTAAAAGACCATAGACTTATCTGGCGGATTCGCGTTTTTTTCGATAATCTTTCATGGCTTTGGGAGCGCATCTGCATAATACCCAAATTATTTGAATTCATTTATTGGTTGTGTCAAATCATGAACTTAACTCAAGTAGAAGCCTTCTGCACCATCGCTGAGTGTGGTTCTGTTTCTGAAGCGGCAAGGCAACTCGACTGCAATCGCACCAAACTCAGTATGTCGATTAAGGCATTAGAGAAAGATCTCGACGTTGAATTGTTTAACCGAACTGGCAACCAGCTCACCCTCTCTGAAGCTGGGAAAGCCATTTACAAAGATTGCGAACACCTACTTATCATCGCACAACGGGTCAGAAAGACCTGCGCTCAAATCTCGGAAGGGTTTAACGCGGAAGTTTGGGTAGCACGTGACGACTCCTTACCTGATGATCTCTGGCAAGAATTATCTCATACATTGAATAACCGCTTTCCTTCAACAACCTTCAACTTAATCTTGGCATCCAGTGGCGACTTAGCCAACTTGGTCAGTACCCACCAAGTAGATTTTGCTTTCGGCGTTGATTATGAGCGAGTAGACGATCCTCGTATCGTATATAACCCTTTAGGTAAGATACGTATGATGTCAGTATGCAGTGTAGAACACCGCCTAAGTAAGATGCGCCGTGTCTCAGACGAAGATCTACGTAGTCAGATGCAAGCACTAATGGTGTACCTAAATGAGAAAGACAACCCTGAACTGCAACCTTTCTCGACTCGATATATTGGTTTTTCGAGTTTTGACTACATGCTGAACACCATCTTAGAAGAAGACGCTTGGGGCGTGCTTCCTGAACCATTAATCCGCCATTACCTTCGTCAGCAGAAGCTCGCCGTTATCAAACACACATACGGCTTGACGCAAGAAGACTACTGTATGTTTTCACCTAACGGCCATACTGAGCATCCAGCAATGACGTGGTTAGCAGATAAATTGAGCGAGTATTTATTTGACTTCTAAACATTTTATCAGTGAGCGTCAATTTTACTGACACCAAAAAATAACAGTAAGTCATTGTTTTATAAGAACATAAATAAAAACGCAATTTTTTAAATTAGTTACCGGTCACTTTGTGGTTGCCTAAATTACCTTATGAGCGAAGAATAGTAAGGTATTAAAATTCAAAGGCATCTTTTATGTGTGACAGGACAAGCAAAAACGAAAACCGTATTCTAACCATTTCAGCCCTTTTGGCATCTGGGTTCGCTGCTGGTGGTATGGTACTTGGCTTGCTTGTAGGCTCAATTGTCATCGTTTTTGACGGTGTTTACTCTTTGGTCAGCTTACTGTTAACTTTATTGTCACTGGCCGCTTCTTACTATATTAACAAGCCTTCAAAATCTGTATTCCCATTTGGAAAAGCGGTCTTAGAACCAATCGTTATTGCGATAAAAGCAGCCGTCATTTTAGTGGTTGTAAGCTTCTCTCTCTACTCTGCGATATCAGCATTGATGTCTGGAGGTCGCGAGGTCGATGCTTCTATTGCGACCTTATTCGGCATCGTGAATGTTATCGGCTGTGGTTACGCTTGGTGGTTTATGGCGAAACGCAGCCGCCGCTTCTCATCAGGCTTGATTGAAGCGGAGAAAAAACAGTGGCAAATGGATACTTTGTTGAGTGTGGCGGTGACCGTAGGATTTATCTCGGCTTGGGCTGTTTCACTAACGCCATTCTCTGAGTATGCGGTATATGCCGACCCCATGATGATGGTTTTAATGGGCTTTTACTTCCTCAAAGTACCGTTCGATATGCTAGTAGGTGCCTTACGTGAACTACTAATGATGGCACCAAGCAAAGAGCTGTGTCAGAGCGTTGGCAAAGATGTTCTTGAGATTGAAAAAGTAACTGAGCATCAATTGAAACTGGCTGGCGTAACGAAGGTGGGCCAAGAGCTACGAGTAAATGTGGACGTACATATTGATGACGACACATTGGAGCTTGATACACTAGAGCACACTCGTAAGCAGCTTATCAAGCGACTGTCGAAGCACAGATTCAAGCTTCAACTACACTTGAACGTCGCTTATTAGAGTGCCACCAAAGAGCCGTTAAAACTCAATAAAAAGCTCCCAATCTCGGGAGCTTTTTTAATTTTTTCGATTTAGTTGCTTCGTATTCGAATACAGCTCGCAAGGGAGCTCTGTTCGTTGCTCACTTAAATTCTCTGATCTCGTTGGTAACTTACCCAGCCGCTTCGCGCTTCTCTTTGGTGACTAACCAACACATCAGCGAGCCCACCGTTACCATCACAACGCCCTGCCAAAAGCTATGGCTCAGAGTTACGCCAAGAATAATGGAAGAAAATAAAGCGGAAAAAATGGGCGTGAAGTAAGACAAGGTGGCGAGAAAAACCATATTGCCGCCAGCGATCGCGATGTTCCATAAACCATAACCACCAGCCATTAAAGCCGCAGAAGCCACTAAGTACCCCATCGCGTCCCAACTGAATGTCATTGGTGGCTCATCCGTAAACGCATATTTGACCCAAAGCGAAACAGCTGTTGCAATGAAAAACAGGGTAATCGCATTATGTTTAGATTGCTGCCTTTGGGTTAAGTTGCAATAAAAGGCCCATATAACCGCCCCAGCGAAAGCCATAAAATACACCAGAGGGTTACTACTAACATTGGACATGAGCTGAGTTATGGATAAGCCATTCTCACCGCTCACAGTCCAAGCAACCCCAACAAACGCCAGCGTAACTGCTGGATAAAGCAACCAGTTTGTTTTTTTATTGCTGCCAAGGACCGCAAATAAAACCGTCAGTGCGGGCCAAAGGTAGTTGACAATCGACACCTCAATTGCCTGCGCGCGCGAGTTGGAATATCCCAAAGATAGAGCGAGAAATATTTCATAGCAGACGAACATCGCACCACCAAGCACAAGATACTTGGGAGAAAAGTAAGACAACTTTGGAATACCGACCACGATAAGAAGGAAAACAGAGCTAAGAGAGTACAACATGGCTGCCCCGCCTACAGGACCTAAACTCTCCGTAACCAACCTCGCGATGCCAAGCAGACAACTCCAAGAGAGAATTGCGATACAACCATAAAGTGTGAAACGAAATTGCACTGATTTCATGTGACCTACCACTCATGAATGCCAAAGGAAACGTCAGCTTAACTCAAAAATGATCAGGTTCAACGTACTGTTTTATAAAAATCAGTATAAAAATCATTCTATTAAGCCGTTGGAGTTGATATGAAACATTTTCTGCCCTCTAGTGTTATGCTTACACCCTTTGTTGTGCGCTACTATGATGAAGATGACAACGAGAGTGAAAACGTTAAAACACACTCGGAAACGCATGGTCTAGATAGCGAAGAGCAATCTAAGGAACGTTCAGAGTAAAGGAATCCAAACATGAAAAAAGTCGCAGTCATTTTAAGTGGTTCAGGCGTTTACGACGGTTCTGAGATCCACGAAGCAGTGTTGGCGCTCTACGCCATCGAGAAAGCAGGGGCAACTTGGCACTGCTTTGCACCTAACATTGACCAACTCCATGTCATCAATCACCTAACTGGTGACGAAATGGATGAAACCCGTAACGTCTTGATCGAATCAGCTCGTATCGCACGCGGAAACATTGACGATGTTGCCAAACTTAACGTTGATGAATACGATGCCCTACTGCTTCCTGGTGGATTTGGTGCTGCGAAAAACTTAACCGACTTCGCCGTTTCAGGTGCAGAGTGCTCCATTAACACACACGTAGCTCAAGCTTGTCGCGCGTTTGCTAATGCGAAGAAACCAGCTGGCTATCTGTGTATTTCTCCTGTCATTATTCCGATGATTTATGAGCAAGGCGTGAAAGGAACGGTAGGCAACGATGAGGCAGTCTCAATAGCATTTAATCAAATGGGCGGTGAACACACCACGTGCCCTGTCGAAGACATCATTTTTGATGAAAAACACCTCGTACTTTCAACCCCTGCTTACATGTTGGCAGAGAATATCTCTCAAGCGGCTTCAGGTATCGAAAAGTTAGTATCAAAACTGATTAAAATAGCTTAATTATTAGTAGTTAGCTTATAAAACACTTCCCTATCCCCATTGATAATTAAGTTATTAATGGGGATTTTTTATACTTTAGTCGAATTTAGAGATATATCCGCGTCAGAAGTCAATTTCTGCCAATCGTTTGCGTCCATAGTTTCATATTTGTTCTACTTTATATCAGTGTTGCACTTATACGCAGTGCAACAAGATCACTGTCACAGTTTTTCTCTTGCAAGTACCTCTAAGTAGGTAAACTTGCTTCAGATCAACTTCAATCTGGAAACGAATGTGCGACAGTAAATGGCAAATTAAGAAAGATTATTAAAAAAAACGACGGAGCTATCCAATATGACAAGTGCATTTTTTATCCCTACGGTAAACCTAATGGGCGCTGGTTGTTTGAAAGACGCAGCAGACAGCATCCAATCTCAAGGCTTTAAAAAAGGTTTGATCGTTACGGATAAGATCCTTAACCAAATCGGTGTAGTCAAACAAGTTCAAGACCTTCTCACTGAGCGCGATGTTGCAACCGTTGTGTTCGATGGCACTCAACCAAATCCGACTATCAGCAACGTTAACGACGGCTTAGCACTTCTTACTGATAACGAATGTGACTTCGTTATCTCTCTAGGTGGTGGTTCACCACACGACTGTGCGAAAGGTATCGCGCTTGTTGCATCTAACGGCGGCAAAATCGCAGATTACGAAGGCGTAGACCAATCTGCAAAACCAATGATGCCACTTATCGCGATCAACACGACGGCGGGTACTGCATCTGAAATGACGCGTTTCTGCATCATCACTGACGAAGAGCGTCACATCAAGATGGCAATCGTTGATAAGCACACAACACCGCTTATCTCGGTAAACGATCCAGAGCTAATGCTCGCTAAACCTGCTTCGCTAACTGCGGCAACAGGTATGGATGCCCTAACTCACGCGATTGAAGCTTACGTATCTATCGCGGCAACACCAATCACTGATGCGGTAGCAATTAAAGCGATTGAGCTTATCCAAGCGCACCTACGCACAGCCGTGAAAAATGGTGAAGATCTAGAAGCTCGTGAACAAATGGCATATGCACAGTTCATGGCGGGTATGGCGTTCAACAACGCTTCTCTAGGTTACGTACACGCAATGGCACACCAACTTGGTGGTTTCTACGACCTTCCACACGGTGTTTGTAACGCGATTCTTCTACCTCACGTACAGCGCTACAACGCGCAAGTATGTCCTGAGCGTCTACGTGATGTAGCGAAAGCAATGGGCGTAAACGTAGAAGGCATGTCTGCTGAAGCAGGTGCAGCGGCAGCAATCGACGCTATCGTTACTCTAGCGAAAGATGTGGGTATCCCAGCAGGTATTAAAGAGCTTGGTGCGAAACTAGAAGACATCCCAACACTAGCAGATAACGCACTGAAAGACGCTTGTGGTTTCACTAACCCTAAACAAGCAACTCACGAAGAAATCTCTAAGATCTTCGAAGAAGCGATGTAATCTCGCTACATAAACAATTCTCTAGCCTTAATTCAATCCCCGATCTCGTATCGGGGATTTTTTTACATTCTTATACAATCCATGCTCTGCAAAACGTTCTCTTTTAGTGTTAGCTTTTAAGCATTAATACGATTCATATTGGAAGGAACCATGAGAACGATTGCTGCTGCCCTACTCGCTTGTTTATCCTTTTCTGCCAACGCTGCCGAATACCGCGCTAACGAAGTGGCGAATGGATTTCAGATCCCTTGGGGGATCGAGTTCTTAGATAGCCAACGCGTTATCGTCAATGAAAAGAACGGTACGGTTTCGTTGCTGGATATCACCACAGGCAAACCTCAAAAGCTGTTTAACGTTCCCGATGTGAACACCAGTGGACAAGCCGGCTTATTGGATGTTGCGCTCGCACCGAATGCCGATAAGCAAAACCCGCAACTCTTCTTTACCTACAGCAAGCGTACGAGCAAAGGCAATACGGTGGCGTTAGCGACGGCGCAATTGCAAAACAATCAGCTTGTAGGTTGGAAAGATCTCTTTGTTGCTGATGCCTTCACCGATACAGGTCGCCACTACGGCAGTCGAATTTCATTTGTAGACGATAAAGTTTACTTCTCAATCGGTGACCGTGGCGAACGTGATAATGGACAAGACACTCAAACCCATGCTGGCAGTATTCTACGCCTTAATCTTGATGGTTCGGTTCCGCAAGACAACCCATTCAAACCTTCCGAAGCTCGTCATGAGATATGGAGTTACGGGCACCGTAACCCACAAGGTATGTTTTACGACGAAGCAACAAAACAGCTGTGGTCTATTGAACATGGACCACGCGGCGGCGATGAAATTAATCTAATCAAGAAAGGCGCGAACTACGGCTGGGCTAAAGTCTCTCATGGTAAAGAATATTGGGGGCCGTTGGACGTTGGGGAAGCTAAGTCGTTACCGGGAATGGAAGATCCCAAGCTGGTATACGTCCCTTCTATCGCGCCCAGTAATATGATTTTGTACCGTGGTGATAAATACCCAGAATTGGACGGAAAAATCCTCGCAGGCGCATTGAAACTGGCGCACATCAACGTGGTTTCTATTGATAATGGCAACCTTACCGAATCAAAAAGATTAATGGAGAATCTTGGTGAGCGAATAAGAGATATAACCATCAGCCCCGATGGTTATATCTATTTTTCTACCGACAGCGGCAAAATATTTCGTCTTGAGGAAAGGTAATCAAACACTAAAATCATTAAGACTATTTGATTTGTGACGTACTAGTGATTTATTTTCGTACAATCTAAGCAGAAGAATCTAAACTTAACAATAACCTTTTGTTTTTTAAAACGATAGTTCGGTTAAGTTGTACGAGGCCATTATGATTCCATTCCCTTTGCAGCTCGATAAAATTAAAGCCGTGGTGTTTGATTTAGACAACACCTTGGTGAGTTCTGATATGAACTTCGGCGAATTGCGACAACAGCTTGGCTGTCCGCAGAGTGAAGATCTATTGGATTTTGTCGACGCACTTGAGCATCCTCACCATCGAGAGCACGCTCATAACGTGATATTTGATTACGAGATTTCTGATGCTGAGCAGTCTGCTCCAATGATTGGCTGCCATGAATTGCTCGCCCACTTGCATCAAAATGAAATCAAAACCGCTATCGTGACGCGCAACTGCCAAATCGCCACTCAGCGCAAACTAGAGCACAACCAAATCTCAGTAGAACGAGTCATCACTCGTGAATGCTTCCCGCCCAAGCCAGACCCTTTGTCTCTGCAGGTATTGGCGAAAGAGTGGCGTTTGATGCCTGATGAAGTGCTTTATGTCGGCGATTACCTTTACGACTTGCAGGCAGCGTATAACGCGCAGATGCCCTCTTGCCTTGTTCATCACGGTAATCAAGAAACCTTCAATGATTCAGCCTCATTGGCGCTTAATGAACTCAGTGATTTATTGAGCCGTTTCGAATCCTTACCACGCAAATAAAGCACACATATAAAATACGCAAACAAAAAAAAGGGGCACCAACGTGCCCCTTATGACTTATTCCCGATTGTTTCATGCGTTCCCAAGGATTGCTTGGGTGATGCGCTGCTTAGCCTTGTAGGTAAGCGTTAAGCATCCACATTAATTTTTCTTGCTCACGGATGTAGTCACCCATCAATGCCGCTGTACCTTCGTCATCTGCTTCACCCGCGTTTTGTAGAATCTCACGCTGTTTTAGAAGTAGAACGCTAAAGCCTTGAACCAGACCTTGTACACACTCCTCACCAGAAGTCGCGTTTTGATGTTCTTTAATTTCACTTGCTTCCAAGTAGTTGCTGAATGCGTGCGCTGGCGTATGACCCAAAGTTAGAATACGCTCTGCAAGCTCATCGATTTTTGTTTGTAGATCAGTGTAGATCTCTTCAAATTTTACGTGCAGTTCGAAGAATTGCGCACCTTTAATGTTCCAGTGGTAACCGCGAGAGTTCATGTACAACACTTGGTAATGCGCTAGCAGTTGATTTAGTTGTTGAGCTAGTTGTGCTGATTGTTCGCTGTCTAGACCAATTAGGCTTACTTGTTTGTTCATAATCTTGCTCCTAGAAGGACGATACCAATCGTAGTAACGAACGATTCTCTTACCGGGATTGGTATAAAGTTTAAAAATTCTTTTGCAGTATTTGCTGCCGATGGAGTTATATTACGACTCCGGCTCGGCGAAGAGAATTTGGTTTTAGCTATGATTTAAATAGCCAAATCCAATGAGCAAGTAGACGAATATCGGCGTATCATCCAACAAAAAGCCCCAACCCTTTTTGTGTAAAAAGGATTGGGGCTTTTTTACTATTTGGTTAACGTTCAAAAGTAGATGAACAGACGTAAATCTTATCTACGCCGTTTTAAAAGTTGCCATCTGTTGATTCAGCTCGGTAACTTGCTCTTTTACTTGCAATGATGTCTCTGATGCGCGTTGGCTGTTATTCGAAACCTCATCCACTGATTGAGTAATACCGGACATCAATCCAGTGATCGAATTGGTCGCATGAGATTGCTGCTCTGCCGCTGCCGCAAGCTCTGCCATTTGTTCATTCAAGGAACCTATTTGCTCAGTAGTAACAAGCAAACGAGTTACCGCTTTTTCAATGTGCTCAGCGCCCTGCTCCGCAAGTGATTGACTGTGTTCAATCTCCTCAACCACAGAATTGGTCGAGCGTTGAATCGCATTGATGATGCCGTTGATTTCTGTCGTCGATTGAGTAGTGCGCGTCGCTAACATGCGTACTTCGTCCGCCACAACCGCAAAGCCTCGTCCTTGGTCACCCGCACGCGCTGCTTCTATCGCGGCATTCAATGCCAGTAAGTTAGTTTGTTCTGCTAAGCCTTCAATCACCTCTGTAACTCGGCCAATGGCTTCGCTCTCTTTGCTTAACTGTGTTACTTGCGTACTCGCGGTTTCAATGCTGCCGTGCAAGCTTTCCATGGTGACTTTGTTTTGCTCTAAAGCATCACGACCTTGTTCAATCTCGCCTTTTGAGTCAGAAAGCTTCTGCACCGATTGATTGGCTTGATCTAGGGTGTTACGCGCGGCTAAAGCGATTTCATCCAATTGGCTTCCCATTTCAACAATGCTGGTCTGTTGCTGTTCAACATTCGATGAAGTGACTTGCGCCGATTCCAATAAAGCCCCCATGCTGGTATCCACTTGGTGCGCTTTCTCACTCACCCCTGCCACGATGCTCGCTAACGATTGGTTCATGCGGTTAATCGAATCGGTAAGGTCTGCCAATTCATCTTTCCCAACAACGGTGAGCGGAGGCTGAGAAACGTCCCCTGAAGCGATCGTCTTTGCACGCTCCGATAAGTTTTTCACTCGACGACCAATGGTATTGCCCATGTATTTTGAAATCGCTACTGCGGCAATCAAAACCAATGCCGCAGCAATCAACATAGTGGTGAGTACGTTCTTGATCGACTGATTAATACCCTGTCCACTTTGATCAGCACGACTTTGCTGAGCCAATACGATCGTTTCTAAGCTTTGGTCTAGTGCATCCGCTGCTGGCAACAGTTCGTTCGCCATCAGCAAGTTTGATTCGTTCCACTCTGGCGACTGACGCAATGCAATTACCTGCTCTGCTAAAGGAAAGTACAGTTGCTGCATTTCTTTAAACAGTGACCACAATGATTGGTCGTTATCAGTAAGCCTGTCGAGTTTACTGTCGATTTCCGCCACAGACTGATTGTGGTACTTAATCAAGTCGTGGTATTTGTCCAGATGATCTTGCTGCCCGTACAACAGGAAATCTCGCAGAGCAGACAGTGCATTGGCGAGCGAGGTATAGCTATCCGCGTAAACTTTAAACAAACGCTTTCTGTCTCCACCAAATGGGTTTCCTGACTCTTCATTGATTAAGCTTTGAAGCTGATCAAGTGCCACTTCTGCAATGGGTGCCGCTTCGTTAATAAAGAGGTTGTGCGCGGGTAAGTTCTCATCACTGTGGCTAAGTTCAATCAGCTTGTTCAAAGAGACTTTTACCGCGTCCCACTGGCTTTGAATCGCTTGAAAATCCTGTTCAGAGATCAGAGCCTGCAACGTTGGAAGCGACTCGTCTGTAGATGCCATGATATTGCGTACGTCCTCACTCAGACGTGCGCTCGCCTCTTCATCGCCACCTAGCAACATGTAGGCTCGAATAGAAGACAGCGACGCTTGAACGGACTGTTGGATACCGCGACTGGTGTCGACGGTCGGTAAATCGGATTTAAGTAACGAAGAGGCGTATTGCTCTACGGTAGTGACGTTGCGATACGTGAATACCGCTGATGCCATAAAAAGTACGGCTAGCAGCACAAAACTGAGCTGCAACTTCCCTGATATCGTAAGGTTCATCCATAAACTCCTGACAACGATGAGCCTTAAATATAACGATGTTTACAAAAATGTTAAATACTGGTATCAAAAGTTACTAAGAAAACCATGTAAATCACTATTTTAAGCCGATAAATAGGGCTTATTTGAAGTATGGTATGCGCTCACTACGTAAAATCAGATAATTAACGTAAGTCGTTTCTAAGCAGTCTTGATCCCACAACGAAAGAATCCGCTTAGTGGCGAAGTAGTAATCTTTATTACGCAGTAGCACACCCACCGTGCGGCTGAGCTGCTTAAAGCGCTGTTGCTCATTAGCAGAAATGTAATTGTCTTCATTTTGAATGATCGGCGCCAATCCATCGGCAAACCAATTGTTCAGAATTTCACGCATCTCTAGTTCTGACTCCGGCACATCCATACACGACAACTCACGATGCAGTGGCGGCGGTACTATGTACTTTGACGCTTTTGGCGAACTGACATAACGGTACATGTCGCTCCTCCTTGTAAATGACTCTTATACCCAAGTGACTTCAAGATGCAGGATTCAGAGCGTTGTCATTGATTCGGGGTCAAGGAAAACAACGCAGCGTAATAGTCAGCTCTTTCCAAGTTGTTTGACACAGAAACCGAGTCAATGACACGCTCCCGAAGGGCGAGCTGTCTTGGTTTGTATACTTTGTTGTCGATTCTTGATTTAGACCCACTAGACCTTTAAATCGCCGCCGCGTCTACAAACCAAGCCATTCTCGCTGAACCTAACATCTCGAGGTTACTTGGGTATAAACTAGCTAAGAATACTTTTTTCAATTTCCAAGTTTTTTTCTAGAGCTCATAGAAAGAAGACCAACAAAAAAGCCATGCAAGTAGAACCTGCATGGCTTTGGTCCGGGCTGCAATGACACTGCCCTCGTCTAGGACCGGTTACATTGAGCTTTGATCGAAATCGTTGCCTTGGTCAGTACCCGTTTGAGTATCCGAGTCGAAGCTGCCAGAGTCATCCGTGAAGTCAACACCTTGCTCTTGACCTCCCGCACTTGTCCAGTCGCTGCCGCCAGATTCCATACCCGCCATGTCTGGTTGCTGATCTTGAGCAGAACCTTGCATGGTGTATTGATCATCGACTTCAACTTCAACTGTGCCACTCGCACCTTCTACCGCGCTGCCCAATTCGTCGTAACCTTGGAATTGGATTTCGCTCGTACCTTCGTAACCTTCTGGTAGGTCAACCGATACTGGTTGGTTCAGGTTGCCACTTAATGTGAAGCTGCCATCGCCATTATCCAGTGCGTTGCTTACTGATGCACCATCAGGTAGACCGGACATTTCTGCATAATCCACCGATTCGTTACCACTGACCTCATCTGGAACCGAGATAGAAATGGTATCGCCTGGTGCTGCAGTCACATCAGCTGCGCTCTCCTCTTCACTGTCTGCACCGTTTGCTGCTTGCTCTTCAGGTTGTTGCGCTTCGCCAACTTGCTGCTCTGCTGATGCTTGAGCAGCTTGAATTTGTGGCTCGTCACTTTGCGCTGAATCGTCCGCAACTTGGATGCTCAGATTCTGAGTCGATACTTCACCATTGTCGTTGACCTGAACATCCATAGCCAAATTGCCATCGAAGTCATCGTTCGGCCAGTATGTCCACTCTTCATCATCTGATTTCGCGAAGAAACCAGCATCGTTTGCATCGGCTACATCCAACACTTCTGCTGAAGGGCTAATGCCAAGCTCATCAATCAACTGTGCTTCCGTTAGTGTTAGTGAACCATCATCAGCCAGTGCGTAGCCTTCGCTAGTTGTGGTTTCACCCTCACCTTGGATGTCGACATTAAAGAAGCTCTCAATGCGGTTTTCACCGTCAGTTGCAATGAAGCCAACTTGAACATCTCCGGTGTAGCCTTCTGCTGGTGTGAATTGGTAGTTACCTTGGTTATCGGTCTCTATCACACCTTGACCTTCCATTAGGCTCACTGATTCAATGCTCAAGCTGTCGCCTTCTGCATCGCTCAAGGTCGATAGCATGTCATCATTGGTGAACGACAAGGTGCCATCCGCTGCCATTTCTGTGGTAGAAATGCTGTCGATTTCTGGAGAAGCATTCTCTTGTGGCGCATCTTCTTTCACGACCACACCTGTTTGCTCATCATGAAGCACACCGTCTTTATCAATCACATAAGCGATGTCCGCTTCACCAGTAAAGCCTGGTGCTGGATTGAATGTCCATGTGCCATCACCGTTATCGACAATCTCACCTTGGCTGCGATCAGCTAGGTGAACGAATTTCACTTCATCACCCGCGTCAGCGTCTACGTTTTCTGCCAATCCGATTAGGTCATCAGCGGTTAGGATAACGGGTTCACCCGCTAGGGTTTCGAAGTCACCTGAATCGATGCCATCTTCGAACTCTTCTGGCTCGTCACCGTAATCCACCGTTGTTGCGGTCACGGTTACGAAGAACTCGCCATTAAAGTCAGCCGGAGGCGTCATTTGCAGGTCTGAGATATCCCACTCGTTCAAGTCGATGTATTGACCCGGTTCCGTGATGGTAATGGTGTTCACACCATCCGTAACTTCGAAGCCAACAGGGAAACCAGTCATCACTAGGTTACTTAGCGTTTCTGAATCGTCGATTAGACCGACATTCAAGCCTAGGTGACCCGTTTCGTCCTCACCGAAGACTAACGGACCATCATGGTCGGTTGTGATGACCGCGCCATCCGCAACCGGGCGAACAAACACTGGTACATCAAGAACCGTCTCAAACTCACCGTCACTTACCACAACTTGCAAGTCAGAAACCCCTGCAAAATCGCCAGTCGGTGTGAATGTCCAAGTACCGTCACCGTTGTCCGTTACCTCACCACCATCTTCACCTTCTGCGGTGATAATGCGTGATACGACTAAGTTTTCAGTGTCGATATCGCCGAACAAGTTCATCAGGTCGCCAGCGTCGAAGGTGAATGCGCCATCCTCGTCGGTTGCCATAAAGGCATTACCCACATTGAATGGAGCATCGTTGACTGGAATGACATCCACATTCAACGAGCCTTCAACCACTTCTTCACCATCCGTCGCGGTGTAGCCCAGTTCCACCAAACCATTGAAGTCTTGAGTGGTTACCAAGTGGTACATTCCATCTGGCTGCTGAGTTAATGTCGCGTTTGCAGGCGCACGAACCGTGATGCTTTCTACGCTGATTTCGTCACCATCAAGATCCGTAACTTGATCAGCGATGTAAGCTGGGTCAATCACCATGACCACATCTTCTTCGCCTTGCATCTGGATGGTTGGCGCTTCTGGTGCATCGTTAACCGCTTCGATGTTTAGATTGCCTTCAACCGGCGTCACTAAATCACCATCGCTGACACCGAACGACATTGGCACATCACCATTGAAGTTCTCTGCCGGAGTGAATGACCAAGTACCATCACCGTTGTCTAGCAAGTCACCGTATTGCTCATCAATCACTAGGTCAACAGCAGACAGTTCATCGTAGGTGTTGTCGATGTCTGTCGCGTTAGCAAGCAACATGTCCTGCGTAATAAGAATGGTGGTATCTTCGGTGCCAGCAATATTCACTGGCGTTGATTGCGGCGCATCGTTAATTGGGTTCACCGTTAGGTCGACGCCCACTTCCACGCTCGCACCATCGTTATCAATCAAGTCGAAACTTAGGTCGATATCGCCATTGAAGTTCGCGTCAGGCGTAATCGTAAAGCTACCATCTTGGTTCTCAACAACGGTTGCATTGGCTACCGCGGTTAAGTTCACCGCTTCTAGATTATCGCTGTCGACGTCACCCGCTTGAGCCAGTAACTGCTCTTGACTCAATGTGATTGAACCGTCTTCATCGACGCTGTAAGCCAAATCGCCAGATACCGGAGCATCGTTGACTGGCAATACATCAATGTTCGCGTTGGTTGTCGCAGTTGCACCGTCTTCATCAGCCACTACTACGTCAAGACTTACGCCACCGTTGAAGTTTTCATTTGGCGCGAAGCTGTAAGTGCCATCGTCATTCGCCGTTAGAATACCGTCGCTACCACTGTAAGAGACGCTTTCTAGGCTCACGTCACCTTCCACATCGCTTGATTGCGCTAGCAGTTGCTCTTTCGTGAAGATAATGACTTCGTCTTCATTAACAGAGTAACTTGTCGCACCTGCGATTGGTGGATCGTTCACCTCAAGTACTGTGATACCCACAGTGGTTGAGTCTGTCGCACCCTCTTCATCGACAACTACAACGTCTAGGCTGACCTCGCCATTGAAGTTCTCGTTTGGAGAGAAGGTGTACGTACCATCACCATTGTCTTGGAACACGCCATCTGCGCCGCTGTAGCTGACACTATCAATCGCGACTTCGCCTTCGACGTCAGATGAGTTAGCCAATAACTGCTCGTTACTGATGGTGATCGAATTGTCTTCATGCACCGTGTAAGACGTGCTGCCTGCAACCGGTGGATCGTTCTCTGGCGTCACGCTTACGTCGATATTTGCGGTCACGGTATCCGTGCCATCAGAAACATCGAAGGTAAAGTTCACATCACCATTGAAGTTCTCGTTTGGAGCAAAGCTGTAGGTACCATCACCGTTATCGGTTAGGACACCATCGGCACCAGTGTAATTGACACCTTCTACCGATAGGTCATCACCATCGATATCCGTTGCGCCATCAAGCAGATCCTGGTCAGTGAAGGTCAACACGCCATCTTCACCAATGGTGAACGCTTGATCTTCCGGCTGCGGCAAGTCATTGACTGGGTTAACCGTTAGGTCAGCCGTTGCAACGATAGTATCGCTGCCATCATTGATATCGAACGTGATATCAATGTCGCCATTGAAGTTCGCGTCAGGCGTGATAGTAAAGCTACCATCGTCATTAGCCGTAACCGTCGCATCACCGTCAACCACTAGGTTGGAAGCGGTTAGTGCATCACCTTCTACATCCGTTGCTTGTGCCAACAATTGTTCTTGGCTTAGCGTGATTGAGTTGTCTTCGTCGACACTGTAAGCCAAGTCACCCGATACTGGAGCATCATTGATTGGCAGAACATCAATGTTTGCCGTCGTCGAAGCGGTCGCACCATCTTCGTCCACGACTACAACATCAAGGTTCACTTCACCATTGAAGTTTTGGTTTGGTGCAAAGCTAAACGTACCATCACCATTGTCGGTAAAGATACCTTCGCTGCCAATGTAGCTCACGCTATCTAGTGCTACCTCACCTTCAATATCGGAAGAGTTTGCCAACAACTGTTCTGCGCTGATGGTGATAACTTCATCTTCATCAGTGGTGTAACTGGTTGTGCCTGCGATTGGTGGATCGTTCACCTCAAGAACGGTAATACCCGCTGTTGTTGTATCAACCGCGCCGTCCTCGTCAACCACGACAACATCAAGGCTAACATCGCCTGTAAAGTTTTCGTTTGGAGAGAAGGTGTAAGTACCATCGCCATTAATTTCTAGCACACCGTCGTTACCGCTGTAACTCACGCTGCTGATCACAACATCACCCTCGATATCAGACGAATTAGCCAGTAGTTGCTCGTCACTGATGGTGATCGAGTTATCTTCATGCACTGTGTAAGACGTGCTGCCTGCCACCGGTGGATCGTTCTCTGGCGTCACACTCACATCGATATTCGCGGTCACGGTATCCGTGCCATCGGAAACATCGAAGGTAAAGTTTACGTCGCCATTGAAGTTTTCGTTTGGAGCGAAGCTATACGTACCATCGCCATTGTCAGTTAGGACACCGTCCGCGCCAGTGTATGTGACACCTTCTACCGATAGGTCATCGCCATCGATATCGGTTGCACCATCAAGCAGGTCTTGATCAGTGAAGGTCAACACGCCATCTTCACCAATGGTGAACGCTTGATCTTCCGGCTGCGGTAAGTCATTAACTGGGTTAACCGTTAGGTCAGCCGTTGCAACGATAGTATCGGTGCCATCGTTGATATCGAACGTGATATCAATGTCGCCATTGAAGTTCGCGTCAGGCGTAATGGTAAAGCTGCCATCGTCATTAGCCGTAACCGTTGCATCACCGTCAACCACTAGGTTAGATGCAGTTAGTGCATCACCTTCTACATCCGTTGCTTGTGCCAACAATTGTTCTTGGCTTAGCGTGATTGAGTTGTCTTCATCGACACTGTAAGCCAAGTCACCCGATACTGGAGCATCATTGATTGGCAGAACATCAATGTTTGCCGTCGTCGAAGCGGTCGCACCATCTTCGTCCACGACTACAACATCAAGATTCACTTCACCATTGAAGTTTTGGTTTGGTGCAAAGCTGAACGTACCATCACCATTGTCGGTAAAGATACCTTCGCTGCCACTGTAGCTCACGCTATCTAGTGCTACCTCACCTTCAATATCGGAAGAGTTTGCCAACAACTGTTCTGCACTGATGGTGATGACTTCATCTTCATCAATGGTGTAACTGGTTGTGCCTGCGATTGGTGGATCGTTCACCTCAAGAACGGTAATACCCGCTGTTGTTGTATCAACCGCGCCGTCCTCGTCAGCCACGACAACATCTAGGCTAACATCGCCTGTAAAGTTCTCGTTTGGTGAGAAGGTGTAAGTACCATCGCCATTAATTTCGAGCACACCGTCGTTACCGCTGTAGCTCACGCTGCTGATCGCAACATCACCCTCGATATCAGACGAATTAGCCAGTAGTTGCTCGTCACTGATGGTGATCGAGTTGTCTTCATGTACCGTGTAAGACGTGCTGCCCGCAACTGGTGGATCGTTCTCTGGCGTAACTGTTACATCAATGTTGGCAGAGGTTGTATCCGTACCGTCTGATACATCAAACGTGAAGTTCACATCGCCATTGAAGTTCTCGTTCGGCGCGAAGCTGTACGTACCATCACCATTGTCAGTTAGGACACCGTCTGCACCTGTGTAAGTCACGCCTTCAACGGTTAGGCTGTCACCTTCTACATCCGTCGCGCCTGTTAATAGGTCTGCATCTGTGAAGGTAAGAATACCATCCTCACCCACGGTGAACGCTTGATCTTGTGGCTCTGGAGCATCATTGACTGGTGTTACTGTTAAGTCGAGACCAGCCGCAACCATTTCTTCACCATCCGTGACATCGTAACTAAACTCGATATCACCGTAGAAGTTCTCGCTTGGAGTAATGGTGAAGCTGCCATCCTCGTTCATTTCAACCGTCGCATTTTCATCATTGGTGCTTAGGTTGATTGCACTTAAGTCATCGCCATCGATATCAACAGCGTGCTCCAGTAACTGTTCTTGAGTCAGCGTGATGCTGTTGTCTTCGGCGGTGACTGCCGTGATATCGCCCGTCACTTCTGGTGCGTCATTGGTCGGCGAGATATGAATCGTCACATCTTGCGTCGCTGTCGCTGTGATTCCGGTATCAACATCTGTAGAGGTTGCATTCACGGTTAGCGTCACATCGCCGTTGAAGTCCGCAGAAGGGATAAACTCTAGTCCTTCTAGCTCGCCTGGTTGTAGTGACCAAGTGCCGTCGCCATTATCAACACCCGCTGATAATGCGCTGCCTTCTGGCACATCTTCAATCAAGATAGCGAGGTTTTCTGAGCCATCGGTATCGGTCAATGCTGCATCGATATCAAGCGGCACAGGTGTATCTTCGGTACCAATGATTTGGTAATCCGCATCCGCTACCGTGATTTCGATGTTGTCGATACCGAACGATTCATCCCAAACGTCTTGATTCAAGGTTGAGCCGAAGCCCAGTTGCAATTCACCATCCTCGACAGGAACCGTTAGGTTGATTTGGTGAGCTTGGTCATTCCAACCACTGAAGCCTTCACGTTGAGAGGCTCCGTGGATCACTTCACCCACTTCGTTACCATCTGAGTCGTAAAGCGTTGTCGTACCATCTTGAGTGCGGAACGCGGAGTTCTCTAAGGTCGTTAGCTGTTCACCGCCGACAAAGATTTGGAACGACTCGCCATCCCAAGAATCGATTTCGTAGAAGCTAAACGAGATATTCACTTCGTTGACATCGCTTGGAATATCGTAGGTTTTGCTGACCGCTTCATCACCGCCAGTGCCACCAATACGACCCAGCATGTCGCCTGTTTCGAAACCTTGTGAACTTTCAGTATTCGCGTTCCAACCGTTCGAGCCAGACTCGAAATTATCAGAGGCAATCACCAAGTCTGAAGCAATCGAAAGCTCTGGCATATCAACCACAGATTGAACATCAATGTTCGCTTCTGCTGGCACGGTTGCAGTGCCATCGTTGACATCAAACGTTACGTTCACGTTGCCATCGAAGTTTTCGTTTGGCGCGAAGGTGTACGTGCCGTCACCGTTATCGACTAAAGTACCGCTGTCAGAAGCAACGTTTTCAACCGTTAGGTTATCACCATCGATATCACCTGCATTTTGCAGCAGTTGCTCTTCGGTGAAGGTGAAGCTGGTGTCTTCTTGCGTAACAAACTGTGGCTGACCAACCGTTGGCAAGTCATTCACTGGGTTCACAGTCAGATCGGCAGTGGCTTGAATGGTTGCATCACCGTCCGTAATGTCGAAGCTCAAGTCAATGTCGCCATTGAAGTCCGCATCTGGTGTGATAGTGAAGCTACCATCGTCATTCGCAACAACGGTCGCATTACCGTCAACAGTCAGGTTGGATGCGGTTAGATCATCACCATCCACATCGCCCGCTTGTGCAAGAAGCTGCTCTTGACTGAGAGTGATAGAACCATCTTCATCCACGCTGTAAGCCAAATCACCTGATACCGGTGCATCATTGATTGGCAATACATCGATGCTTGCATTGGTTGCTACCGTTGCACCATCTTCATCAGTCACAACCACATCAAGGCTGACATCACCGTTGAAGTTTTCGTTTGGTGCGAAGCTGAATGTGCCATCGCCGTTGTCAGTAAAGATACCGTCGGAGCCGCTGTAGCTGACGCTATCAATCGCGACGTCACCTTCAACGTCAGAAGCATTCGCCAATAGCTGCTCAGAGCTGATGGTGATGACTTCGTCTTCGTTGACTGAGTAGCTAGTTGCACCGGCAATTGGTGGATCATTCACCTCAAGTACTGTAATACCTGCGGTGGTTGAATCCGTCGCACCGTCTTCGTCTACCACAACAACATCTAGGCTGACTTCACCATTGAAGTTCTCGTTTGGCGAGAAGGTGTATGTACCATCACCATTGTCTTGGAACACGCCATCTGCGCCGCTGTAGCTCACGCTGTCGATTGCTACTTCGCCTTCGACGTCAGATGAGTTAGCCAATAACTGCTCGTTACTGATGGTGATCGAATTGTCTTCATGCACCGTGTAAGACGTGCTGCCTGCAACCGGAGGATCGTTCTCTGGCGTTACGCTTACGTCGATATTCGCCGTCACGGTATCCGTGCCATCGGAAACATCGAAGGTAAAGTTCACGTCGCCATTGAAGTTTTCGTTTGGCGCGAAGCTGTAAGTGCCGTCACCGTTGTCGGTTAGGACACCATCTGCGCCAGTGTAAGACACACCTTCAACCGATAGGTCATCGCCATCGATATCCGTTGCGCCATCAAGCAGATCTTCATCAGTGAACAACAAGACGCCATCTTCACCAATGGTAAACGCTTGATCTTCTGGCTGTGGTAGGTCGTTAACTGGATTAACCGTTAGGTCAGCCGTTGCAACAATAGTGTCGCTGCCATCGTTGATGTCGAACGTGATATCAATATCACCATTGAAGTTCGCATCTGGCATAATGGTAAAGCTACCATCATCGTTTGCCGTAACCGTTGCATCACCGTCAACCACTAGGTTAGATGCGGTTAGCGCGTCGCCTTCTACATCCGATGCTTGGGCAAGAAGCTGCTCTTGGCTTAGCGTAATTGAATTGTCTTCATCGACACTGTAAGCCAAGTTGCCCGATACTGGCGCATCGTTGATTGGCAAGACATCGATGTTTGCGTTAGTTGCCGCAGTTGCACCGTCTTCATCAACAACCACAACATCTAGGCTCACATCGCCATCGAAGTTGGCGTTTGGTGCGAAGCTGAATGTACCGTCACCGTTATCGGTAAAGATACCGTCGGAGCCGCTGTAGCTCACGCTATCAATCGCAACTTCACCTTCAACGTCAGAAGCGTTCGCCAACAGCTGTTCAGAGCTAATGGTGATGACTTCGTCTTCGTTCACTGAGTAGCTGGTCGCGCCTGCGATTGGTGGATCGTTCACCTCAAGTACTGTAATACCCGCGGTAGTTGAATCCGTCGCACCGTCTTCATCGACCACGACAACGTCTAGGCTCACTTCGCCATTGAAGTTCTCGTTTGGCGAGAAGGTGTACGTACCGTCACCATTGTCTTGGAACACACCATCTGTGCCGCTGTAGCTAACGCTATCAACCGCGACATCTCCTTCGACGTCTGATGAATTCTCCAGTAACTGCTCGTCACTAATGGTGATCGAGTTGTCTTCATGCACTGTGTAAGACGTGCTGCCTGCCACCGGTGGATCGTTCTCTGGCGTGACTGTCACATCGATATTCGCGGTCACGGTGTCCGTGCCATCAGAAACATCGAAGGTAAAGTTCACATCACCATTGAAGTTCTCATTCGGTGCGAAGCTGTAGGTACCATCACCGTTATCGGTTAGGACACCGTCTGCACCTGTGTAAGTGACGCCTTCAACCGATAGGTCATCGCCATCGATGTCCGTTGCACCATCCAACAGGTCTTGATCAGTGAAGGTCAATACACCATCTTCACCAATGGTGAACGCTTGATCTTCCGGCTGCGGCAAGTCATTAACTGGGTTAACGGTTAGGTCCGCCGTTGCAACAATAGTGTCGCTGCCGTCGTTGATATCGAACGTGATATCAATGTCGCCATTGAAGTTCGCATCTGGCGTGATAGTGAAGCTACCATCGTCGTTTGCCGTAACCGTTGCATCACCGTCAACCACTAGGTTAGACGCAGTCAGCGCATCACCTTCTACATCCGATGCTTGAGCAAGTAGCTGCTCTTGGCTTAGCGTAATTGAGTTGTCTTCATCAACGCTGTACGCCAAGTTACCCGATACTGGTGCGTCATTGATTGGTAAGACATCGACTGTGATGTAAGTATCAACCTCTGCGCCGTCTTCATCGCGAATGGTCACATCCAACTGTACTTGACCGTTGAAGTTTTCATTCGGTGCAAAACTACAAGTTCCATCACCGTTTACTGAGAAGATACCATCTGGACCGTCGTAGCTGATGCCAACTAGCTCGACATCCCCTTCAACATCGGAAGCATTCAGTAGCACTTGCGATTCACTGAAGGTTAGAACTTGGTCTTCATCGATAGTGTATGCGGTAGGACCTGCGATTGGTGGGTCATTTACCTCAATCACAGTAATGCCTGCAGTGGTAGAGTCCGTTGCACCCTCTTCATCGACTACGACAACATCTAGGCTCACCTCGCCGCTGAAGTTCTCGTTTGGTGAGAAGGTGTACGTACCATCACCGTTGATTTCCAGCACGCCATCGTTACCGCTGTAGCTCACGCTATCAATCGCCACTTCGCCTTCTATATCAGACGAGTTAGCCAACAGCTGTTCGTTACTAATGGTAATCGAATTGTCTTCATGAACGGTGTAAGCCGTGCTGCCTGCAACCGGTGGATCGTTCTCCGGCGTCACGCTTACGTCGATATTCGCCGTCACGGTATCCGTGCCATCGGAAACATCGAAAGTGAAGTTCACGTCGCCATTAAAGTTCTCGTTTGGTGCGAAGCTATATGTACCATCACCATTGTCAGTAAGAACACCGTCCGCGCCTGTGTAAGTAACGCCCTCAACAGATAAGTCATCCCCTTCAATATCGGTAGCGCCTGTTAGGAGATCCGCATCAGTAAAGGTCAGCACACCATCTTCACCAATGGTGAACGCTTGATCTTGTGGTTCAGGCGCATCGTTAACTGGTGACACCAATAACTCAAGATTGGTTGAGACAACATCATCGCCGTCAGACACATCGAACGTAAAGGTGATGTCACCATTAAAGTCCGCATCTGGCGTTAAGGTGTAAGTACCGTCACCATTGTCTGTGATGGTGATGTTTTCATCATCCGTTGCCAAGTTCAGTGCTGTCAGTTGGTCTCCATCCAAGTCACGCGCATTAGCGAGCAAATCTTCTTGCGTGATTAGGATTGAACCATCTTCTTCAACCACAGCAGAAACAGGCAATGCTTCAGGCGTATGTTCAATGTGAGCACCCGTTGCATTGACGTAGATGGTTTGAGAAACGGTTTCAGAATCATTATTTGATAGCTCTGTCGCCGTTGCCGTTACATTGATTTCTAGCTGTTGGTTAAAGTCTTCTGGCAATTGAATCTGTAGCTCTTGTTCAATTGCTGTGGTTGGAAGCGTTACAGAACCATCTGGACCGACTGTTACTTCACCACTGTAGATCTGGCTGTTCACTTCACCTACATCAATGGTGAAGTTGAAGTCACTATAATCGGCATCGCCGCCACCGTAGAGATCTTCAAAGCCGTAAACCAGTTCACCGTCTTCGTTCACAGTAGTTCGAGTATGTTCAATGCCATCTTGGTTGAGCTCTGAGCTTGTGCCGCCATGGAAGACTGCATCACCAAATTGGCTTTGAATCACGGTTTCAGAACCATCAGCACCCACAAACACGAGTTGTGGGTCGACCGTATCCATGTTCGCAGGAGAGCCATCTGCCGCACGGAACTCATACTGACCATCTTGCATGGACGCAAAGTCATTGAAGTTATGACCGTTAGGAATCAAGAATAGGTTGAAGCTTTCCCCTTCCGAGATTTGGAAGCTGAACTGATCTTGTCCCGGAATGAGGTCACCGCCGCCGCCAACTTGAGAGGCGTTTTCGTACACCACTTCAACGCCCGTGATGTTGCCATCTTCATCGACTTTGTAGTAACCCGCTGTGTTTTGGTAACCCGCGGTTTCACCTTCAAACGTAACCGTGATTTCAGTATCGTTGAAACTGGTGATACCGTTGTCTTGATCGTTAAGCACCCCTTCGTTGTCGTAGCTGATCACCGAACCTTCAGGAACACCATCCACGGTCACCGTCAGCGTTTCTGACAAGTCTTGGTCAACCAATGCTGCGGCAATGTTCACTTCAACAATACCGCCTGGCTCAACCAAGATCGCTTGGTCATCCACGTTTCGACCGTCGCCATCAGTGATGACTAGGTCTGGCGCATCTGCCACGGCTTCGATATGGACATTAATGTCTTGCTCAACTTCATCAGTACCGTCAGAAACCGTAAAGCTGAATTGCAAGTCACCACTGAAGTGCTCTTCTGGTACGAAGCTAAATGTACCGTCACCGTTGTCCGTTACAGTACCTTCATCACCCGAGTAGTTAATGCTGGTAACGGTGAGGTCATCACCATCAATATCAATCGCGCCACTTAGCAGATCTTCTTGCGTGAACAGGATGCTGCCATCCTCTTCAATGTGATACATGCCAGGTGCAACAATTGGAATGTCATTAACTGGGTTCACCGTCAATGTCATTTCATTGGCAACACTCAATTCACCATCGCTCACTTCATAAGTAAACTCGATGTCTCCATTGAAGTGCTGTGAAGGCGTAACGGTAAACGTGCCGTCGCCGTTGTCCACGATAGAGGCATTCGGATCATTGGTTTCTAGTGCCGTTGCGTATAGGTCATCACCATCTTGATCGCTAGCGTTTTCAAGTAGCATTTCTTGTGTCACGAGGATAGATCCATCCTCGTCCACATCTGCCACGATTGGTGCTGCTTCTGGTGCGTCGTTGACGAACTCAACTTTCAAGTCGATGTTTGCCGCCACCACATCGGTGCCATCGCTCACATCAAACGTGAGGTCAACATTACCGAAGAAGCCCTGCTCTGGCGTTAACGTGTAAGTGCCATCGCCATTGTCTGTTACTTGAACCGTGTCGCTTAAGCTCGTCACGTTCACAACAGATAAGTCATCGCCTTCGATGTCCGTCGCTTGAGCCAGCAGCTCTGCTTCAGTAATCGTGATAGCTTCGCCGTCTTTTGTGGTGAAGGACAAATCAGGCACATCTGGCAGGTCGTTCACTGGGTTAACGGTGAGGTTTAGATCCGCAGCGACGGTTTCAATCGCGTCAGTTACGTCATAAGTAAATTCGATTTCACCAAAGAAGTTTTCGCTCGGTGTAATCGTGAAGCTACCATCAGCGTTCTCAACGATGGTTGCATTAGGATCGTTGGTCGACAGGTTCACCGCTTCAAGGTTGTCACCATCCACGTCCGTCGCGTTCGCTAACAAGTCTTCTTGAGTGATGGTAATTGAGCCATCTTCATCGACGACCGCATCAACAGGACCGCTAACCTCTGGACCTTCGTTGACGATCTCAACATCGATCTTCGCAGTGCTTGGTGCACTTGCTTGACCATCGCTGATGTCGAAGGTCAAGTTCACTTCACCATAGAAGTTCGAAGTTGGTTCGAAGGTAAAGGTGTTGTCGCCGTTGTCTGTCAACGTACCTTGTGACTGGTCAACAAGCAGCAGATTCTCGATATGCAGAATGTCGCCATCCACGTCAGTCGCACCTGATAACAGGTCTTTTGCTTCGATGATGATGGTGCCGTTTTCTAGCATTTGAGTATGCAGCGGCGCCCCAGGAACTGGCACATCGTTGACCGGAATAACGGTCAGATCTAGATGGGTATCGACTTCATCGGTGCCATCGAAGACTTTGTAATCGATGTCGACTTCACCATTGAAGTTTTCATTCGGCATAAAGGTGTAAGTGCCGTCGCCATTGTCGACAAGCTCACCGTTATCACCGCTGTAAGAGATATCAGAGATAGACAGCGCATCGCCTTCCACATCACTTGCATTGGCAAGCAGATCGTCCGCGCTAAACGTAATGCCCACATCCTCATCAGTCGACAACACAATCGGACCAGAAATGATTGGCGCATCGTTTACTGCTTCGAAGTTGATGTTGATGATGTTGTCGTCAGTGAGTTCACCATCCGTAACTTGGTAACCCAGCTCAATCTCACCGTAGAAGTTCTCATCTGGTGTGACTGTCCATGTACCATCGCCATTGTCGGTTAACGTAGCGTGCTCCGCGTTATCCCCCACCAGCTCTAGGTTTTGAATATCAAGAACATCGCTATCGATATCACTCGCTTGTGCGAGAAGCTGCTCTTCTGTGATTACCACAGAGGCAAACTGCGTAGAACCTTCGGTATCAATGGTCACATTTGGCAGGTCAGCGGTCAGTTCGATTTCACTGTCACCTTCTCGGATATTCAGCTCTACCGTTTCAGTGATTTCTGTGCCGTCCACGCCAATAGATGTGAACACCGCTTCATCATGACAAGTTTGCGAAACCGTCATGTTTTGAACCACGTAAGTACCGTTACCTTGAATCGTTCCTAACTCAAAGTAAGACACAGGCTCGTTCACCGTTAGGGTGTAATCCGTCTCATAGCTACCACGATCTTCTTTGTGGTAAGTCATTGAGTCGATCAAGTCACCATCGGAATTGAATGCGCGAATTTCGACTTCTGTAAAGTGGCGAGACTCCTCCATAAACCAGCCACCTAGACCGTCTAGGTGGAAGCTGATTTCGTTGATGTCTTGACCTTCAATAGTCACAGTCAGTTTTTCATCACCGCTCAAGCCTTGACGGTCAGTATCACCAATACCGTGACCGATGTGTGTTTTACCATTCCACGCACCGAGTGGGTCATCATTACTTTGAACGGTAACTTTCAAATCGCCATCAACAAACTCACGTGTGTAAGGGTCAACAGCAGTACCCCAATCATCGAGGCTAGCGTTGTCATCAAAGGTACCAATTTGACTCGTGTGCGTACCGTTTGCCAATGCGTCATCGTTTGGAATGAAGCGCACTTCCGTATCTGCAGGCACCTCCTGCCCGACTTCTAGCTGTACCCATTCGTCATTTAGATTTGCTTCAATGATGCCGTTTTCAGGGGCTTGGTCGAGACGTAACGCAGGCTCTTCACGCAGAGAAACACCCACGGTTTGATCTTCTTCTGCTTGAATAAAGATCTCGTCGCCCGCTTCTGGCGCATCGTTGACAGGATTAACGGTCAGATCCAACGTGGTCAGAACATCATTTTCGCCATCGCTGATGTTGTAAGTGAAGTCCAACTCACCGTTAAAGTTTTCCGTATGCGTAATCGTGAATGAACCATCGTCGTTGGCTACGATCGTCGCATCTGGGTCATTGGTTTGTAGATTGCTGGCAACAAGGTCATCACCTTCAATGTCTGTCGCATTCGCAAGTAACTGTTCTTGTGTAATGGTGATGGCGTTATCTTCATCCACTTCAGCTTGAATGCCTGACGTTTCTGGTGCGTCGTTCACCGCGATAACATCGATGCCTGCGGTTGTTGTATCCGTTGCACCATCTTGGTCGATAACTGTAACGTCGAGCGAAATGTTACCGTCAAAGTTCTCATTTGGCGTGAAGGTATATGTGCCGTCGCCATTGTCCACGAAGCTACCGTCGTTACCAGAGTAGCTAACATTCGCCAAGGCTACCTCGCCTTCCACATCAGAAGAGTTAGCTAACAACTGCTCGTCACTAATGGTGATTTGACCGTCTTCTTGAACCGTGTAAGACGTAGAACCTGCCACCGGTGGATCGTTCACTGGTGTCACGCTGACATCAATGAATGCTGGTGTTGAACCTGTGCCGTCAGACACATCGAATGTGAACTGAACGTCACCGTTGAAGTTCTCATTCGGCGCGAAGCTGTAAGTGCCATCACCATTATCGGTAAGCACACCATCTGCACCTGTATAGAGAACGTTTTCGATAGACAGATCATCGCCATCAATATCCGATGCACCTTCCAATAGGTCTGCATCCGTGAACAGCAGGGTGCCATCTTCTTCTACCGTGAACTGTTGATCTTGCGCTTGTGGCAAGTCATTCACAGGATTAACCGTAATATCCAGACCAACTTGTACCGAGCCACCATCGTTATCAATGATATCGAAGGTCAGATCTAGGTCGCCGTTGTAGTTTTCATCCGGTGTGATGGTGTAACTGCCATCATCGTTGTATTGAATTGTCGCGTTGTCATCTGTCGATAGATTGATGGCTTCAAGGTTCTCGCTATCAATATCGCCCGCTTTGGCAAGCAGCTGCTCTTGGCTTAGCGTGATTGAGCTGTCTTCGTTGATGGTGTAAGCCAAATCGCCCGATACTGGTGGATCGTTGATTGGCAATACATCGACATTGATGTGCGTATCAATGGTTGCCCCATTCTCATCTTGAATGGTCACATCCAACTGAACTTGGCCATTGAAGTTCTCGTTTGGCGCAAAGCTACAAGTACCATCGCCATTAACGGTAAAGATACCATCCGAGCCTTCATAGCTGATACCAACAAGCTCTACATCGCCCTCGATATCAGATGCGTTGGCAAGAATTTGTGACTCACTGAATGTCAGTACTGAATCTTCATCAATCGTGTAAGACGTTGGACCGGCAACTGGAGGGTCATTCACTTCAATGACCGTAATGCCTGCGGTCGTTTCGTCAATCGCACCTTGCTCATCCGCCACAATCACATCAAGGCTGATATCACCGCTGAAGTTCTCATTCGGCATGAAGGTGTAAGTACCATCACCGTTGTCTTGGAATACGCCATCGGTGCCTGAATAGGTCACGCTATCGATGGACACTGCGCCTTCCACATCAGAAGAGTTAGCCAGAAGCTGCTCGTCAGAAATGGTAATCGCGTTGTCTTCATCAACCGTGTAAGACGTAGAACCCGCAACCGGAGGATCGTTCACTGGAGTGACGCTCACGTCCACATTGGCAGGTACTGTCTCAGTGCCATCAAAAACACCAAAGCTAAAGCTGACGTCGCCGTTGAAGTTTTCATTTGGTGCAAAGGTGTAAGTACCATCACCGTGGTCAGTCAACACACCATCGCTGCCTGTGTAGCTAATGCCATCAACCGTTAAGTTGTCGCCATCGATATCGGTCGCGCCAGCAAGCAAGTCTGCATCGGTAAACTGAAGTGTGCCATCTTCTTCAACACTGAACTGCTGGTCTTGAGGAACAGGAAGATCGTTAACCGGATTAACCGTTAGATCCGCCGTTGCTTGGATAGTGTCTGTGCCGTCCGTAATGTTGAATTGGATATCAATGTCACCATTAAAGTCCGCATCTGGCGTAATCGTGAAGCTGCCATCGTCGTTCGCTGTGACGGTTGCGTTTCCATCTACAGTCAAATCGCTAGCAGTCAGACCATCTCCCTCAATATCAGACGCTTGAGAAAGAAGCTGTTCTTGGCTGAGTGTAATCGCACCGTCTTCATTAACGCTGTAAGCCAAACCACCCGATACTGGCGCATCATTGATTGGCAATACATTCACATTAATGACGGTATCAACTTCTGCTCCATCTTCATCTCGAATGGTCACATCAAGTTGAACTTGCCCGTTAAAGTTCTCGTTTGGCGCGAAGCTGCACGTGCCATCATCGTTAACGGTGAAAATGCCATCCGGACCATCGTAACTAATGCCAACAAGCTCTACATCGCCTTCCACATCAGAGGCATTCAACAGCACTTGCGACTCACTAAACGTCAGAACTGAATCTTCATCAATGGTGTAAGAAGTTGGTCCAGCGACTGGTGGATCGTTCACTTCCAGCACCGTAATGCCAGCAGTGGTGGCATCCGTTGCGCCTTCTTCATCAGCGACGACAACATCAAGCGTCACTTCACCATTAAAGTTTTCATTTGGAGAGAAGGTGTAAGTACCGTCACCATTGATTTGCAACACACCATCGCTGCCAGAGTAGCTCACGCTATCAATCGAGACATCCCCTTCTAAATCCGAAGAATTTGCCAACAGTTGCGCGTCAGAAATGGTAATAGAGTTGTCTTCGTGAACCGTGTAAGACGTTGAACCAGCCACAGGAGGATCATTCACCGGCGTGACACTCACATCTACATTCGCTGAAACCGTATCTGTGCCATCAGACACGTCGAAGCTGAAGTTCACATCGCCATTGAAGTTCTCATTTGGCGCAAAGCTATACGTACCATCGCCATTGTCAGTTAGAACGCCGTCGGTGCCTTCATAGCTGATTCCCGTTACAGAAAGGTCATCGCCTTCAATGTCGGTCGCACCAACAAGCAGATCTGCATCAGTAAATTGAAGAGTGCCGTCCTCTTCCACACTGAATTGTTGATCTTGAGGAACAGGCAGATCGTTGATTGGATTAACGGTTAGGTCAGCGGTTGCTTGAACGGTATTCGTGCCATCTGAGATATCGAAGCTGATGTCGATATCACCATTGAAATCTGCGTCCGGCGTGATGGTGAAGCTACCATCGTCATTTTGAGTCACCGTCGCATTGCCATCTACCGAAAGGTTAGAAGCCGTCAGTGCATCGCCTTCCACATCAGAAGCTTGCGACAACAACTGTTCTTGGCTCAAACGAATCGAGCCATCTTCATCCACTGAGTAAGCAAGGTTACCAGACACTGGCGCATCATCGACTGGTGTGACGCTTACATCAATGTTGGCAGAAACCGTATCTGTGCCATCGGATACATCAAAGCTGAAGTTCACATCACCATTGAAATTTTCATTTGGCGCAAAAGTGTAAGTCCCATTGCCGTTGTCGGTCAGGATGCCATCGCTACCGTCGTAGCTCACACCTTCAACTGTTAGGTTATCGCCTTCAATATCCGTTGCGCCAGTAAGCAGGTCTGCGTCCGTAAAGATCAGCGTGCCATCTTCTTCCACGCTGAACTGCTGGTCTTGAGGAACAGGCAAATCGTTGATTGGGTTAACGGTTAGATCAGCGGTTGCTTGAACGGTGTTCGTGCCATCTGAGATATCGAAGCTGATGTCGATATCACCGTTGAAATCTGCGTCCGGCGTGATGGTGAAGCTGCCATCGTCATTTTGAGTCACCGTCGCATTGCCATCTACCGAAAGGTTAGACGCCATCAGTGCATCGCCTTCCACATCGGAAGCTTGCGACAACAACTGTTCTTGGCTCAAACGAATCGAGCCATCTTCATCCACCGAGTAAGCAAGATTGCCAGATACTGGTGCGTCATCGACTGGCGTAACGCTTACATCAATGTTGGCAGAAACCGTATCCGTGCCGTCGGACACATCAAAGCTAAAGTTCACATCGCCGTTGAAGTTTTCATTTGGCGCAAAAGTGTAAGTCCCATTGCCGTTGTCGGTCAGGATGCCGTCGCCACCATCGTAACTTACGCCTCCAACTGTTAGGTTGTCGCCTTCAATATCCGTTGCGCCAGCAAGCAGGTCAGCATCGGTGAAGATCAGAGTTCCGTCTTCTTCCACCTCAAAGGTTTTATCTTCAGGCACTGGTGCGTCATTGATTGGACGAACAGTTAAATCGATTGAGCTTGAAACGGTTTCTTGACCATCACTGATATCAAACGTTAAGTCGAGCTCACCATTGAAATCAGCGTCCGGAACCACGGTGAACGTGCCGTCACCATTGTCTTGAACCGATGCATTCGCACCTACTTGAACGTTAGACGCAACAAGGTCGTCGCCATCAACATCACTTGCGTATTCGAGTAATTGTTCTTGCGTGAAGGTAATACTGCCATCTTCATCCATGATGTATGCCAGATCTTGCCCTACTTCTGGCGCGTCATTTTCACCTTCGACTTTAATTTGGAACGTCTCGCTCGTAGTTTCGGAGTCGAAATCGTCTTCTACTTGCGTCGTGGTTTCTTCGCTGGTGTCTTGTACATCCACCGCGAAGCTCTCTTCAGTGGTTTCTGAATCTAGCTCGTCACCACCTTGAGAACCTTCAGAGTCTGAAGAAGCACTTGGCGCAGATGAAGTTTGTACCGCTTGTCCTTGCGCTTCATTGCCTTCTGCGTCCGAACCACCTTCAGAGCCAGAGGCATCACCACCACCGACCGCTTGGGCACCCGCCCCAGAATCCGAACCACCGCTGCCCAGAGCCTCGTCACCTGATTCTCCGCTAGAAGCTACACTATCAACAACATTGGATTGTGCAGCGTCAGAGTCGCTGCTACTTTCAGTATCCTCTTCTTGAACTGCGCCACCCGAGCTCACTGCTTCTTCTTCCGTACCCGCGCCACTAGGATTTTCTTCCATCGCACGATTGGCTTCATCAACAGCATCTGCACTTTCAGCACCGGTCGCTACAGTCGAAGAGACGGTCGACTGCTGTTTTTCTTCTTTTGTCCCCGTATCCTTCGTTTCTGTTTGCTCTACCGCATCGTTAAGCTTTTCATTGTCTTTTTCTTGATTAGTGTCGCCTGCCATTACAGCCTCCGTTGCTTTTTAGCTAACTGATCGTATTTAGAGGCAGTAAAGGACACCATTTTTAGAAACCAACTTTTTTATACAACTTTTTTCATACCTTTCGAGTTCCATAAAAACAAAAAAATTTGAAAACCCAGTATAAAGATCCTTACTTGTTGTCATTAAAGCAATTAGTGCGGTGGGATAATGATAAATATGACAAATCTGTTGCGCTCAGTCGACAACAGCCATAAAGGGCTGCAATTGCTATTAGGCGATTTTTACCAAGATTTCAGTGACGCAGGGATTGATATTGAGATGCTGCATAAACAAAACCGTTTTGAAGCACTCAGATGTTATTCAAAAAGACTAAAGACCATTCTCGTCTTGTTATGTGATGACGACTTACCACCAAAATTGGCAAAGATTGAACACTTAAACAAACACCATTTCCCTGCTCCTAATGAATTGATCGAGGACGTTAAAACCGAGCTTAACAACGTAAACAAACAAATTAGCCAGCTGTTAAAAATCGAAAATTCAATCGATAGCCGCACAGGTAGTGAATCGTAGGGGTGGCTCATGAGTAATAAGCAAATAGAACATCACCTCAAAAAGGCGCTCGTTTCGAACAACGAAGCTTCGAAGGTAACAGCAGACGATACAATCGTGCTAGCCAGTGCAATGACCAGCGTACACAAAACCTTGCTGGTTATCTTTTTGCTTTCCATGGTGGCTATCGCCGTGGCATCTCAGGCTCGTATCGACATTGTGGTGTCGGTGCGCGGTGAGCTATTGCTCGAATCTGACATCGAAAAAGTGCAACACCTTGAAGGCGGTATTCTAGAAGAAATGCTAGTGCGCAAAGGCGAAGTGGTTTATGAAGGTCAGCCTATTGCACGCCTTCGCTCTCTGGATAGAAACACTCAACTTGATACGGTAAACACAGAGATCATTCAGCTTGAGCTAGACAAGATTCGTTACGAAAGCCTGCGCGATATGGTGGAACCCGATTTTTCTGCCTACATCGAAAAGTACCCAGAATTAGTGCAAGTCAACATGAATACCTGGCAGCAAGAATTTTCTAAAAACCGTTCCAATGAAGAGTTGATCACTCACGATATCCAACATAAGAATTCGCTTATTGATTCAATGCTCAAGCGCCGTAAAAGCTCCGAGAACCAGCTCTCCTTGATACGCAAGCAGCTCAATATTAAGAACACCTTGTACAAAGAGGAAATGGCGTCTTACGTCGATGTTCTGAATATGCAGGTTCAAGAGTCAAACATGGTGCGTGAGATTGAAAACCTTGATGAGTCGGTCATGAATGAGCGCTTCCAACTCGACAAACTAGAGAAGCAGTACCGAGACTTGGTGGAGAATCGTAATGCCGAGTATCAAGCACAAATCATTCAAGCAAACAAGGACTTAAAGTTGAAACGTATATTACGTCCTCAACACTCAGATAAAGTGGATCGCCTCGTGGTTTACGCCCCTATTGACGGTGTAGTAGATAAAGTGCACTTCAACTTCCGCTCCGCTGTGATACCGCCAGGTGAAAGCATCGCGGACATTGCACCGATCAATAACGCCCTTCATGGAGAGGCGAAGATCCCGCGTAAAGACATGGGTTTTGTAGAAATCGGACAAGCGGTCAAAGTGAAGATGGATACCTACAACTTTGCCAAATACGGATTTTTGGAAGGTCGAATTGCATCGATCAGCCGTTCTTCTTATGAAGAAGAAGACGCTGAATTCTACCTCGCGGAAATCCAAATCAGTCAAAACTATCTAGAGCGCGGAGGCACACAATACAAGCTGTCCCCCTATATGGAGTTTACAGCAGATGTAAAAACAGGCTCACGCCGGGTTATCGAATACGCAGCGAAGCCGGTTATGTCGGCTATCGAAGACGCATTCGATGAGAGGTGATGGATGAGTAGCAAACCTTCTTACAATATTTCCGTTCCTGTTATGCGCCTAAGCATTGCTTTCAGCTTGATGCTGGCTGCCCTCGCCTTTTATTTGTATATCTCTTGGGAAAAAGTGGATTCAGTCGAGAAAGTGCAAAACGCGCCTCTGTTAGTTCAAGCTCAACAGCTCAACCAAACTATCGAGTTTGATATTCAAACGCTTCAACGCTGTTTAAGCGCACGTTATTGCAGTACAACAGAGCTTGATTTTGAGGTTCTGAAAGACGAAATTGACCAATTTAAGTCGCTCGCGTCACTCAACAAAACCGAGTTTAGCTTGGTGGGCGCGACCGAATACACGCAGCTTGAACTGGCAATCAATCGCTTCTCAGACAGCCAAAAAACACGCGACGATGTGTTGGCACTGTACCTCTCGCTCACCAATAACTACCTACAAATGGACGACAACTACCGGACCATATTTAACAACCATGCGAGCGACCTAATGATGGAGAAAAACGAGTTCTTCATTTGGTTGTTTGTGGTCGTTGTCGTACTGGTTGGTATCGCCGTTCTATCGAATTTAGTGGCGATCCTTAAACTGAGAAAATCCAGTTCAAATGAGCGCGATATTGACCAAGAATTTGATGGGCTGTATCAAGAGCTCAAACAACTGGATTTACAAAGGCTGGAAGAGTTGCTCAATGAAGTGAGCATCAATCCGAAGCAGCGTCAGATCTACTCTCACCTAAAACTGATTTTCAGCAAACTCGAAGAGCAAAAACGCAATAACGATCTCTACAAGCAACTCTATGCTCTGATTGGTTACGAGATTCGAGGCATCACCAACACCATTAACGGCGGCGTGCAATACCTCGTACAAGAGACCGATGAGAGCGGCGTGTTGATGGCGCAAGATATAACGTCGGCTGCCAATACCCTGTCTGAATTGGCAGAGAACTACAACCGACTCATTTCACAAGGAACTGAGAGCAAATCGAAAGAGTTTTCACTGCTTAATGTGCTGTCTGAATTGATGATTCACATCAGTTCCAAAGTGCAGCGAAATGAAGGTGAGCTAGACTGCTTTATCTCGGATAACCTACCAAACCGTGTTGAAGGACAATCCACCAGCTTATTCTGGGTGTTGTTCCTACAGTTATCGAATGCCATCCAACTCAAAGCCGATAAGAAACTGTTTGTCACCATTGAGTCAGGCGCGGCGTCAGACATTGAAAACACTCGCCTGACCATCAATCTAAACTTCTTAACCACACTGGATGTGCCGTTTGCCAAGCTCAATACCCTACACTGGAGCGACCATAAACAGCACACCGCAACCAAAGACGATTTGGCGAAAAGCGTACTGAAAGATTACGGCTATTACGAGAGCCATTGGTATCAATCGGGCAATCAGGAACGTTTTCAAATTCAGCTCGATTTAAAAGCCAAAAGCTTCCACACCGAAAAAACTCGCTTCGACAATAAGCGCCTATTACTGTGTGCCAACTCTCAGCTGCGCATTGATGTGATGAACAAAATGTTAGTCAACTTGGGCTTAGAGATTACGCCAATTCGAACTCCGAACGAACTCTTCTCTGCGGCAAAAACCTTTGGCGAATACGATGCCATCATGCTGACCGACACGTTCGAGCCAAACAAGCTGCCCTCACTGAGCAAAACGGTGAAATCGCAACTGCGCAATCACCCGAACACCAAGTTGTTGCTTTCAGTCACTAGCACTCAGCAAGCACAAGAGAGTCATACCTTTGTCGACAAGATTCTGAACTCCCCTGCGATTCCGTATGAGTTCATCCCTAACCTATTAGCAATCATGGAAGCGGAAGCCTCTGAAGAACAGATGGAGAACAGCTCATTCCTGATTGTGGAGGATGACCGTGTTCAACAGATTCTACTCAAACGTATTTTGAGCAAGCAAGAATACGAAGCCGACACCGTTGGCGATGGCGCAGACGCCGTTCAGCATTTCATGAATCAGCGCTCAGACATCATTTTTATGGACTGCATCATGCCGGGCATGGGCGGCATTGAAGCGACCAAACGCATTCGACAATACGAACAAGAGAGCGGACAGAACCCTTGCACCATTATAGGTGCGACAGCATTGACCAGCAGTAATGAACACCAAGCTTGTATCGAAGCTGGAATGGATTATGTGATCAGCAAACCTTATAAAAACGACGAAATCATCAAGGTGATCAACAAGTATGTTGCGGTACAGAAACTTAACTAGCTGCGTATTGGCAGCGCTTACATTGAGCAATGCTCCTTCGGCAATGGCGACCACCTTGCTTGAGGCGGTCAAGCTCGGCTTGGAAAACAATTTATCTCTGCGCGCTAGTGACAAAGGCGTAGAAGAAAACGAATACAACATCGACATTAGCCGTTCTAAGTTCCTGCCCTCTTTAAACGGTGCCGCTGATACCACGTGGAATGAAAACGAGACCATATTAACAGGAACACCGGATACACGTTCAAGCTACAATTCAAACAGCTACAGCGTGTCTTTATCGCAATCGGTGTTTAACCTTGGCGACATCTTCAAATACGGCACCGCGAAGCTGGATTTCAACATTGAGGAAATCAAACACGAGAACAAAATCCAGAGCACCATTTCTGAAATCGCGACGCAATATTTCGAATACCTCAAAAACAACGCGCAAATCAAAGCCACCCAAGTAGAACTTAAATCGTCTGAAACACGTGAGCGCCAAATGCGTCGCAACGTGGAACTTGGCAACACTGCGGCGAGCGAGTTGTATGAGGTAATTGCCCAGAAAGAAGGCATTGCCAATCGCTTAAGAACCTTAGAGAAAGACCGGCGCGTAATTTTGAACGGTTTAGAGATTCAAGTTCAATACCCAGTCACCCCATCACAAGACATCTACGAAAGTGTTCCCTTGGAGGAAATCAGCGAATCCGAACAACGCGCGATTCTTGAACAAGCTTTGAAGCTAAATAACGACTTATTGGTTGCGAAGAAGACCGTAGAGCGAAGCCGAAGAGGCTTGAAAGAAAGCGGTTCAAACTTTGTGCCGACCGTATCGCTCTCTGCCAGTTACCGTTACGACGATGCGAACAACTATGACCGAACCGACCCAACCGCAACAGGGGACAGTAACTCCACTAGCGTCGGTTTGAACTTGAATGTGCCGATTTTCTCCGGCGGTTCGGATTACTACGGTTATCAAAAATCGTCGACTGCCATCGAGCGAACCGAGCTGCTGTACCAAGATTCGTTGTTCACGACGCGCAATAGCGTTAACACCTCGGTACTCAACATTAACGACTTCTCCCGAGCTATTAGCAGTTACGAGAACATCATTCGTGCAAACTACGCCTCCTACAAAGGCATTCAGCGCGCCTACCAGCTTGGTACGCGAACCATTACCGACTTACTGGCAGCGGAAAGTAAACTGTTCAGCGCGCTACGTGATTACGAGAGCGCGCGTTATGACTACATCATTGAATCGATCAATCTTGAGCAAATCAAAGGCATGCTGTCGGTGCAATCCATCGAAAGCATCATGCAGTTAATGAGCGATATCGAAGGCAGAAGCAATCAAGACTTAGTTCCAAAACACCTTCTCTCCAAACCATCGATTAAGAAAGGAGGTCGCAATGCAAACTGAGCATTTTTCCCAGAAGATTAACTTTGCTGACAAGTGTTACCTGACTTTCTCGACGGTCATCTCGACGCTGTTTGGTTTAGTGCTGCCCTTTTCGATACTGATTATTTTTGACCGAGTTTTACCTAACCAAGCCAAAGACACGCTGTTTCTTCTGTTTGCCATTATCTTGATCACTATCTTCCTCGACTATCACTTAAAGAATCAGGAAGAGAAGATTTCGTCGGTGATCATGAAGCAATTCGAAACCAACTTAACCAACAAGGTGTTTCAATCCATCTGTTTGGCTGAGATATCGAAGTTTCGTCGCCTAGAACCCGGTGAATACTTAGAGCGTATTGCCACCATTCCAGAGATTAAATCCTTCTTTGGCGGAGAATCTGTACGGGCATTGATCAACCTTGCCGTCAGCATACTGACCATTCTGATTATCGGTCTGATCAACATTTGGGCGGGAGTGACTATCTTGCTCGCCTCCATCATTTTGGCGGTGTTCGCACTCAGTCTTTCCAAGCAAAAAATCAACAGCTTAGAAAACAAATCCGACATCGAAGGCTTAACTACTTCTAAAATCATCGAGATCATCTCTAGCCCACTCGATATCAAAGCGCGCAATATGGAATATCGCGTTGAGAGCCTCATGACACAAATGGTGGAAGAGCGTGAAGTCGAGAACATCAAATACGAGCAAATCGAATCGAACTTCAGCCTTATCTTGTCGCTCATACAACAGCTCTCCATTGCTTGTGTGGTGGTAGTTTTGGCAACGGCAGTTATCAACATGCAATCTAGCCAAGGCATCATGGCTGCCATCATCATGCTTACCAACCGCTACTTCGCGCCATACCAGCAAGTAATGCGCACGGTGAGTCGATGGGAGTTGAACAAGCTTCATATTCAACGTATCGCCGAGCTGCTTGAACTTGCTGCATCTGTAGAACAACAAAATGACACGACAGAAGTCGAGCGCATCTCGGTGAAGTATTCGGAAAAGCAACGCATCGAGTTTGAACGTGGTCAGGCTTACTTGCTAACAGGGAAAAGCGGCGCAGGCAAAACCCACCTCGCGAATTGCATTACGCGACAAAACACCGACGCCAAGCTCGATATCCAAATCAACGAGACACCATTGGATGACGTTAACTACAACGTCTGGCGTAATAGCGTGCTCATGGTCGACAAAACCAGTTCGTTCGTCGAAGGCACCATCATCGACAACTTGACTTGTTTCCGCCCGAGCTTAAATAACACGGCATTTGCGCTTTGCGAAACCATGAACATCAAGGCACAAATCGATGCCCTTCCCGCTGGTTTTTACACCGAGCTTAAAGGACATTTACGCAACCCATTCTCGCGCCAAGTCGCTTATGCCTTGTTGTTAGTGCGTGCCTTACTCGCGAACAAACGTGTGTTGATCTTCGACGACATCGACTGTGTTTATGATGACGACTTTGCTCGATTGGTTTTGACCAGCACCGCCTATCGCGCCAACGACAAAATACTCATCATCGTCAGCAATAAGATGGACAAACTCAATCATCGCCTCAAACGCGTCAAACTTACCGGAGGTGACCAATGAGTATTTTGGTTGATTTTAATAATGTCCCTCAGCGCTTGTTGGACTTTGAGGCTCGCAGTTATGATGAGCGATACAATCAGTCACCTTTGATTCGTGGTTTAGCTTACACCCTCATTGCGCTTGAATGGGAAGGCACGCCTTCTATCCTCAGTGACGCTTTTATCCCTAAACCAAAAGACAGCGACAGTTTTATAGCCACAATTGAACGCCTTGGTTACCGTTGTGACGTCACCAAATTAAAAACGTTGGAGCACATCGAGGGGCACCCTCATCCTTGTTTTATCGAGATAGAAAACCTCACTGCGATTTTCTTGGGCACCAAAGACGGCAAACTGATCCTGTTTGATTACACCAATAACAACACCATTGAATACCCGCTCTGCAAGAAGCCGTGCTTGTTGGTCTCGATCAGCGAATACTCCCGCTTATTCCGAGAACCGCCACCTGAATCTCAAGACCGCAGTAACTGGATTAAATACGCGTTTTATCGCTACAACAATGAACTCAAAAGCCTGATTATTCTCAGCTTCGTGGTCAGCATTCTCGGCGCACTCCAGCCCTTTTTTATTATGAGTGTGTACAACTTCGCCTTAACCTCTAGCTCGCAAGCCACGCTTTATTGGCTCACGTTATTTGCTGTGATTGTTGGGTTCTCGGAATACTTTTTCAAGAAAATGCGGGTCAACATCATCGCCACATCAGGAAAGGATTTGGCGGTGCATATTTCTCAAAACGTAATATCCAAACTGTTGTGGCTTCCTTATTCGATGACATCTACCGCTGGTGTCTCTTCTCAGTTAGCACGATTGAAGGACATCGACACTTTCCGCCGTTTGGTAACCGCAGAGTCAACATTAAGCTACTTCGACATGCCGTTTGTTATCGTATTCATTATTGCCATTGCTCTTATGTCTGGTACCGCAGCGCTAGTCGTTATGGCGGGGTTGATTCTAATGTTGGTGTTCTGTGTTTATTCTCGTTACATCTACTCGCAAGCCACGTCCAAGAGCTCTCGCGCCAACGCCATGGTTTCTTACCAATGGAATGAGATTCTTCGTGGTATAAAAACCATCCAAGGCTTGCCATTATTGCGTGTTATCCAGTCCCGCTTTAGCGCATCGCATTTACAAAGCACCAACGATGCAGAACATGTTTCAGTGACTAATAGCAGGGTTCAGGCAGCAGGCGGGAGTTTGATTCAGGTTATTGGTACCGCAAGTATCGTCGCGGCCGTTATCGGCGTGATGGACGGCACCTCCGATGCAGGTGCAATGCTTGCTACCGTAATTTTAGTCTGGAAGGCGTTGGGGCCTATTATGGGCATCTACAACTCTATTTCTAAGTTCCAATCCATTAAGGCGTCTTCTGCGCAAATCAACAACCTTATGGCGATGAATGACGATAAGCTAACGTTAGAGAAAAGCCCCCCTATTCGCCTCTTTCAAGGTAGTATCGTCGGCTCTGGTGTGAGCCATCGTTATAGTGGTGCGGCAACAGGCTTAACTAATCTTGGTTTTAAAATTCCACCGGGCGCAAAAGTCGTGATTTGTGGACCAACAGGTTGCGGTAAAACGACGCTCATCTCTATTATCGCTGGGCTAGAGGAACGCTATCAAGGCTCAGTTTCGGTGGACGGTTATAACATCAAACAGTTCAACAGTTACCGCTATCGAACCTCGATTAACTACATCCCGTTTAACCTGCATATTTTTGAAGGCTCCTTGGAGACTAACTTCATCTTGCATAATGGATTAATCCCAACAGAAAAAATGCGTGAAATGGTGAGTTTCTTTGAGCTCGATACATGGTTACCACAAGGCCTGGACACTCAATTGAGCGTTGATATCTGTAAAAGTTTACCAAATGGTATTCAACAAAGACTGCGGCTCGCATTAGGGCTAGGCAACTGCGAACAATCTTTGATTATCATTGACGAGCCATTTAATGGTGCAGAGCAAGAAAACTCCCACTATTTCAAGCGGTTATTTAGCGACAAACTACTCAATAAGACCGTTATTTTCTCAACGAATGATCCGGGCATGATCTCTACATCCAATATGAGCTTAGTCTTGGAGCCAGATGGCAACCTGAAGTATTTCGGGTTAACCGATAAGTACTTAAAAAGTCTAAGTTAAGTTCGGAATGTGGTGTGGTTCATCATTCATACTTGAGCACGGTCATTGACAAAAATGTAAACGATGAGACTATTTACTCTGTAAGCGCGTACACTAAGGAATCCGATGTATACATTTGTTGCAGACAAATTGGATGTGGTTTATTTATCAACAATACCAGAAAACTACCATTTACAAGACTTCGACGTGCCTGAAGAAGAACTCGAAATTCGTGAAATTGTAGAGGTATGGTATGAGTGTGCGTTTCTTCCTGACTTTAACCTTCAACACATCGACATCGAAAACAAAACCGCATTGGTCGAGACACAAGCGCGAGTCGTAAACAACTACACAAGTACGCTCGCTTTTTTACTCAAAAGTCGTACTTATCGTGCAGCACTTAACCGATTATTGAGTGTATGGAGATTGGAGGCAGCAGCTAAAGCACAGCTTGAGCTGCTGTTACTTACGGAAGAACAGAGTAGCAAGCCAGTAAATTAATCGGCTAGGATAAGGGGCTAAAAATCTTAAACCCAACCATCGAATCGGAGACGTTTCTGCACGCGTTCAACCGCCTCTATCTGCATCTGACGAACACGCTCGTTAGATACGTTTAATAACAGGCCTATTTCCGACAAGGTTTTCACTCTCTGGTCAAATAATCCGAATCGATGGATCAAGACTTTCTGCAACTTAATTGGCAAAGTTTTAATAATATTTTCAATAGCTTGAGTAAAGCACTGGTTTTCACAGTCTTGTTGTGGATCTGGCGTATACTCACTTTCACACAGTTCAAGAACAAATGGAACACGATGTAGGTCCGCAGTGGTCGATACATCAATAAAACCACTTAGAGCAACAAGTTCATCTATACGTTCTGCTTTCACCCCTGAGCAGCGTGAGAGTTCAGAAATAGACAACTCCTTGCTCTCACTTTTTGACGCATCGAGCTTTTTTAAAGCCAGGCTATTTATCTCTTTGCACACATGAGCAGGTAAACGTACCGTGCGGCCATTGTTCATTAATGCCGCTTCTATATTCTCGCGAATCCACCATACCGCATAAGTAGAAAAACGGTAGCCTGGCTCAGGATCGAACTTATCGACCGCTTTTATCAAACCAATGTTACCTTCTTCTATTAAATCGAGCAGAGTAAAGTTATTACCTGGCCGTTTGAGGTAACCTTTTGCGATTTTCACAACAAGTCGAAGATTAGACTCAATCAACATTTCGCGCGCTTCTTTATCACCAGCTCGATTAAGTTTGGCGTAATGCAACTCCTCTTCACGAGACAACAAATCAATCCCCACAATATCTTTGAGATAGTGAGCATAAGGGTCTTTCCCAACTGACAACGATTCTTTCATTGACAGTTCATCCGTGACAGCTCGGAACCTAGCAAAGCATTCGTTGTTCATTCCCCGTCCTTCTCAAGCCAACTTATTTCTTATCTTCTTTAATTGTTTTTGTACAACACTGTATGCATCATACTTTATATGCATTACTTTACACTGAGTGTAGACAGGGGTTCTGATCTTTACCAAGAAATCACTTATCACTTTAAAACAATTACTGCTTCTATGATAAAAACGTGAGCAGGTGGGGGGTTATATATATGAAAGTGATAGTATTTGTACGCAAATTGGCCTCAAAGAAAACAACGCAACGTGATCGTCAACGCTTACCACGTTACTCTGACTAAAACTTTGAGGCTTGAGGATGGTTTGAAGTATCAGTTGAATTAGCGAGTTCTAATTCACTTGACGAAGCGCAGGTTGAAGCTGACAGTCTGTTATAACTTGGAAAACTGCACGATTCTTTCCTTCAGACTTACCTTGATACATCAACTCGTCAGCATCTTGCAAGCTCACGATGTGGGTAAACTCAGGATAGTAAGCACAGCCCAAACTGATACTCAAATGAATTGCTTGTCCGCCCAGTATAACAGGCTGATCGTAAACGGCTTTACAAAGCATATTGGAAAAATTGAGCGCTTCTCGCTCTGACAGAGACGACGTAACGAGTGCGAACTCTTCTCCTCCAATTCTCGCCAATGTCATTCGGTCATCAGTCATCGACTTAGCGGCTTCTGCGATGGCAACTATTGCTCGGTCTCCAGCAAGGTGGCCATATCGATCATTGATTGATTTAAAATCATCAATATCAAACACCATCACCGTTAAGTTTCGCTTCAAATGATTCAGTAGCGCCAATTGCTCAATCAGGTGTCTACGGTTGTATAGCTTTGTGAGAGAATCCGTCAACGTCATCTCCAGCAATTGCTGATTGGCAATCGTTAATTGCCTTGTCCGAAGAGCAACCATACGTTTGAGGGCAAAAATATGATAAAGCGTTGCAATCGCCATAATGAAAATAGCAATAGGGAAAAGATAAAGTGGATAAACCGTTTTCACCACACTCCAACGGGTGAGGATCCGCTCACGATCCGTATCGATGACTTTTTCAAACGCTCTTGATACCTCTAAAATGGAAGTTGCACTGTGCATTCCTGCTGCAATCCGAAGATCTTTACTATATAAGCTAATTGTCGGGACAAACATACCCGCTCCCGGCGTGGTTGCCATATAAAAGTTAGCAACTTGCAGGTCTGCAACAAAGTACAGCACCTTTTTATCGACGGCGGCTTGTATCATCGAATCATTGTTAATGTATTCTGCGATAGGTGCATTCGGATAATTCGTCTGAACAAACTCAGACTCGTAACTTCCTTTAACAACGCCAATTGGCAGCGTCATTTCGCCAGTTAAAACACTCCTGATATCAACCGAAAGTACATCTTTATTTACGTACAATTTGGTTTGGATAGGCATTATGACGGCGCCAAAGTCCATATACTTCGCTCTTTCGGGCGAGTAGACAAGTCCTCCGTGAAAGTCAGCCTTACCCTCTTTTACGGCTTGCAAAGAAGCATCCCAATCCAAAAGGAGAAACTGAACGTCAATTTGGTTGTTCGCCGCGTACTCTTTCCAAAAGTCGATTAAAATACCTTTAGGTTCACCATCTGGGCTAAGGTAAGAGAACGGCTTCCACGCTTTGGAGTTAGCAACAATTAAAGAATGAGACTCTGATTTGTGCGCATGCGCCATCGGACAAATGGACAGCCACAGTAGTAATAAAGAAGCACACGCTTTTTTACATTTGCAACCATAAGTACCATAACTCGTCGATGACATACCTACTTCTCACCAGTCTTTTTAAACCATAATCTCGGCTGTTTGATTAGACTAAAGATATAGTAGAGTTGCATAATACAGGAAGTGACGCTTATTGATATGAATCTAACTTAGTAAGTTTTAGTACTTAATTGGTACTTTCAACGCTTGGTTCGCTGAAGCAGTTGAAGCAGTTGAAGCAGTTGAAGCAGTTGAAGCAGTTGAAGCAGTTGAAGCAGTACATGATAAATTAGGAAAACTTATCTGGTACTAAAAAATTGAATATCATCAGTTTTGCAAACACCTAGTACCAATAAAAAAGCCCTATTCAAAATCCACCTTGGGGAGAACTTTGAATAGGGCTCTTTGCCTCTATGCTTCATTTTACGGCTGAAGCTACCTTTACCTTTTTTCGCTTTAACGACTCGTGTTTGGAACAGCTGACTGGTAACAACCGCTTTTAACGCGTTGTCTTTGATTTCACCTCTGCCGAAGTCGGTCTCATGTTGTGAGCCACTCGGTTGAGGACTGATTTTACGCTTTGCCATAAATCCTCCTTAATGGTCGAACCAGATTGGACAATAATTATATAAATAAGTCAAATTTATAGATTTAGTTGAATTTTATGCTAAAAAACTTCACATCACCGTCATTTATTTGAAATTTAATCAAAAACATGCTGGTTAAATAGTGACTAAATACAAATATTTGTCCATAAAGCACTAATATATGTTGACTCTTCGTGGAATTAACCTAGACTCAAACACGGCTAGAAAGAAAGTTCTTTGTTTTCACATTTCGTTGGATTACTTGTAACCCGTCGTCCTGTGGTACGCAATAGCAATTTATTTTTCCACGCTATAAGCGCCGTTGAGGCGAAAGATTACATTATTTAGATATTTAGGAAATAGACATGTCTAACACAGCTACTGGCACAGTTAAGTGGTTCAACGAAACTAAAGGCTTCGGTTTCATTCAACAAGAAAACGGCCCTGACGTATTTGCTCACTTCTCTGCAATCACTGGTGACGGCTTCCGTACTCTAGTTGAAGGCCAGAAAGTAGAATTTGTTATCTCTCAAGGTCAAAAAGGCCCTCAAGCAGAGCAAATCAAAGTACTTTAATTCTTAAAGAATTTGATACGATAGCCAGCTTTTAAAGCTGGCTATTTTTTTGCCTAAAACTTATTTTGCCAACAAAACGATATAAATCTATGGCTCTTAAACCAACCATTTACAAATTTCGTATCGCCATTTCCGATATGAATAATGACTATTACGATTCTAAAAATCTAACTATCGCCCTTCACCCTTCTGAAAAGCCGCAACGAATGTTGGCTCGCATTCTAGCTTACTGTTTAAATGCTCAAAGCAATCTAGAGTTTACAAAAGGACTCTCTACGATTGAAGAGCCTGATTTATGGCATGTTGGCGATGATCAAAGCATTACTCACTGGATTGAAATTGGCGAACCAGAACCAGACAGAATTAAGAAAGCTTCTCGCCTCGCAAAGCATGTAAAAGTTTACACTTATAACACCAAAGCGGCTGTCTGGTGGGACAAAATGTCAGGAAAGTTCTCAATGCTTCCCGTCAACGTAGAGAGCTTTGACTATGACGCTATCGACTTGATTTGTCAGCACCTTGACCGAGGTACTAGCCTTTCTGTTATGATTACTGGCAGCTCAATTTTTGTTGATATCAATGATCAACATATCGAAGTAACGGTGAAGGAACTAAAAAACCATGACGTCTCTTAGTGAACTGAGTCAAGAGATGGGATTTGAAGAAATCCCCTTTGTTAAAGAACATAAAGCAGCAAAGCGACGTTGGTTAAAAGAACAGTCACAACTATTTACAAAAGTTTGTGAGAACAAACCCACAACAGCACCTACTCTTCACCTGCTTGGCCTTTTGACCAAATCACATATTGAAGCAAGTGCTAACTACGAGCAACATGCTCACTCTACCCAGCGTATGCAGCAAGTTCTGACTGACTCCTTGGGTAATGAGCACGCGGATAAGTTTACTAACCAATCTGCTGAAGACCTAATCTTAGTCACCCACCTTTGGTTATACACGCAAGGCTATTTAAATATGGATTTCAGCTTGGCGCACGATCATGCCGAGCAGACTCAAAATACATTGCAGCATGAGCTTGTCATAAAACGCATGGACGTTGATGCATTCAGAACCGAACTCATGCAAAGTTTTTATCAAGGTAAAGAAGCCCGTCCGGCTTCAGCAAGTGGCTTTTGGGGTTGGTTTAAACGTCTATTTTCCGCATAAAATACATGGTTTTATCCATTTCAAACAACTGATAGACTTCACGTTCAGTGCAACAAGCATCATGATTGCATTCTTAAAGGACAATTACCCAATGAACATCAAGGGATCATTATGAAGTTTATCCGTTGGATTTTAGGCAAGGTTATCTTATTGCTGAACGCGGTGTTCTCACCTCGTGGTATTAAGCGCACCGCAGAAGAACAGCAACGTATTGATGAAAAAGCGAAACAATACGCACTTTACCAATTTGAAGCCTGCCCTTTTTGCGTAAAGGTCCGCCGTGCAATGAAGCGTCAATCGGTGAACATTGAGCTACGTGATGCAAAAAATAACCCGACTCATCGAGCTGAACTAGAGCAAGGTGGTGGGCGAGTTAAAGTCCCTTGTCTTCGTATCGAAAAAGATGGCGAGACACAGTGGTTATACGAGTCATCTGACATCGTCGCTTACGTTGAAAAAGAATTTGCCTAAGTTCCCCCTATGAACATTGGCGGATGTAAAAGAGGCACCTAACGGTGCCTCTTTTCTATTTTTTCTAGCTAAATGTTGCCGTGCGAGCTTTCCTTATTCAGTCTTCTTGCTCAACTCCGAACTTAAACTCCACTAAGCAAATAACGGGTATGCGAGAACAACACAACGAAGATTACCGCCTAACGTCTGCGTTATTCATCCACGATCAATGTTAGCTCTACGCGCCGATTGCAAGCTTTACCACTCGCTGTCGCATTGCTGCACTTCGGTACATACTCTCCGAAGCCTCTAGAAAACACTCGTTGACGTGGAATACTCGTCGCCAATAGTTGTTTTTCTACTTCACGAGCTCGCTTTTCAGATAGCGTGTCATTGAAGCTTTCAGCTCCCGTGCTATCCGCATGACCATCAATCACGACATCAACATCAGTTCTTCCAGCCAGATAGTGACCAATGTTTCGAATCCAGTCTTGAGATTGAGCAGATAACCGTGCAGAACCCGTTTGAAAATGCACTTGCTCTTTCAAACGTATCATCAGGTGACCACCACTGAGCGTCTCGTGAGGAATGTTATGCCTGCTCAGGAACATTTCCAGAGAGGTCACGTTTTGCGACTTTTTTACTGACGCCCTCGCCGTTTGATATGAACGAGGGGAAGAAGCCACATTGGATGCGCTCGGGTATCCCCACTCTGGGTGTCTCAGCTCAGTGTTTGATTTAGGAGCTGTATCTAAAATGTTCCCACCAGGGACCATATCTTGATCGAGGCTGCTGCACCCGGCCAGAATGCCACAAACAATTAAAAACCAATGCTTCATACCATTACCAACGTAGAAAAACTCTTGTTCATTGTGTCGACAAAACACGCCGAATCTTTAGCGCTTTTGTCCACCGACTGGTTTGTCTATGCAGCGTTCATGCCACTGGAGTCAATGCAAAATCATCTCTCAAATAAAACGCAACACTAAAATACCCTACCCTTACAGTCCATACGTCAGGCAAAGTCTGTTACCAATGGTCTCACTTTATTGTTATTTAATGGTTTTAGTCACTATCGTTAACCGATAAACTAACGCAAATTTCTCATTTAGAGCACTACTATGTTAAAAACCATATCGAAAGGCTTTGCTGTTGTTGTTGCCGTAATGGCTTTGTCGGCATGCGATAGCGGCAAGAGTCAGCCTCAGCAAGGCAAACAATACGAAGTTTTGCCAGTATCCCTTGAAGAATATGATTTAGCTCCCCTGACTGAAGCATTCTCTTTAACTTGTGGCCACTGCCGCTCAATGGAAGAGTTTGTCCCTCAAATTGAATCATTGACCGATCAAAGCGTTGAAAAAATGCATGTAACGTTCAATGAAAGTGCACAAGTGAGCGCCATCATCTTCTATACTGCCGTAATGCAGCTTGAATCAACACCAGATAAAGCGTTTATGGCGGATCTTTTTACTGCTGTGCAAATGGGTGCCGATGCAACGGCTGAGGAACGCCAAATCGCCGTAGAGAAAGCCTTTGAGTCTCGCAACCTTATCAGCCCTTACCATTTAGATGAAGCACAGCAAAAAACGCTGTTTGAGTACATCACTAAGGCAGAAGCGATCACGACTCGCGGCCAAATTAACTCCGTTCCAGCCTTTATCGTAAACGGAAAATATCAAGTGATTACTGGTGGTCATGACAGCGTTGAAGCCATGGCAGAAACCATCAACTTTTTGCTAAAACAACCTAAATAGACAAGGAGATTACGTGTCTAAATTTTTGTTTCCTCTTATTATTTTTATTTTGGCGGGCTTTTTCATTTACCGTACTTGGACAAACCATAAAGTAGCGGATGAAAACTTTGCCAAAGGCCAAGCATTCTTACTAGAAAATGCGAAAAAAGAAGGCGTTATCACAACAGAAAGTGGCCTTCAATACATGGTTCTTGAAAAAGGCGAAGGTGAGGTTCACCCAACTGCAACAAGTAAAGTAAAAGTACACTACCACGGCACCTTGATTGATGGAACGGTATTCGATAGCTCTGTTAATCGTGGTGAGCCGATTTCATTTGGTCTTAACCAAGTCATTAAAGGCTGGCAAGAAGGTCTACAATACATGGTAGAAGGTGAGAAAATCCGCCTTTTCGTACCAAGCACGCTTGGCTATGGTAAGAGTGGCTCTGGCCCAATTCCACCAGCAAGTGTTTTGATCTTTGATGTTGAACTGCTAGAAATTCAATAAATCTAGAAAGCTTTGTCTTAAAGCCAAAGTATCAAAACCAAAAACGCCGCGAACCACGCGGCGTTTTCTGTTTTAAGAGAGGTTAAAAACCAATATAGTGATCCGAAAGCAATGCAATGAACAACGCCAAAAGATGATAGATAGAGAATTTAAACGTCTCCATCGCGGTATTTGGCTCTGGTGCATATTTTAGCTTCCATGCATGGTACATAAAGCCAACATTGAGTAGTAGCGAGGCAAAAAGATACACCACGCCGACCATGCCAACCAAAACCGGTAGAACACAAACCAAAGTCAATAGCACCGTATACAACAGAATAGAAGTTTTGGTGTACTCAATGCCGTGTGTCACTGGCAGCATGGGAATATCTACCTTGCGGTAATCCTCGACACGATGAATAGCGAGAGCCCAAAAATGTGGTGGCGTCCAGATAAAAATGATCATCACGAGCAGCCAAGCATTCGCATGTAATTGCCCTGTTACAGCAGTCCAACCGAGAAGAGGCGGCATCGCACCGGCAATCCCTGCAATGACGATATTTTGGGGCGTAGCACGTTTGAGGTACATTGTGTATACCATCGCATAGCCGAGCAAACTCATCAAAGTCAACCATGCCGTCAGCGGGTTGACCATCGCATATAGAAGTACAAACCCTAAGACACCTAAAACTGTAGCGAAGGCTATCACCGATGATGGCTTAGTCTCACCCGATGGCAATGGTCGTTTGTGTGTGCGTGCCATTCTCGCATCAATTCGGCGGTCAATTAGATGATTAAACGCTGCCGCAGACCCGGCCATCAGACCAATCCCCGTTAGGCCAACTACCGCCTGCAACCAGGGGAAATCATCAACCGGGGCTAAGCTCATCCCTACTACTGCCGTCACCAACATTAACGCCACCACTTTAGGTTTCGTTAACTTCAAATAAACGGAACTTAGTCGCTTTCGCCCATTTAACGACAGCGCGATTTCTTTACTCATAGCGAACTCCTTTCGCGGTGTAATTCCAAGCCGTTTTACCCTGCCACAAGTAAAACTGACTAACACAAACGAGACTCAACATAACAGCGGCACCAAGGTTGTGCGCCACCGCGACATAGATAGGAAGTTGAAATACTACGTTGCTTACACCCAGCATAATTTGGCACACCAGAGTGAATAACAACCACCCTCCGATTCTCTGTGAATGATGAGAATCTTGCCTCATAAGCCCAATACTATAAGCCAATACCACGGTGGCGGTAACAATAGCGCCTATACGATGAGTGACGTGTATAGTCATTCTTGCCGGATACTCCAAAACACCAAATTCATAATTCTCGAATCCAGTTTGCCAGAAAGAAAACGCTTCTTTCCATGAGAGATGGCTCATCCAGTCTCCCTCACAAATCGGCAGTGTGGTACACATCAGCGCAGCATAATTTGACGAAGTCCATCCTCCAAGGAGCACTTGCACCAAAACAACCAGAAAAACCAACAATGAAAAGCCTCTCAGAGAGCTAGAAGATGGAGAGAAATAGAGATTGTTTTGCGCTTTTAATTGGCAGTAAAAAATCGCCTGTAACGCCAATAAAACAAAACCACCGAGCAAGTGAAGCATCACGATGACGGGCATTAATTTAAGAGTAACTGTCCACATTCCCAAAAGTGCCTGCCCAATCACCAATACGCTTAGCAACATCGGAATGATTGAATTTACACGCTCAGACCTTACTGATATTGCAGCCATCGCAAAAATGACTAAACCTAACGTTCCTGCAAAATAGCGATGAATCATCTCAAGCCATGCTTTCTCATGCTCTACTGCCCGCTCGGGGAAGTTCAGGTTAGCACGTATGACGTCTTCTTCTTGATGCGGCACAGAAAAGTGCCCATAACAACCAGGCCAATCCGGGCAACCTAACCCTGCATCTGAAAGGCGAGTATATGCCCCTAACATGATCACCACGAGAGTTAGCAGCAAACTGAATCTAACCAACTGAATTAATTTCATATGCACTTCCTCTAACCGACTCGTGACAATTTTAAGAGCTTGCGTAAGTCCACCAACATACCTTTATTCAATAGGACTAAGTCCTCATTTGGTTTCGGCGAGTAAGACATCACCAGTTGCCCAAGAGGATCAACGATCAACATTTGCCCAGGTTTCACTTTTGCGGTAACCAATTCATTCATTTGCATCGCTAACATCGATACTTCTATGGGATCTGAATGCTCAGTCTGCCAAACGACTGGCACTACTCGCTCTTGATACTTACCTAAAGCAACATGGCTTTGCTGAAGCAGGTAAAGCTGCTGTTTACACTCTTCAGTGCATTCGTTAGGCAATACATAAGCGAGTTGCCAACCATGGTCTTTGAGAGGTGACTCTTGACCAAGTTGCTCTAACGTCGTGTATGGTTCGACTAACTCGCCTCTATTGGTCACTCCGCTTTGATACCACCCTTGTGTGAGAATGACTTTTGCAATGACAGCGGGAAGCGCGAACGTACAAACCAGCGCAATCAACATTAGTCGTCCTTTGGTTACTTTAGATGTCATGCTTCACCTCCATGTGACGCAACTTTTTTTGCCAACGAACAAAAACAATTAAAGTCAGTAATAAGAAAACACCTGCCATCGAAAACCATTGAATCGAATAGCCAAAATGTTTGGCACTATTGAGTGGCAATGGATTCCAAGGAAAGTCATAGGGCCAACGAGTTAAATTGTCTGGCTGCAAGACTGCGGGCATAAGTTCAATATTCAGTAGCTGATTCAATTGCGCGATGTTTAGGTTTTGCACGCGAATAACATCGCCAACTTCCGGCATTAACTCTGAGCTCAGTGGATTAGTAGATTTTCGGTACAGGCGTCCTGTGATGAAAGTCGAATTATCGAGTTTGGTGACCGTTGGTAACACTGAGCGTTCTGCTCTTCCCTCGACAAAACCAAGCTCCAATAACGCATAGGCACTAGGCTCATCGCTCGTCAATACAATCTGAAATGCTAAATATCCCACACTGCCTTGATGCGTTTGGTTGTCTAACAAAATTACGGGAAACGCCTGAGGAACAACATTAACTTCCACTTTTTTCCCGAGGATACTTTCCTCTCGCCAGTCGTTGTCTTCAAGAACGACGCTTAGTGCTCGGTACGCACTATCCGCACGCGCGAGAATGGCTTGTTCCAATGCTTGTTTTTCTTGCCCTCTCTCAAACTGCCAAAAACCCAGTTTGACCAAAAGAGAAAACACAACCACAGTTAAACCAACTGCAACCCAAAACCGTTTCGATAGCCATAATTGTCTTGATAACAACAATGATGAAACCGGAGGTGCCATGTCCACCGTATTTCTATTCAAACTGACGCTTGTCCTTTTGCTGCTTTTCATTATCTTCAACCTCGCAAAAGCGCTTATCGAAATGGTTCGTGAAGACCCAGATAATCCTGAAAAAAGAGACAAACCCATGAGTCATTACTTAGGCCGTCGAGTCATGTTCTCCGCTTTGGTGGTCGTCCTTTTGCTTATTGCGCTCAGCTCGGGTTGGCTAGCACCAAACCCTCGCCCTTATTAGTCGGACCAAGAGTTCACAATGAGCCTAAAGTACGTAAACAAACACAAACAGACATAACCAAACCACATCCACGAAATGCCAATACCAGCTGCCCGCTTGAAAGGCAAAATGGTTCTTTGGCGAAAAGTGATCTTTAGCGATTCTGAACAGCAGCACGATTAAGAAGATAGTCCCAAGACAAACGTGTAAACCGTGGAATCCCGTCAACATGAAGAACGTGTTACCGTAAATACCGGACTGCAACGTGAGCCCTATGTCTTGATAAGCATGAACATACTCAACCGCTTGGTAATATAGGAAAAAGCCAGCAAGTACGATGGTTATCTCTAACCAAACAATCAGTGCCGTTCTTTTGTCTTGTTCAAGGCTTATATGCGCCATATGTAGCGTAATAGACGACAATAGCAGCAAGATAGTATTGGTAAGGGGTATGCCCTGCCACGGCATAGCTTGTGTTGTTTCTCCCCCCGGTGTCAGTGTGAGTGGCCACATCGCTTCGAAGGTTGGCCACAGGACTTCGTTGGTCATGAAGTTATTATCTGCCCCACCTAACCAAGGCACAGAAATCATTCTGGCGTAAAACAAGGCACCAAAAAAGGCACCAAAAAACATCACTTCAGAAAAGATAAACCAGCTCATTCCTTGGCGAAAAGAACGAGTAATTTGCGAGCTGTATTTTCCACTCAGTGATTCAGTAATCACATTACTAAACCAACCAGCCAACATGTAAAGCAAGAACAAGAAGCCCACCGCTAGCACAATGCCACCAATGGTTCCCACTGCACTGTCACTTTGTGTCCCCTGGACGGTCATGCCTGCGCCAACAGCCACTAAAAACAGAGCAAATGCACCGATGATCGGCCAGCTACTTTGAGCGGGAACATAATATGTTCCTGGCTTGTTACTCATAATTTTTCTCCTTACTGACCAACCTTGGTCTGTATCTCTCTCCCTGAGTGGCTAAGAGCCTGTAGGAGGGGGAAGTTTATAGAGTGTGTAAGACAGCGTTAACGTGTGTATAGACTCCGGCAAGTCCGGTTCGATATAAAAAATCAACGGCATTTGAGCTTGCTGTTTACCATCCAGGGGCTGCTGGTTAAAACAAAAACACTCAATCTTGTTGAAGTAAGCAGCTCCAGTCCCGGGAGAAACAGAAGGAACGGCTTGCCCCACCAACTTCTGCCCGCTTTCATTAAATGCAAGGTATTCGGTTTGCACGACTTCACCTGGGTGAACATCCATCGAAATCACTTTGGGTCTAAACTCCCAAGGCATATCTGGGCTGACATGCGCCATAAACTCCACGCGAATAGTTCGGCTCATGTCCGGTTGCATACCTGTCGGTTGAATGACGGCCACTTCACTTGTCTTTCCATTGATTCCCAGTGCGTCGCACATCACGTCATAAAGTGGGACCAGTGCATAGCCGAAGCCAAACATTAACAGGGTCGCCAAAAGTAACTTCACTGTGAGCTTCTTGTTTGATGGATTCGGTTTCATGTCACTCACCCCACTTGCTAGTCAATCTTAGGCGGTGTAGTAAACGTATGATGTGGCGCAGGGCTTGGCACTGTCCACTCTAAGCCTTCCGCACGTTCCCATGGTTTTGCAGAAGCCTTCTCCCCGCCACGAATACACTTGATCACCAACCATAAGAAGATCAGTTGTGACAACCCAAATGCCAACCCGCCAATTGATACTATTTGATTAACATCAGCAAACTGAATGGCGTAATCCGGTATGCGTCTTGGCATGCCCGCTAAGCCTAGGAAGTGCATTGGGAAAAACAGGACATTGACGGAAATAATTGAGCACCAGAAATGCCATAAACTCAGCTTGTGGTCGTACATATTGCCCGTCCACTTAGGTAGCCAGTAGTATGCCGCTGCCATGATCGAGAATACCGCACCAGATACCAACACATAATGGAAATGGGCAACTACGAAGTAAGTGTCATGATATTGGAAGTCCGCCGGCACAATCGCCAACATTAGTCCCGAGAAGCCACCAATGGTAAAAAGCACAATAAAGGCAATGGCAAACAACATTGGCGTTTCAAATGTCAGAGCTCCACGCCACATGGTGGCAACCCAGTTAAAGACTTTCACCCCCGTTGGTACCGCAATCAGCATAGTGCAATACATAAAGAAGAGCTCAGCAAAAACTGGCATCCCCGTGGTAAACATGTGGTGCGCCCACACAAGGAAAGATAACAATGCAATGCTGCACGTCGCGTAAACCATCGAATGATAACCAAACAGCTTCTTACCACTGAAAGCAGGCAGAATGGCGGAGATGATTCCAAACGACGGTAAAATCATGATGTACACTTCTGGGTGACCAAAGAACCAAAAGATGTGTTGGAACATTACCGGGTCACCACCACCAGCTGCGTCAAAGAAGCTAGTCCCGAAATATTTGTCAGTAAGAACCATGGTCACTGCACCCGCTAGTACCGGCATAACCGCGATCAACAAGAAAGCGGTAATTAACCAAGTCCAAACAAACATTGGTAACTTGAACCAAGTCATTCCCGGAGCTCGCATATTTACGATCGTCACGATAACGTTGATCGCGCCCATAATGGAGCTGATACCCATGATATGCACAGAGAATACAAACAGCGAAGTGCTATCTGGTCCATAAGTCGTGGACAGCGGAGCATAAAACGTCCAACCAAAATCAGGACCGCCGCCAGGTAAAAACAACGAGCTCAACAAAATAAGAAATGCAAAAGGTAAGATCCAAAAACTCAAGTTGTTCATGCGCGGCAGCGCCATATCTGGAGCGCCGATCATCATCGGGATCATCCAGTTAGCAAGGCCAGTAAATGCTGGCATCACCGCACCAAATACCATCACTAAACCGTGTACCGTGGTCATTTGATTAAAAAACTGCGGATCGACTAGCTGTAGCCCTGGCTGGAACAGTTCGGCACGAATGATCATAGCCATCGCACCACCTGTTAGAAACATCGCAAAGCTAAACCAAAGGTAGAGGGTGCCTATGTCTTTATGACTTGTAGAATACAACCAACGAGTGATGCCCTGGGGTGCATGATGCTCGTGACCATCATCAATCGCAATGGTACTGTTCGCACTGGCTTCTGCTGGCGCAGACTTCACTGCCTTATCTATTGGCTTACTCATATTTCCTCCTTAGCACTGCCTTGTGCCTTAAAGGCATTCACATCGGATGCTTGCACTGTGTCGCCAGTATCGTTGCCCCATGCATTTCGTTGATATGTGATAACCGCGCCAATTTCTTTGTCACTTAACTGATTAGAAAAAGCCTGCATTGCGGTGCCCGGGCGACCGTTGACAATAATATCTATGTGCTCTGTAACATCTCCGGTTGCAATAGGACTGCCTTTAATCGCGGGAAATGCACCCGGAATCCCCTCACCATTTGCCTGATGACAGACAGCGCAGCGCGCCGTGTATATAGATTCGCCTTGCGACATCAATTCATCCATAGATAAGTCTTGAGAGAGCGCTTCTTGTGCCGCCGCTTTTTGAAGTGCGAGTTCTTCCTTCTTACTCGCTAGCCATTCATCGAACTTCTCTTCTTCCATCGCATGCACCACCACTGGCATAAATCCGTGTGCACGACCACATAGCTCCGCACACTGACCGCGATATACGCCTGGCTCATCAATTCTTGTCCATGCTTCATTAATAAAACCTGGAATGGTGTCTTTCTTGACGGCAAAGTCCGGTACCCACCAAGAGTGAATGACATCATCAGAAGTCATCAAAAAACGCACTTTGCGATTCACAGGCAACACCAAAGGGTTGTCTACTTCCAGTAAGTAATGTGCGCCTTTAGCTTCGATTCCATCAATTTGTTTTTGGCTGGTGGCAAGCAAACTAAAAAACTCAACATCTTCGCCAAAATAGCTGTAATGCCATTTCCATTGCGAGCCTGTGATCTTGACCGTGATATCCGATTGGCTTGTGTCTTCCATTGCTACTAGAGTTTTTGTTGCGGGAATCGCCATAGCGACAAGAATGATGATGGGTATGACCGTCCAAATAATTTCCACTTTTGTGCTTTCATGGAAATGTGCGGCAACTGCTCCTTTTGACTTGCGATGACGAAAGATGGAATAGAACATCACACCAAAAACAATCAAAGCAATTACACAGCAGATATAGAAAATCAGCATATGTAATTCATACACTTGCCCACTTATCTCTGTGACCCCTTTTGTCATGTTGTAGTCATTTTCCTTTGACCAACCAAAAGAGGAAAATGTGATTAAAATCACATTCAGTGATAAGGCTAGAGTAGTCGTTAATCTTTTCAAAAGATCTCTCCTCTGCTCAGCCGCTACGCCTACGCGAGCTTCCTTGCGTCCCGATGCAAATATCGAACAACTTTACGAAAAATCACAAAAACTACGATTTCGACACGGTTTGTTATATTTATGTTAAAAGGCTAGTTATAGTTCCAAGGTTCTTCAAGAAATTAAATATGATTAAATTTTGTTCGGATAAGAAAAATTAATTCGGTTTATCGATTGCCCTCTTTGAAATGTAATTGAGAACCATTTACATTGATTTAAAAGAAAACATTGAGATACTTACCAAACGAAGTGTCCAAGAAAGTAGGCTCCCCCTACTAAGGAATGACTGATATGACAGCACTAATTACGCAATGGCTAGAACGAGACCCTGATCCTAAGACTCGTGAAGAGCTACAACACCTCGTCGATACGAACAATGAACAAGAACTTACTGATCGCTTTGGCTCACGCCTTGCCTTTGGTACTGCAGGCTTACGTGGCAAAGTGGGCGCAGGTCCAAACCGAATGAACCGCTTGGTGATTCAAGAGACCGCCACTGGTTTAGGGCACTATTTGCTTGAGCAAGTCAAAGATGCCGCGAGTCGTGGTGTCGTTATTGGCTACGACGGTCGTCCCGATTCAAAACAATTCGCGCATGATACCGCATCCGTACTGACGGCCCTTGGTATCAAGGTTTACCTAACGTATGACGTTGCAGCAACCCCAATTGTCGCGTTTGGTGTCCGTACATTGAATGCAGCGGCCGCTGTTGTTGTTACTGCCAGTCACAATCCACCAGAATACAATGGCTTTAAAGTATATTGGGAGAATGGCGCACAGATTATTCCTCCGCACGACTCTGGAATCGCAGCGAAAATTGATGACGCAACAACGAAGCCATTACCTTTAATGTCTCTCGATGATGCAAAACAGCACGGTTTGTTAGTTTGGTTGGAAGACGACTACTACCAAACTTACCGTAAGACAATGAATGAAAACGCGCTGCTTACTCCTGACAACAATACCGATATATCTATTGCTTACACCGCAATGCATGGCGTTGGCGCGAATATGGCGGAAACGCTACTTGCCGACGCAGGCTTCCAAAAAGTGGCAAGTGTTAAGGAACAGCGCGAACCTGATGGAAGCTTCCCGACCGTCAACTTCCCAAACCCTGAAGAAGCCGGTGCAATGGATATGGTGATGGCATTAGGTAAGTCCGTAGATGCCGATATCGCTTGCGCGAACGATCCAGATGCAGACCGTTTTGCCGTGGCAGTTAAACGCCCAGATGGCGAGTATCAAATGCTAACGGGTGATCAGGTGGGCTCACTGTTTGGCGATTACTTGTTGGAACAGCAACCTAACGCTTTGGTTGGCAACACCATCGTATCCTCAAGAATGCTGAGCAGCATCGCTAAGGCGCATGGCGCACAATACTATCAAACATTAACTGGCTTTAAATGGCTTACTAACGTTGCCATGGAACAAGAGACAGAAACCAACCCATTCTTGTTTGCTTATGAGGAAGCGCTCGGTTATACCGTGGGTAACAAGGTGTGGGACAAAGATGGCTTATCTGCAATCGTCGCGTTTTCACAGCTAACAGGCAAACTTAAAACGCAAGGCAAAACACTGTGGGATAAACTGGAAGAGCTGTACCGCGAGCACGGTTTCTACTTCAACGCACAACGCAGCATCGCTCTCGACCCGAACTCTCCACCAATCGGCGACAAACTCCGAGCAAATCCACCAACAGAGATTGCTGGTAAAAAAGTTGCAGTAACCGAAGATCTTAAAACATCGGTTCGCATGTTTGACGACGGCTCTGAAGAATCCATTGACTTACCAGCAAGTGACGTATTGATTTATCACCTAGAAGATCAATCACGCGTGATTGTTCGTCCTTCTGGTACTGAGCCAAAACTAAAATGTTACTACGAAGTCATCAACCTCTTCCCTGCGGATATGAGCTATGAGCAAGCACAGCAAGCAGCAGAAGCGAAAATGAACGAACTTATCGACGCGCACCAGCAAAGTTTGTAAGTCAAAGAGAAACATAGATATTTGATACAACAAGAGGCGCAAATTCGCGCCTCTTTTTTTGATTTTGACTAGAACAAGTCAAGCTAACCCGTGCTTTTCCCTAGCCTACAATTTCCTTTTGTAGAAAGTGCTTGTGGATGCCCTCTGCAGGATAACCTGAGTACTGCCCCACTTTCTCAAAACCTAATTTGAGATAGAACTCAAGAGCTTGAAAGCTGTAGGTATCCAAATAAACATGGGTAACCCCGTGAGGCTTTACTCTTTGTTCTAGCATCGACATTAATTGGCTACCGAGACCAGAGGTTCGACTTTCAGCGTCTACCCACAAAAACTCAACAAACACCGTATTTTTAAACATTTCGCCAGTCAAGCCACCCATGATCTTGCCATTCTCATCTTTTGCGAAACAGCCTACAGCATGCACTTCCCCTTCAGGTAAATGCAGTCGGTTATAAGATCGAATACCTTCACGAACAAAATCAAGGTCTGTTTGATCTGGATTTAAACAAAATTCAAGCTTCATATACCCTCTCCTTAGGAAACACCAATATCCTAAAACAAAAAGCCAGCAATTGCTGGCTTTCTGATGGAATATGATAACTTTACAAGGCGAAACTACTCAGCATCCACAACGCCAGAATAACAAACACTAACCCCATTAGTTTATGTTGATACGTGCGGAATTTTTCGTTCTCGAGCAGCCCTTTGCCCAATGTGCCTGCTAACCCAACAAGTAATAAATTGAATGACAAGCCAAGAACGTTCAACAATAACCCTAGCGCTAGCATCTGCTCACCGGAAGATGCCGTGATATTGCTTGAGACAAACTGCGGCAAAAACATTACAAAAAAGACCAAGGCTTTAGGGTTAAGCAAATTACTCATCAAAGCACGCTGATAATAAGTTGATGCCATTTTGTTTTGACCATCAAGCTCTGGAGCCGAAGAGGCCTCAGCTCGTAAGCAGTCCCAACCCATTTTTAGCAAGTAAGCGCCACCTAATAGATGAAGGACTTTAAGGGCTATTGGGCTCATGGCAATCAGGGTAGATACGCCCATTGCAGCAAGCAAAGTAAGAATAACACCAGACGTCGCATTGCCTAAGCTAGCAAAAAGACCGACCTTCTTACCGTAACTCATACTAGAGCTCGCTATCAGCAACATATCGGGCCCTGGTAACAGCAACAAAGCCACTACTGCGGTGAGATAAACAGGAAGTACAGATAAATCAATCATGATGGAACCGCTTTTCTACAACAAGGCGGCGAATGTTATACCAACAAAATGACATCATCCAGCCCAAAATAGCCAAGATAAATCAAAAAATAAAAATCATAGTTTGCCCAGCCGAAAAATAGCAATCAATTCGCCTGTTTATCAAAATCGAATAGCAATTTTGTACAAAAATAAGCACGATGGATCCGTTACACTTCTAAAATGATTTTCTTGAGCAGACCGGATAAAGATGAAAGAAAAGAATAAGGAAATCGCTACCTTCAAGATAGCTCAAGAGCTCGGCGGTTTAGAACTTCTCGATGCAAAGTATGAGAAGCAGAATTTTTCACGCCATAGCCACGAAGGTTACACTATTGGTGTCATCGAAAAAGGGGCACAACAATTTTTTAGGACGGGCGGGAATCATATCGCGCCACAGGACAGCATCATCCTTGTTAATGCAGATGAAGTACACAACGGGCATTCAGCCTCGGAAGGCGGCTGGGAATACAAAGCAATGTACCCCGTACCTCAGCAGTTTCAAACTTTAGGACAAGAGCTTGGCTCACCAAATGTAGCTCTGCCCTATTTCCCTCAACCTGTGGTTTACGATCCTGAGCTGGCTAGTCAGTTACGACTGGTATTTGAAACACTAGAAAAATCAGACAACCGTTTATTGAGAGAAACTTTGGTTTACGGCACGTTGATCAAGCTAGCCAGTAAACACAGCACTCATCGGGCACCACTGAAAGAGTCAACCAGAGCTCAGCGACAAGTGCAGCTAGTCAGAGAATTTTTGGAAGACTTTCCACAAACGGACGTCTCACTAGAAGAACTCGCGAAACTGTCTGGATTAAGCCCTTTTCATCTGTTGAGAGAGTTTCAAAAGCAATTTGGCTTTCCGCCTCATGCCTATCAAATTCAGCAACGTTTACGTATGGCGAAGAAGCTACTAAAAATGGGACAAAAAATTTCAGACGTGGCACAAGAATGCGGCTTCCATGATCAAAGCCATCTGCATCGACACTTTAAAAAAGCCATGGGCGTCACTCCCGGCCAATACGTCCGTCACAGCTAAAGCAGCAATATTGTACAAGGCGTTATGCGACTACCGAGCTATCTTGGTAATCTGATTTAGGAATAAATAAGAAGAAACTATGGACCACACTTTGCCGTTAAAAAAAGAATCAAAAGCCACGCTATTTTGGCAAGGTACACTTGCGATGATGCCTCTGAGTATCGCAGTGCTCCCTTGGGGCTTACTCGCAGGCTCATTCGCAATTGATACTGGGCTTCACCCTTTGGAAGGACAAGCACTATCCGCCATTTTGTTCGCAGGTTCTGCACAGCTCGTCGCGATGGGAATGATTAAAACGGGAGCAGGTCTAGTGACCATGTTACTGACAACGTTTTTTATCACCTCTCGACACTTCCTCTACAGTGTATCGATGCGCAGTAAAATTTCACCGCTCCCTCTAAAATGGCGATTATCACTCGGCTTCTTACTTACTGACGAGCTGTTTGCGATTGTAGGCCACCATTCCGATAAACAATTTAATCGCTGGTATGCACTTGGGGCTGGTCTGAGTTTTTACCTGTTTTGGAATGTCGCGACATTGACGGGCATTATTGCGGGAAGTCTAATCCCTGAACTGAACGAAATGGGTTTGGAATTTGCTGTGGCCGCAACTTTTATCGCAATTGTAGTTCCGACTATTAAAAATGCAGCGGTGCTCGCGAGTGTTCTTGTGGCTTTGGTGAGCTCGGTTGCCCTAACCTATTATCAAATTGAGGGAAGTTTGATGATTTCAAGCATTTTAGCCATGCTTACTGGTTACTTTGTGGAACAAGTAAAGGAGAAACGCTAATGATCATGTTGGCTATTTTACTGATGACGGTACTTGTTTTCACCAGCCGCTACTTGTTTTTAGAACCCAAGCTACCATTGCGATTAGGGACGCGCACTCAAAAAGTACTCAATTACGCTAGCCCAGCAGTACTGACTGCGATCTGGGCACCTATCGTTTTCATTCCCGATGGGGAGCTCAGCGTCAATGTGCAAAACCCATTTTTACTGGCTGCCGTACTGGCTGCTTTAATCGCGTATTTTACTAAAAATGTTCTTTTAACGACGGTTATCAGTATGGTGGTATTTCTCGTTCTACGAATTTGGCTTTAATCCGCCAACCACTCAATCTCCAACAAGGTGACATCGCCACACTTTAATCGACCAAGGAAGATGTCACCTTCATGTACCTCACCAACGCCCTTTGGTGTACCAGTCATCACTACATCGCCATCTTGAAGTGTTGTGTAACTGGTTAATTCATCCAGGATAGTTAGCGGCGGGTAGAGCATTTGGTTAACGTGACCTTTTTGTACACGAACACAGTTAATTAAGAGCTCAAGGTTAAGATCGTTGATATCAATGTTATCCAAAGAGACAAACCGACTAAACACAGCAGAGCCATCAAATGCCTTAGCACGCTCCCACGGCAACCCCTGATTTTTAAGCGAGGATTGCAAACCACGCTTGGTCAGATCCAATCCCAAACCAACCGCTGAATAACGTCCATCCTTGATCAAAAAGCAGATTTCAGCCTCATAATGAAGGGGCTCTTGATGGAATGAACGCAGAGTTGTTGATACGGAAGTTGCGGGTTTATTAAATACCACCATTTGCTCAGGCATTGCATTATTAAGCTCATGAATATGTTCAACGTAATTTCGTCCAACACAAAGCACTTTACCCACTTCTACTTTCTTTTCTTCAACTTGAATAACACTCATCATTCTTCCCTGCAAAACAAAAATCCCATCATAATCTAACCTATTGACTTAACGACACTAAATAGCAACCTCTAGTGTAAAAAATAAGACATTCACCCCGTTTTGAGTTTTGTATCATCTAATTGAAACAGCAAAGTATTTGTAAAACAAATAGACAAAAAAGCCAGCACGAGGCTGGCTTTAGATCAATGAGCTGAATAATAGTTCTCGCTAAATCCTATTATAGGTAGTAACGAGCACCTAACGCCCATTTGTCATCAGTTTCACGACCATTGTCGTCATTTAGGTCAAACTGGTAACCCGCGTAACCAACAAATTTAGGCGTGAAGTTGTATTCTGCTTGTAGTGCCATTTCTTCACGAGCAGTTTCTGTTTTAGAGCTCTTAAACTCTTTACCTTCCACCATCTCATAGTTAACACTCAAGTTTAGGCTGTTTGCTAGAGCGTATGCGATGATCGCTTCGTATGCATCACTTTCTTCTAAACGGTCGCCTTTTGCACTGAAGTTCATGTTTTCGTTTGAACCATAAACCGCAGCAAGGAATAGGCCTTGGCCGTACGCACCGTAAGATGCTGATACAACGTGTGATTCCGCCGTGTGCTTACCTGCATATGCAGGGTGCTGGAAATCGCCGCCATTGTAAGAGTAACCGATTTTAGCGCCCATGATTGAGTAAGAAAGCGCAGCTTGCACACGGTCATCGTATTTAGCACCGCCAGTTATAACTCCAGCATCGTTGCGCGTGTAATCATCGTTTGCACCCTGCCAACCAAGACCAAAGTTGATCACACCCGCTTCACCCAGCTCGATGGCATTACGGTAAGAAAGCATTTTATCCGCACGGCCAGTGCCAAGGTTTCCATGATCGTCATAGATGAAGTCGTTGACAAACGCGATTGGCATATCTGCAATACCTGCGACATCGTAGTAAGGTGACCATTGCGTACCACCTACTGCACGACCATAAACCTCATGCGTTATACCTAAGTAACCTAGACGAGTTTTAAACGACTCTTCACCACCGTCTAAGTAGTTTAGCGCCCATTCACCACGTGCGTCTGCGGTGAAGCCATTACCCAAATCCTGTGTCGCAGAGATATTGATACGAGGAGAGTTAGTACCCACATCCGTGTCACCTTGCTCTGATCCATTTAAATTAACAGAAACGTGGCCGCCCATCGAAAATGTTGTGCCATCGTTATTATATAGTTCCACTGCAACTGCTTGAGTACCGAAGGTTGCTGCCGCGATTGCCGCTGCTAATAATTTTTTATTCATTTCTAAATCCATTACTTATTAGTTGGTTAGTCAGTTTTAGACCCGGCTTTGGTTCACTTTCGTAAAAACGAAATGATGAACAAAGAGAGGAATACAAAGGCTATCCGAGGCATCGTTTCCACCAGATTAGTTTTACCTTTGTGTAACAACTGCCGACACTTTATTTGATTAGTTCCTGACAACCGAGTGAAAAGATCTCAGACAAAACCTAAAAAGCAATCGTTTACTTAGCCTTCAAGAAATCGAGAAATAAAAACCTTACAATAAGAAATGCTTTAGAGAGAGTTAGCTCACAAATAGCTGATGATTCGCTATTTTTAGGCCAAACTTCCCTGCCAAATTGAAATGTTTACTTACATTTAGGGTCAAGAAACAATTCAGGAACTTTTTGAAAAAAACACAGTCTTCAACGGAGAGGAAAAAACCTCAAAAAAGATAAACCTTTCTTTTTATAAGTGGTATGAGAAGGGGCACTTATTCTCGCCAGCAATAAAAGTGCAATCAAATCATAACTTAACAGAAATCTATCTTTCATTTTCAGCCTTTACCTTAGCGTCATCAACACATCGGGCAAGAAAGCCCATCGATTACAACTAGGGTAATAAGAAAATGAAAAAGGCAGCACTAACTACTGCAATTCTTACAGCATTGGTATCAGCACCATCATTCGCAGCAACTGTATACAAAAACGACGGTACTGAATTAAAAGTTGGCGGCCGCGTTGAGTTTCGTGGTGACTTCATCGGTTCAGACGGTGCTGAAGTTGAAGGTTCCATGGAAGATAAAAGCCGTGCTCGTCTTAACCTAAAAGGTAAAACAAACATCGGCAACGGCCTTTCTGCTTTCGGTGTTTACGAAGCCGAACAAAAAACGGGCAAGAGTGAATTCAAAAACCGCTACATGTATGCAGGCGTCGACTCTGATATCGGTGCTTTCTCTGTAGGTCGTCAAGACATGGCTGCAGTCATCATCTCTGACATGACGGATATCACAGAATTCTCTGGTGTTCAGCAAGTTATTGATTCGTCTTCTGATAAGCAAGACAGCGTTTTCGCATACCGTGGTGCGTTTGATGCACTACAACTTCAAGCAACCTACCAAGCAAACTCTAGCGATAACGAAGATAAATACGGCATCTCTGGAATGTACTCACTACCAATGGGCCTCGACTTTGGTCTTGCATACTCTGGTGGCGATGTAGATAAAGATAACTCTGAAGATCAAATTCTAGGTGGTATCGCTTACTCGATGGACAACCTTTACCTAGCAGGTACTTATTCTCAAGGTTCCCTGACTGACTCTGAAGACTTTACGGCTTACGAGCTAGTCGCAAGCTACAAAGTAGCAAGCAAAGTGACACTTGCAGCTCTATACACAGCTCAAGAGAATGATCCAGACAACGGTTCAAAGTACGACACAGTTGAAGGTATCGAGCTTGTTGGTTACTACAAACTAAACAGCAACTTCCGTACTTACCTGTCTTACTACATCAACCAACTTGATGAAGCAAAAGATGCAACAACAGGTCTAGTAACAGAAGGCGAAGATACACTGCGCCTAGGCGTACGTTACGATTTCTAATTCACTCTTGTCCTAAGAGCGAGTCCACTTGGCCAGCACCTTTGCTGGCCATTTTTTATGTAACCCAACACAACTCGATAAGTTTTCACACTATCCAAGCATCGCTCAGCAATGAAAAACGAGCGTAACGACGCCTACTTCTGCCCTCTTTTAATGCGATTGATCACTAAGTTAGTGCATTTCATCTAATCGACAACATAGAAAAACCAAAAAACCATTTAAAATCAAATATATAAAAGTTGGCACGTGTTCTGCAATATTATTTATGCAAATGCATGGCAGCGTTTGTGCTTCTCGTTCTTTGTACCTGTTATAACAGGCACGTCCTTTGAATTGGTAATGTCGCCTCCCTCTGGGAGGCATTTTTTTATTGGCGCGAAAAACAATAGGACGTATGATCCCGCCACCTCTATCAAACTGGAATTTTTCAATTGAATCATCATCCTGTTCAAGGTGCGTCCTGGATGCTAACAGCTGGCTTGGCATTCGCCATAGTGAACAGCTTCGCCCAAATTGCTAGCATCAACTTTGGTGTCTCCTCCACCACATTTGCGTTATTCCAATATGCAATCGCCTTATTTGTTATTCTGCCCTACCTACGTACACTTGGGATTAGACGTTCTTTAAGAACCCAACACTTTGGCTGGCATGCATTCCGCATTTTTCTCTCTGTTATCGGGATTCAACTTTGGTTATGGGCTCTCGCTTACCCAGTTCCAATTTGGCAAGGTATTGCACTTCTCATGACCTCCCCGTTATTTGCCACAGTTGGTTCTGGCTTGTTACTCAAAGAGAAAGTAGGTACTGCACGCTGGTTAGCGACATTGACGGGGTTTGTTGGTGCCATGATCATTCTTGAGCCTTGGGCAGACTCATTTACATGGGCGACCCTGCTCCCTGTTGGCGCCGCATTTTTCTGGGCAGCGTATTCATTAATGGTAAAAAAAATGTCGGTAAACGATCCGCCATCAACCATGGTTGTCTATTTATTGCTGCTGATAACACCATTTAATATCTTGTTAGCGATACCGACGTTTACTATGCCAGATACGTGGACGATATGGGGTGTGCTTTTAGCCGCAGGTGCACTTACAGCACTCGCTCAATGGGCTATCGTTAAAGCATATGCAGTAGCAGACGCCTCATTTGTGCAACCATTTGATCACGCCAAACTGCCTTTGAATGTTGTTGCTGGTTGGTTGGTGTTTGGTTGGGTGCCACCTGGTCGTTTATGGTTAGGTGCTGCGATTATTATTGCATCTATTGCGTTTATTACGCATTGGGAAGCGAAAAAGACAAAGTTAGTTGAAAGAAAAATCTAATTTAAAAGTTCTATATTTTCAGGAAAGGAAATGAGGAACCCATATGAGTCAACCAATCAAAATTACACTGTATCGCTGGGCTGGTAGTTGGGGCCCATTCAAAGTCAATATTCCTTGTGGTGAATGTACATTAACCAAAGATATTTTAAAGGATACTTTTGAAAACGAACTAGCCGATGTGCCCGTTGAACTTGAAGTAAAAGATTGGTTATCGCACTGGTGGGAACCATTAAAAGCTGGTGCTTGGCATGCACCCATTCTTCTTGTCGAAGGGAAAGTTATCAGCCAAGGAGAAGCATTGAATCGGGGTGTGCTTGTACAGTCTGTTATTGCTGAGTGGGTAAAACGCGATGAGCTAAAAGGCAACATTGTTTATGGTAAAGCAACTTGCCCTTACTGTGTCAAAGCCAAACAATTACTTGACGAGGCTGGCGTTCAGTATGAGTACCATGATGTAGTTAAAGACAGCGCCGCCTTATACCGCATGATTCCTGAAGTAAAAGCCATCATTGGCGAAAAAACACCGGTAACAGTGCCGCAAATCTGGTTAGATGGAAAATATATTGGAGGCGCTGACGATTTAGAAAAGTGGTTATCAGCAAAGGGGCTAGATAAAGTGCCTAACAATGTTGTGGAGATACCAAGCCAATCCGCGTAATTCTAGATTTAAATGTCATCAGTCTTTGAGTAGCGTTTTGCCAATGTTGTGCAATATGTTGGCTACTTACTAACAACAAAACAGAGAAAAGCAAAAAGCCCTGATTTTTCAATCAGGGCTTTTTAAATTATTTCGCCAGTTTTTTAATAACACGAGCAAAAACAGAAGCTTTTTTCTTCTTCGCTTTACCGTAAAGCGCTTTGTGCATCGCGTCTTTTGCAATCATCTGGCCAATATAAGCACCACCAAGTTCGTTACCCATGACCTTCTCCTGAATGTATTGACTTAACTATGTTGTAATTTTACACCACAATTAGATAAAAACAAGACTCCAGTCACATTTATTTTGTAATTAACTTTCAGTTTGATTTTCGTGGATTTCTTGAAATGAGCGTCTATCGCTTAGGTTGTTGGTATGTTTTACCCGCTGCGACGTACGTATCTTTCTGTTTGATTTCAAAGAATGTTTCAAAGAACCACGCAGCAAACTTGATCAAGTGATCGCCTTCATTCATGACGTGCTCTACGTATTCTTGCTCTTCTCCGGACTCATCTTCTTGAGTGGTAATATGGTAAATACGTTTCTCACCATCAACTTCTGCAAGGCCAAACTGACCCGTTAGGGATTGCGCCGCTTGTGCAACTTCTTCTTCCTCACACGCCTTCAAGATTTCAAGTGCCTTTGGCATGCTTTCTTGCTGAGTAATTTCTTTTACCAGTGTTTCAAATTCGTTTTGTTGCATTCTTTCACCTAACGATTAGAGATCGGATAGCCATTGGGCAGAAATGTATTCCAAGCTTGAGAGAAGTATCAAGGTTTGCCCTCTTCCTTTCAAACCAAGTCATTCAGTATACACAACAAGCCAGACTTAATTTAGCTGCGCATTTTAGAAAGCCGACCTTCTGGTTGCAAGTATATTCAGATGGAAGTTTCTGCTTGAACCGTCCCTTCTGGCACTTTACGAAATTGGCTTAGTACAAGAACAAAGCAAGAAAGTAACGCAATAAACAAATAAAACACCCCAAGCTGCTGCTGATTCGTAACCCATGAGTCTACTAAGTACCCACCAAACAAACCTGCTAAACACATTTGAATAGAACCAGATAGCGCAGAAACCGCGCCTGCCTGTTGCTTATGTGGTGAAAGTAGCAAACTGATCGATACCGGGAATGACATTCCTTGAGCAAAACTTAAACACGTGAATGCCACTAGTAATGAAAATACACTGAAGGGTGTAACCAACAACATGAAGCCAGCAATAGCAGCAATCGCGAAACTCATCAGCAAGATTTGCTGAGCTTTGTAACGAGCGTTGATCAAATTCAGCACTAAGCTACCCGTCAGCAAACCAACTGACGGTATGATCATCAAAGAGCCGTAATCTGCCGCCGTTAATCCTAACTCTTGTTGCATTAAAAATGGATACAAGGAGAGCGTAACCAGAGCCGATAAATAACTAAGCCAGTTGTAGCTCGCACTACCAATCACTTGTGTATTCGTTAACAGACGCAAATAGTTCGCGCTTACTTCGCCTACTTTAAATTTTCTCTTCGGATAAGGCAGCGTTTCTGGCAGCACTAATAAACCAAGTGTAAAAATTGCCATTAAGTAAATCAGCACAAACACGAAGACAGCATGCCAACTCAGGTGAAAAGCGATCCAGCCACCAAACAGCGGAGCAATAATTGGCATCACTGAAGCAGTGACTGAAATATAAGATAGCGCTTTGGTTAGTTGCATACCGTCATAACTATCACGCAGTACTGACCGACCAAGTACCGAAGCGCTGCCCGCTCCTAGGCCTTGCAGTAACCGTCCCGCTTCAAGGGCAACAATGTTGTCCGAAAACGCGATGCAAATAACCGTACCAACTAGATATACACTTTGCCCCAGAATAAACACCGGCCGACGACCAATCGCATCAGACAATGGGCCGTAAAAAAGCTGAGAGATACCGAAGCCAACGAGAAATAGCGTGACGAGATTCTGAATCGAATGTTGCGGCAAATTCAAGTCATGACCAATCAATGGCAAAGAAGGAAGATAAATACTAACGCCAACTTGGCCTGTGGCAATGATCATCATCGCTAATAACAATGGTGTTTTACGCAAACGTTCCTCCTACTTTGTGACAGATTGATGGCAAACAGTGTATATTTGATACTCAAAGATGATAATCAGCTAAGTTGGAAAGGAATTAATTCCCAAGGAGATACAATGGACTGGATTCAAAGCGTGAAGAGTTATATTCGTGTGGTCGAAGAAGGTAGCTTTAATGCCGCAGCGCGGAAACTCAATACCACCAGCTCAGCTATCAGTAAGCGAGTTCAATGGCTAGAAGATAAAATTGGCGTTCAACTACTCAAACGTACGACCCGCTCAATTAGCCAAACTGAAGCTGGTGCTCTGTTTTATCAACGAGCAAAAAGTCAGCTTGATTCATGGCAATCGGTATTAGATGAAACTCGCTCAGTCAACCAATCACCAGCGGGGCTATTAAAGATTGGGGCAACGTTGGCCGTTGGTTCTAAATTTCTAGTTCATTATCTTGATGATTTTCTTGATAAATATCCAGATATCACACTTCAATTAACAACAACGCTACCAGGTCAATTGCCAGAGCTAAGCTTAGACCTGTTTATTAGCCGGGAATTAGAGCAACTGAACTCTCTGAGTTTCAAAGCCACTGCGCTTTTCGAACATAAAGCCCAGTTTTACGCTGCGCCTAGTTACCTAAAAAAATACGGCACCCCACAATGCGTTGAGGATCTGACAGAGCATAATGTCCTGATTTGGGGAGAAAAACCCTCACGAGAAATCAAAACAAATCGAGGCAAACGTATCAGCTTGTCCGGTAACTTTGCCACGACCAACCCAGAAGCGCTGTTTCATGGTGCCAAAAGAGGCATGGGTATTTTGATGACGAACAACGTCATGATCAAAGATGATCTCAAATCCGGCGCGTTAGTCCCTATCCTGCCCGATATCACAGCGGATAAAGCTACTGTATATGCCTACTATCCAAAGCTGGATTATCAGCATACCCGGACTAAGCTATTCCTCGATTATCTCAAATCACGATTAGAAGAGGAGAAGCGCGCCTAGCTTAGCGTTTTTATCGCTATACCTTTAAAAGGTTCAAGCATAAAAACATGAAAATAATGATTTGTTCGTTCACAAAATTTGAAAAATCTGCCTTAGTAACCGATAGTTTATTTGATGCATATCAAATAATAATTCGTCGTGTCTTACACGATATGTTAATAACAACGCTAGGTGAAATGCTCGATGGGTCAGGTACAAATCAGTTTCCACAAAATTGATGAGATATTGAAGCTAAACGGCACGGCTCAGCTAAACCGAGTCACGTTAGATATTCATCAACACTTGCAGAGCCATTGCACTTGCGTTGTAGAAGTTGCGCATCTTCAGCAATCGGCTCATACCATTTCCTTCGCCAGCAATGGAAAAATTACAGACAACCTAAGCTACCACCTTTCAGGCACCCCCTGTGAAAAAGTGGCGAAAGACATTGGCGAACATATTTTCTATCAAGACCAGGTATACAAGCGTTTTCCTGAAGATAAGATGTTTCAAGAAGATGGCATTCAAGCTTACATTGGCCTGCCATTGAAGACACAAAATGGCGAAGTTCTGGGAATTTTACTGTCTACCTTTACCCGAAGCATCCACGCGAAAGAAGCGCAAGATATCCTCGACTGCCACCGATTTTATGCCAATGTCATTATTCATAGCTTACGTGAAAAGTGGGTCAGTGAACGTTCAGATAAGCTTCTTAATCAGCTTAGCTATGAGGTATCGCATGATAACCTAACTGGACTGCTCAACCGTAGCTGTTTAGCTGATACCTTGGAGACATTAACGCAGCAGGCGACTCGCCCATTCAGTTTGGCGTATCTTGATATCGATAATTTCAAATCGATCAATGATATCAACGGAAACTATATCGGCGACCAAATCATTAAGTTCACAGCTAACGCCATTCAACAGAGCTTGTCGTCGCCAAACAATGCGTTCCGTGTTGCAGGAGATGAATTCGCCTTCATCACGTACGACGAAGATCCTGTCGCCGTGTGTCAGGAAGTACTCGACAAAATTGAAAGCGGCTACAGCGACAAATCTAACCGGATTTCTTTCACCGTTAGTATTGGTATTGCACGTGCCCCAGTACATATGTTGAACAGCGATGAGCTGATTTTGAATGCCAGTCTCGCTCTCAAAGATTGTAAAAAACACCGCGATACACGGATTCAGCATTACGACACACACCTTAGTGCGTTATACCACCGTAGGACGCAGCTTATTGAGGCAATGCGAATCCAACTAAGTACTGATATACAAGACAGCGATGAGTTGTATGTAGTGGTTCAACCGATCGTCGATATCACGAGCGACCGCTGGAATTACTTTGAAATTTTGACTCGTTGGAATAGCAATATCTATGGAAATATCTCTCCAGCGGAGTTCATTGAAGCTGCCGAACAATCAGGCCTGATTATCGAGTTAGGTGAACGGATTATTGAACTCGCGTGTATCGCAAAGCAAGAACTCGAAGCGAACCTAGGCTATAAAGTCAAACTCTCCATCAATTGCTCAGCGTATGAGCTGGTTGATTCCAACCGTTATATTAATCACTTAACCAACATGGTTGAAAAGTATCAGCACGAAGCAAAAGACTTTGTTATAGAGCTCACCGAGACCGTCTTACTCTCACAAAGTGGCCGTGAACAGATGGTACTTAACTCGTTGCGATACTTGGGTTTTAAAGTCGCACTGGATGATTTTGGTACGGGATACTCAAGCTTGAACTATATACACAATTATCCGATTGATAGCATCAAAATCGATGCTACCTTTGTGCAGAACATGCTCTCAAATACAACCTCTGAACAAGTAGTGTTTTTGATAGCACAATTGGCAGAGCTGCTTGATGTGGATTTGATTGCCGAAGGCGTAGAAGACGATAGAGCACTACAAAAGTTAATTGAAATGGGCTGCCACTACATCCAAGGTTACTTTTACTCTCGTCCACACAGTGTTGAAGAAATCGTACACCTGATAAATGAACGTGAAGTGCGGAGTGCCTAACGTACTGAACAGACTGCTGTCATAGAATTCAAATCTAGTTAATGCACAAAGTAAAAGAGACCAAGCTATGCTTAGTCTCTTTTTGTTTTTTAAGCGAAGTACTTTATTACAGCACTGCTTTCTCTTTATCGCGTAATAGTCTATCCATTTCATCTCTGTTCGCGACAAAAGTAGCCATCTCTTTCTTAGGAACAGAACTCGCCATTGGGATATTTGCTCGCATAGCGTTAACTGGACGGCCGTATTCAATCAACTCATAGTGAAGGTGTGGCCCAGTCACTCGACCTGTTTTACCAGAAAGACCGATACGCTGGCCTCGAGAAACCTTTTGCCCTTTCTTCACCAAAATCTTACTTAGGTGTAAGTAACGGGTTTTGTATTTGCTGCCGTGCTCAACAACCACGTAGTTACCCGCATAGGGGTGTTTACGAGTCATGATCACTGTACCATCACCAGTAGAAACGACTGGTGTACCGGTTGGTACAGCAAAGTCAGTGCCGTTGTGCGGCGCAACACGCCCCGTTACTGGATGTAAACGATTAGGGTTGAAGCCAGAACTGATACGCCAACGACTACTTACAGGGTAACGCTGGAATGCGCGCTGTAAGCTTTCACCTTTGGCATTGTAGAATTGACCATCAGTATGAAGGTAAGCGGTGATCTCGCGGCCGCGATTATAAATCTTAATCGCCTCAATTTCGTTCTTACCTGTTGGTACACCATTGATGCTTTGTGAGCGACGAACAACTTCAAATCGATCACCTGCACGAAGATCACGTCCAAAGTTAAGTTGTTCTTTGAGTAAGCTTACGACTTGACTCACTTCCGCCGACGTTAAACCTAAACGACTCGCAGAAGAAGAAAAACTGCCTTGAATAACGCCAACTAAAGGTTCTTGGCTCCACACGCCAGGAATGGAAATATCAGTAAAGTCATAGCTACCATCACTATTCAGCTTGTAGACCACCTTATCTGCAATAGAAAATTGCAGTTCCATTTTCGCTAACTCGCCTGTCGCATCATCACGCCAGAAACGGAGCGTATTGCCCGGCTTAAGTGTATCAAGTGCCAAGTAGTTCAAATCCGTTTCCATTACTTTCATTAACGAGCTGTAACCGAAACCGAGCTGACTAAAAATAGTGCTTAGGTTGTCACCTGCTTGGATTTGATATTCGAAGTTCGGGGGAGTGACAACTTCGGCAGTTGTCGCATCAAGAATTTTTTCAACGACCTGAGATTCAGGTAGGTTCAATGCGATGGTTTTGGTTAAAGATGACTCTTTGAGAGAGTGAGAAACACCAATCGCAACTAAAACTGGCAAGGAGTATAACAGCAGCGCTCTACGACTTGTCAGATTCGGCAACCGTCTTGTAATTTCATTTGTAGACACGGGAATTACTATCTCCTTTCAAACAAGGCTCATAGCTTATGCATTCCCGAATAAGAAATCACTAGGAAATTTCGAGATCTAGCGCAGAAAATACTGAATTTTTACAGAACTCAAAAAAATTCATCACTGTTGCATATGTAAGTTATTCCCTACACGCTGTAATGTGGATGAATTGAATTGATTTGGCGTGTCTGCCATTGCTTGATCGTCACCGTGCGCTAAATATGAAAGCATGATAGTTGTATCACTTTTCCATTCGAGCTGAGTAAATTTCACGCGGTCACCAACAAAAATACTGTCTAAAAGGACAACTCGGCTCGGCACGGGGTCAAACTTGAACAAGCCAACATAGTTAAACGAACCGCTACCTTGTGTCGTTACAATCATCGGTGCAACAACCCATGAAACACCTTCAATCTCACGCTGGCTAATCGACGCAGTTGGAACAAGTACCTGACCTTTCGTCGCACCTGCATCATAGCCACCTATCAAATAGCCGTTTTCTTTATCCCACTCATCAAGAAAAGTGACCGCACCCTGCTCGGGGACTTGGATCGTCCAAGGATTACGTGCAGTGATACCAAGCGTCTCTTGCACAATAACGTTCGTTTCTACTTCTGTTTGAGGAAACTTAGCCATGATCTCGTCATCAGACAAACTAAAGCGATAAACACCCGCGATCACAACCACAACCAATAAAACGATTGGAATAAGTAGAATAAGTGGTATCGGCAGGATTTTTTTGTGAGTCATGAAGACTTCCTTGTTTCAAGGTATAAACGAAAAGCGAGTATACCATTGTATACCCAAATGATTTCACCTCTTCAAGTGTTTCAAAATTAAACTAAACTGATTGTATCCAAATAGTTTCAAGTCCAGAGCTCATAACGAGCCAGTGACATAAGCTCTGTGCTCTAGGTCTATTGGTGTATTGGGACAAATAGGTAATCACGATGACAAAAACCATTCATACATGCGAGTGCGCCTGCGGTTTAGTTGAGATCCGTTGTAAGGGAGAGCCCACCCACACGTCTGTCTGCCATTGCTTCGAATGCCAAAAACGAACTGGCAGTGTTTTTGGGGTACAAGCTCGCTTTGAAAAAGAGCATGTCACTTTAAACGGTGAAGTCACTAGCTATACCCGAATTGGCGATGATGGCAGTGAGGTTCAGTATGACTTTTGTCCATCCTGCGGCACGACAATGAGGTTGTTCGTTGCTGCATACCCAGAAATCATGATCATTCCCGTCGGTCTATTTACCGATAAAGAGTTCCACCAACCTACCGTTTCAGTCTATGAACAAATGAAACACGGGTGGGTGAGTTTCGAATGCACAACGGAACACATCTGCTAGCGAGCAATCCGCGTTCACGTATTTACTTTGGCTCGGACAACCGCCCTATAAGTGAGATTTTTTTGAGAATGATCAATCGAGTTTTACTGTAAAGGGTTTCGTAACTCGGTGTGAGCGCTATAATCGGCTCCTAATATTTGGTGGGGGTTTATTGTGATTTCCAGACTTCCTCGTTGGGTGGAATATGGCGCGTTTCTACTAGCTCTTCTCGCGGGCTGCGTCAACGCCGTTGGTCTTCTCGGCTTTCAACACCAAGCGATAACTCATCTTTCGGGAACCGTAACTCAGCTAGGGAACAGCTTGCTAACAGGTGTGGATAGCTCCATTCACCTGCTCTTCATCGTATTTAGCTTTTTGATTGGCGCTGCCTTTAGCGGCTTTTTTATTGAAAGCAGTGCGTTAAAACTAGGGCGAAGATATGGTGTTGCACTGTGCATAGAAGGGAGCTTGCTCTTACTCAGCTTGGGCTTTTTGGTGCAAGGGGATTTGTACGGCCAATATCTAGCATCAGCAGCATGTGGATTACAAAACGCCATGATCACCACGTTTAGCGGCGCAGTAGTCAGAACCACACATATGACCGGAATCATCACCGATCTAGGGATTATGATTGGAGAGAGCTTGAGAGGTCGTCAATTTGACCGACGTAAAGCAAAATTATTCCTATTCATTTTCTTTGGCTTTTTGTTTGGCGGCGTCGCGGGAGGGGCTCTATTTATGGTATATGGTTTATATACGCTGGTTTTCCCAGCAATATTGGCTTTTTCTACGGCTCTGATTTACTGGAGTTACCTATACATACTTAGCCGTCAACAAAAAGCATAAAATTTCGATCCGATTGAAGCGACATGCTTCAATCGGATTTGGCTCAATAGGTTCACACTGCAACGGTACAAGAAACGCTGAACGGTATTTTGACACCACTAAAAACCTTAGAATAGATAAGGCTAACTGAATTTCTGGCAAAGAAGTTAGTTAGATCAAAATCACATTTGTTTACCATTTTATTATTCCAGTCACAATGCGCCCCATAATTCACTGCGCAATTCGCCTCTCGTGCTACAATTTTCTAACACAAGCAACATATTCGCATACACTTAGACGTTATTTGACCAATTACCCGACAAATCGGCTGAATAACTAGATGTATTTAATGAATAGTATTGCAATGGATGCAGTTTGCGGGTACCCTCCGCAAAACTGTGATTAAATACGGATGTTTAGTGAATATTTATGTCATGGAAATGGCAAGTATTGACTAGTAGTAACACGAGACAACTATGCATAACACCACTAATGCTACTGAAGCTCCTAAGGGCAACTTTTGGATGTTTTTCATCCCTTCCCTAATTGGTCTTCTACTCTTTATGGCTCCGATCTCTTACGATGGCGGCCTAACCATTCCCGTTGCCGTGATGGCAAAAGTCATCCCAGCGGTGTTAGGCGATACCTTGATTGCTATCGTCACCAGTATCATCGCTTTCATGGCCGTTGCTTCTGTTCTTTGCAAAATTTTTAAGCCAGCTGCAATTTTACGTAATGGTTTTTTAAACGGTCTCTTCAACCCATCTCCACTTTGGCTCGTTGTTCGTTTAATCGGCGGCGCTGCCGTGTTAATGACGTTTTTCCAAGTGGGTCCAAAAGCAATTTGGGAAGAGAACACTGGCGGGCTTGTTCTTACTGGTCTCCTACCTACTCTGTTTGCCGTTTTCATTTTCGCGGGTTTACTGCTTCCGCTTCTTTTGAACTTCGGTCTTCTGGAGCTATTTGGTGCGTTACTCAGTAAAATAATGCGTCCGGTATTCAACCTACCTGGCCGCAGTGCAATTGACTGTATGGCATCTTGGTTAGGCGACGGAAGTGTTGGTATCTTGCTAACCAGCAAGCAATACGAAAATAAGTTTTATACTCAGCGTGAAGCGGCTGTTGTCGGGACCACTTTCTCAGCAGTATCGATCACGTTTAGCTTAGTTGTTATCGCTCAGGTAAAACTAGAGCACTTATTTTTGCCTTTCTACGGCGCTATCTGTCTAGCTGGTATCGTAGCTGCGATTATCATTCCTCGCCTGCCTCCGCTTAGTCTGAAGAAAGATCGCTACATTGACGGCAGCAACCCAGATAAAGACGCAGATGCAGTGCCAGAAGGCCACACCACATTCTCTTGGGGTATGGATCTAGCTCTTAAGCGTGCTGGTCAAGTCACATCGGTTCAGTCTGTATTTAAAGAAGGCGTACACAACGCAGTCGACATGGTATTTGGCGTACTACCTGTAGTTATGGGTCTTGGTACCGTCGCATTGGTGATTGCAGAATACACGCCTGTATTTGCAATTCTGGGTCAACCGTTTATCCCATACCTAGAGCTACTGCAAGTCCCTGAAGCTGTTGCAGCATCACAGACAATCGTTGTTGGCTTTGCAGATATGTTTATTCCAGCAATTTTAGCGGCCTCAATCGATAACGAAATGACACGTTTTGTTATTGCAGCAATGTCAGTAACTCAGCTTATCTACATGTCGGAAGTAGGTGCCCTACTGTTAGGCAGCAAAATTCCAGTAAACATTGTAGAGCTCTTCGTAATTTTCATTTTACGTACGTTAATCACGTTACCTGTGATTGCTGGCGTTGCTCATCTTATTTTCTAAAATCGAGACGTCAATTAACAAAGGCTCCGCATCGTCGGGGCCTTTTTTATACCTAAAACTCCGTCCACATTAGGCTTTTAGTAAAAAGCTCATAATTTACAAAGACAAAACTTCAACAAAACCCTGTCAGCACCAACAAAATTTTCATCACCTCACCTGTAAAGCCAGTTGATGCCACTGTTTGTTAAGCAATTCTTTTCATTATGACGATTTCATTAATTGAGATCGCAAACATGATCACACTCACAAGTTTTAACGTAAATTGTCGGTTTGTTTAAATTTAGTTAAAAAAGACGACAAATGAGTTCATGTTTTTGACAAAGATGTCGATAAAAATATAACCAAACACAATAGGTTTCTCTTTATGCCCAATTCGCTCGGTTTAAAAGAGGCGAAAGCAAAGTGGAACCAACCGGGAGAATCAGAGGAAAGCTCATGAAATTCAGACATAAGGTTGTCACAGCCTCTTCATTTTTGCTGCTAATTACCGTGTCGTTATTGTCGACACAACAAGTTATGACCATCCGCTCCCAAACTCAGGAGCAAATCGACTCAAGTGTAAACGAGATATTGACCAGTGTTGGTAACACTGTGCAATCAGAAATGAATGCAAAGAAGGATCTCGCTCGCTCCATTACTGAAGTGATTGAGCTTGACCCCAGTTCACATAGCTATGTTCAAAACATACTTGAAAGACCCACGCCAAAAAGCAGCTTCCTTGCCATCGGTTTTGGTTATGAAAGTAATGGCTTTGTGATTGAAAATGACGACGGCTGGGATGCGGGTCCAGACTACGACCCACGTCAGCGTCCTTGGTTTATTGCAGCTAAGAGCAAAGGCGATTTGGTCGTAACCGATCCGTACGTCGATGCGTCTTCGAAAAACGTTATCATCTCTGTTGGTACGCCAGTAAAAGAAAATGGCCAGTTTTTAGCCGGTATGTTTTATGACCTCGAATTAACTACCCTTTCAGATCTGGTCAACCAAGTGAATCTGTTTGATGCTGGTTACTTATTTCTGGTCACCGCTGATGGCACAACCATTGCTCACCCTCAAAGTAAATACAACGGTGAGAAAGTCGGTAGCTACCTCCCACAAATCGAACTTACGCAATCAGCACAACATGTTGAGATTGATGGCAACCGCTACATGGTTAACCTGACTCACATTCCTGGCGAGAACTGGTACGTAGGTTCGGTGATCGATGAAGCTGTTGCCTATTCTGCCGTAGGAGAGCTCCGTAACAACGCTATTATTTATTCAATCATTGCCGTGATTGCATCTATTATCGCCCTAACTCTGTTGATTCGCACTCTCATGCGTCCTTTGGACACGCTAAACAATGCGATTAAAGATGTAGCATCAGGGAAAGGCGACCTTACACAACGCCTCGAAACAGATACTGACCAAGAGTTTTCTGAGCTTGCCACAAACTTCAATACGTTCATGGAGAACTTACAACAGCAAATCATTGAGTCGAAACGTATTTCTGATCAAATTTTAAACGGAACTCAAATCACCGCTGAGGGCGCAAAAGACTCGGCAGGCGCAATTCACACTCAGCTGCAAGAGCTAGAACAACTTGCTACCGCGATGCATGAGATGTCTGTCACCGCGACAGAGGTTGCTAATAATGCGCAAGGTGCGGCAAGTGCAGCCAAAGAAGCCGACCAAGCAACGGTTGAGGGGTCTTCTATCGTTGGTGAATCTACACAAACGATAAACATGCTTTCCGATAGCATTGACCTTGCAGTCGAAGAAGTACAAGTGTTGGAATCTGCTACCGCCAATATCGAAACGATTCTAAAAGTCATCAACGATATTGCGGACCAAACGAACTTACTCGCGTTGAATGCCGCAATCGAGGCTGCGCGTGCGGGAGAATCTGGCCGAGGCTTCGCCGTTGTTGCAGATGAAGTACGTACACTGGCACAACGTACTCAAGAGTCGACAACAGAGATTCGTACTATGATTGAGCAACTACAATCTGGCGCTTCATCTGTGGCAAATGCCATGCATCAAAGCAAAGGTAGTGCTATAGAGGCCGTTGAAAAAGCGGGTTTAGCAAATAGTGCGTTACAACGCATTCGTGACGCGATTCAGCGTATTTCCGATATGAACTTGCAAATTGCCTCAGCAGCGGAAGAGCAAAGCCTTGTCGCTGAAGAGATCAACAACAATACGGTGAATATTAAAGACCTATCGACTCAAGTCGCCGAATCGGCAAATCGAACCAACGACGCGATGCAGGCGCAACAAGAAGATGTACATAAACAAGATCAAATCTTAAATAGATTTACTGTCTAACACTCATCTAAACAAAAACAGCGAGCACCGGCTCGCTGTTTTTGTTTTTAACCCTCTACCCTAGTATTGGTCGATGTTACATGTGCCATGTTGTTGCTATTAAGCTCAACATTACAAGAACGCCGACTATGTGCCCTTTCAAGTTTAATTGAACTCGACATGGATATAGCGATCATTAGAACGACGATAATAGCGGTCGTCCACTTTTAGATAGGTGAAATCTCCAATCTTTATGTAGGTACTATTCCGAGGAATTCGGTCATGGTAATAGTAACTGCGCCTTGGTCGTCGGGTCTCAACATAAATAACGTCACGATGTTTGTGTTTATGCTTGTGCTTGCGCTTGTGTTTATGATGGTGGTGATGCGCATGATGGTGATCGTACCCGTACCGATGTCCATGCTTATGCTTCGGGTCAGCCACCGCTTCTGTACTCAACACACCTAAAGACAACATAACGCCAACCATGGCAAAAGATAATTGCTTTGACACAACAGAGCCTCTTATTCATATCAACATTGATATAATAGGAGGGTGAATCACTGTACATGTCAGCCTTTCGCTAAGGAGTTTTACTAAAAAGTCAGCGCTAACCGTGATTATCAGAGAAACGTCAAACATCACAAATGCTGATGACTTTGAGTGGCCTGGGTTCGGCTATGAATACAAAAAAGCCGCCCGTTTGAATACGAGCGGCTCAGTTTTTAAATAAGCTAGCGTGATTTTATACTGCTTGGGCAAACAGCAAGAAACAGCCGAATAGGAAGATCATGCTCATTCCCATTGCGCCGCCACCAGCTTCATAAATATTGTCATCTTCTACCGGCACTCGGCGCACTTTCATGGTCATTGATAATGGGACAAAGACCGCGAGAAACACAAGAATAATCCCCGCGTAGCTGAGAATAGCTAGGAAGTGTTCTGGCGCAAATACAGCACCTAATAGTGGTAGCACAAAAGTAGTAACAAAAATCACTGGCTTACTTGCTTTCAGTAGGTCTGCATTTTGATCGTATAGCGCCATTGCAACACCTAAGAACGACGTTAGTAGTGCCAAACCAGTAAACATGGATAGGATGAACTCTAAGCCCTCGTATTGCTGACCTAGTACCGAGATCAACTCTGTTACGTTGGAGTATTGAACAAGCTCATGAGGTGGTAGATTGCCGACAACCGCTAACAACCATAATAGGTAACAAACAAGCGGAATAGTTGAGCCCACGATAATCATATTACGCAGCTGTGTTTTACTCGCTTCTTTGTTGTAAGTTACAAGCGATGGGATCACGACCATAAAACCGAAACTGGTGAAAAGCACCGAACTGGTTTTGATAAGTGCCATTTTATCGTCGCTCACAACCTCATCAAGTCCTTCAAACGAGACGCTTGGTGCAAGCGCAAAAAGTGTCAGGATCAGCGCTACGATCATGCCTAGGAACAAACCGCGATTAAGCTTATCTACTACCCCTGTACCTGCCGAAACAATGATACCAACTAAAAGAGTAAAACCGACTTGGCTTGCGATCGTGGATGTTGGAAGCCCAATTGAGGCTGTTACTTTTTGTACCAGATCACCCGCACCAATGATGTAAGCCATTAATAGACAAACTAACAGGGCGTAAAGCAAGCTGTTGGTTACCAACTGGCCTCCTTTACCAAGCGTTTCGCGAGCAATTGCATTCATGCTCACACCACCACCTACTTTGCAACTGGCTTCAAGAAGGAGCAGCGCAGCATAAGTCGTTCCAGCCCAGATGAACAACATAAGAAGAGTGCCCCAAAGGAGGCCAAATTGAGCAAGCACCATTGGTATAGCAAGCATACCAGCGCCAAGAGCAGTACCTGCAACGATCAGGGAGCTGCCGACAAGTTTTAGGTTCACGGTTAATACCTCTAAATTCAATCCGTTAATTCCTCACCAGTTGTGCTTTATCTAAAGCACACAACAAAACGCTCCGACTTAGTCAAAATTTGGTTACAAGAGCACTATGTTACAAGAGCCCTGTATGGCTAAGAAAACACGCAACAAAAGGTGGTTAATCATTTGCACATGAACACTTGAGAGTCGTTTTTGGCGATGTCATCGTTGATGAAATGTGCGCAACTTTGGGTTCGAAGCAAAATTGTTCATCTTAATTCATCAACCCCATTCGTTATGAATGGATTTGGTTCGAAAAGATTGTAAGGCATAAGCAGGACGATTGAAAAGAAAAAGGTCAATCTTATAGCGATATATTTTAACAACTCTTATCTTTTACCTAAGATGTGTTGTTTTTTTCGTCACTAATTAGTCTTTTATCGCTTAAAGAGAAGGAAGAACGTGCTCAATGGCTCAATTTGGCTGGGTGTACAGATTAATTTACAGTTTAAGTGAAGGTGTTAGATTCCAAGGACGTAGCCTAGATCGGACAATATCGCTATTATTCGCTGCGTACCGACACTGTTCGGTTCACATACCTCTAAACACTGATTTACGGCTCGAAAATATAGGTAAATGAGTGTCCGAATGCTGGGTGTGGTTCCCCAGCATTTGCATCCTTTCTTTTAGATGTCATCAATTGATCGAAATTGCGTAAATCTTGTATCGCCCGACTTTACGACTGTGTTAATACGCTTTATCTAGAGCGCCAATGATATAAGTTAACACTGGAATACCCATATCGGCGACCTGCTTCTCAGTCTCACTCATATTTTCATGCGCCATCCGCAGCTCTACTTCACTTATCGATTCTTTGTGAAGGTAAAGCTCTTTGTAGTTCATCAATCGCTGTTGTGACTGTTGAATCAGTGTCACAACATTCTCTTTAGTCTCACGATGTTGCTGATCAATTTCACTAAATAAATGATCTAAAATGCGTTGCATTTTGCGAATAGAAGCTTTCGTTTCTATTGATTTGTATGATTGATACTTTTCCATTGAGTTAATAACTGACTAAAATATTTACGTTTTTATAAGACAGTTATTTTTATACTGATTGCAAAGCAGGTAAATATGTGGTGGTTAAACTGGTCCACTTCTTGCTCCGTTTAGGTCAAAACTGTCCTTTCAGGAGAGCACATGCAGGTAGACCCTATAATTCAAGCACTGATCGCAAGACGAAAATCGAATGGCCTCTCCCGTGAGCAAATGGCAAACATCGCTGGAATGAGCGTAAAAACATATCAAAGGATCGAGCGCGGAGAGTCCGATCTTAAACTCTCACAATATCGTGCCATATTGCGTTCGCTTCATTTGACTGACCTAGATATTGCTTTAGATGTACGTGATGTTCAGCATGTCACAGCAAATGACTTAACGGCCGTGGCGCGATTGCTCTCACCGGAAGCTCAGTCCCTGCTCGTTCGCCTGTTATCGTTAATCCTTGAACAAAAGAACAAGAAAGGTGATTAACGACATTACTCATACCCAAACGATGAATGCCCTGTTGAGCGTTGAAACATGAATCATTTAGACAAAAAAAACTCGTCAAATGACGAGTTTTATTCTTTATATCAGTCCGTTACTCTAGGCTTTTCAATTCCGATGTATCAACGCCTTTTATTGCATCTTTTGCCACTTTATCAGGATCAAAGACATCACGTTCTTCATATGAATTATCAATCATGCCTTGTCCTATCGCGGTCGCCTGCTTTTGTAACTTGTTACCCTCTACCTCACCAGCATCCCAGCCTTGCCGATAATCTGAGTCGGTTTGATACCTTGTTTCGTCCTTAATATAGTGTTCAAAATCATTCCCTGCCTCTTGCATACCACTATGCCGACCGTCATGAAAGCCTTGGATATAAGCTTCATCATAACCGCTCTCTTTTAACGCGCTGTCACTCGTACCACAGCCTGAGAGGAGAACAAAAAATAGCGAAACGAATACCTTATGAAACATATTTAGGCCTCAAAGCTTTCAAATAAATTAATCATAGTTCGCGATTTCAACTTCTGCTTACTTCAGGCTATTAGATAGCACTGTGACTCGACGAAGCCTGTGAACTTGAGTCCCTACAGTGAGTACAAAGCTGGACAAAGCATCACACCTACTGATAAACATTATACTCAACGCGCGTTTAATACTTCCATCGCCAGTGCTTCATCATCTTGCTCAGCCAAACCGCTAATGCCAATTGCACCGACGATTTTCCCCTCTTGTTCTATAGGCACACCACCCATAAAGCCTGTGATCTTCGGGTCAGTCCAATAACTCAACTGCTTACCCGTCTCACGAGCCCAAGCACCCAGATTGCCGCTAGGTTGGCGGTCTCTAGCCGAGGTGTAAGCTTTGTTCTGTGCCAACAAACCTGCTTGCACACTCACATCATCCATTCGGGCAAAACCGAGCAATTCTCCATGTGTATCAACCACGGCAACCGCAATGTTTTGCTTGCAAGCAGTCGCAATTTCCAATGCCGTTTGAATCAGAGTTTGAATTTGTACGTATTTCATTTTTCTCTCCTACGGGATCTCATGACCAAGGGTTTTCTCGAACAAGCCATACCAATGGCTACGTGATAGCGTGACGTTCTCTACTTGAGCACAAGCGCGAATACGCTGTGGGTTTGCAGTACCAATAACAGGCTGAATTTGGTTTGGGTGACGCGTTAGGAAGGCTAAAACAATCGCCTCAGACGACACACCATATTCAGCTGCTAGCGCCATTACCATCTCCGCCGTCTGTCTGGTGTTGTGATCATCAGAATGTAAACCACGCTCTGAGAATCTTCCCTGCGCCATACTGCCCCACGCTTGCAGTTGGATATTGTGCTTACGGGCATGTTCCAGTATTCCTGCAACGTAGTCAGATGCAGACGAAGGAAGCCCCATGCCTTGCTTGATGAAGTCAGACTTAGCCAGACTCATTTCCAACTGGTTCGCCACAACAATTTCGCCCGTTGCTTGTTGAAGAAGATCAATTTGAGCACTGTTCATGTTAGAAACACCGAAGTGGTTAACTTTGCCAGCTTGTTTCAGTGCTTGGAGCGCTGTGCCCAGTTCTTCAAATTCAACCAGAGGATCAGGACGATGCAGCATCAAAACATCAAGGTTTTCCACGCCAAGGCGCTCAAGAATGCCCTCAACAGAAGCCATCACCCATTTAGCAGAAAAGTCATACTGCTTAACACCTTGCTCATCTCCTAGACGGATGCCGCACTTGGATTGCAGATAAATTCGCTCTCGTAAGGTTGAGTCATTGGCTAAGATGCACCCAAACACTTCTTCTGCCTTACCGAATTTGTAGATATCCGCATGATCAAAGAGATTGATGCCAACCTCTAATGCTGCCTCTACAGCGGCATAAGCTTGGTTTTCATCTTGGGCGGTTAATGGGTTGCGATTCCACTCCCCTCCAAGTCCCATACAGCCGAAGACCAAGCGGCTAACGTTAGGTAAGGTTTTGGCGAGCGGTAGTGTTGGATTGTTCATCGTTATTCTCACTTTTCCGATTTCTGCGTTTTCAATTTCTTAAGTTAACTCGAACCATCTTACCGTTCGTAAAAATTAGTTTAATACCGTAAAATCGAATTCATTATCCTCGCTACCGAACAATTAAAGCGAACAATAAAGACGAGCAATCAAGATGGCAGATTATAAGAGAATCGAAAAACTGATGCTGTTTGCTGAAGTGGCTCAAACACTCAACTTTTCTAGAGCAGCAGAGCAACTTGGTATCTCTAAAAGTTACCTGTCGGAACAAATCAAACGATTGGAATCGGAACTCGCCACGCCTTTGATTGTTCGAACCACACGCAGCGTGAGATTGACGGCAGAAGGTGAATCGATCTTTGCACAAGCGGAAGATCTCAAACGCCGCGTAATGGAAATGGAAAAGAGTTTAAGTCAGCAATCTGAGCAAGTAGACGGTCTGATTCGTCTTACTGCTCCCAAGATGTTTGCCGAAGCGGTGCTGCATGATTTGTGTGTGGCGTTTCGCGCTTTACATCCAAACATAGAGTTCGAGATTCTTTCTAGCTATCAAGCGTTTAATCTGACGGAAACCAGCGTCGACTTTGCGTTTCGAGCAACAAGAACGCCGCCCGAGAATATGATTGCGCATCACCTTTTGGACTACCACCACTGGCTGGTTGCCTCTCCTCAGTATCTGCAAGAAGAAGGTACGCCAGAGACGTTAGCAGATTTAAAACAGCATCAATGCTTAACCACATTGCATCAAAAAGAGTGGCCGTTAAAAACGGGAACAGTTCAAACCCAAGGTTGGCTTTCAAGCAATGAAAACCGCTTACTCAAAGAATCAGCCCTGTCTGGCAATGGCATTGCTCGGTTAGCAAGTTACTTTGTCGAACAAGACGTTGAGCACGGCCGTCTAGTGCAGGTTTTATCGGAAGAAACCGACCACCAGCACAACGCGGTGTACTTGGTGTACCCACAACTTATCTATCAATCGGCGAAAACCAGAGCCTTCATTGAATTTGTGAAGCAGCACTTTGCTCAATAACTAAAGCAGTTAATCCGCCGACCACACCGAGCGAATATCTGGCCAACCCCAGTTAGTAAGAGCGACGTCTTCTAAAACACCTTGGAAACGCAAAGTTTGTGTATGGTGGAACATGGGTGCAATCCAATACTCGCTGATCAGCGTCGATGCAATTGGCTCCAATGCATTAAGGTAGTCCTCAAGTGGAACGAAAGATCTGACTCTCTGTAGTTGTTCATCTAACCATTTTGCGTTCTTTTCTCCCAAAGTGTGGAATAGCACAGCGTTGCTGAAGAAGTTCGTGAACGCAGAGGCATGACGATTATCATCTAGGTTTATGTTCGTCACGACCATCGTCTCATTTAGCTCACCATTCTTAGCTTTCTCGTTCAGCTCACGATAGGAATACATAACAATTTCTACTTTACTGCCAACACTCACCAAACGATTAGAAATAGCCCGCGCACAGCGACGCAACGCGGTATAGTTATATCCGGCTATCGTAATGTGTTTAGGTAACTTAAGCGGCTCACTGAACGGACGGAGCACTGGCTTCCAACCTGGTAGCAGGTTGTAAGCGGGTATACTCCCAAATACAATATTCTCGCGGCGCATCACTTCGGCCAAGTGCTCAGGTTGAATTAGCTCACTAATATAACGGCGCTGCGCTAAAGAGAGTTTGTGCTTAGCGTGCTGATTAAATAAGGCGAATAAGCAACCATCTTCTATTCGACTACGCTTGCTCGCCGATGAGTTTTCTCGGTTTTGCGTCGACATATAGTGTCCACACAAATCCTCCTCGGGCGAAGCATCCCTTTGCAACGTATTTGCTGCCAATGACGGGTTCTCCATTTGCTCGTCATTAACAATCCAGATAGTCACCAAATCCGTTAGAACTCTACATGCATAGTAACCATTAAATGCTTGCAGTTTTAAACGACTTTCATTGTGCTCGACAACAGAGAATGGGCCACTTCCGACCACCAGCTTGTTATTCGCTACGTTAACTTGGCTTACTGGTTGAATGCCGTATTTCACTCCAGAAATAAGTCCAGCAAAGCCCAAGTCAGCTCGATTAAGCTTAAAAACAACTTTCAATGGCGTTGGCGCAGTAATGTTAGCAACATGTGCCAACTCTTTTTCGTAGTACTGTAGTGAACTCAACTTTGCAAACAAGCTAACCACTGTTTCTGCATCAATGGAATTACCATTATGAAAAGTCAGACCTGGACGAAGGTAGAAAGTCCATTCGTAGGTGTCTTCGTCATAACGCCAGTGATGTGCGAGTTCTGGTTGCACTTTCCCATTGTGATCACTCGAAACTAAGCAACAATAGATTTGCCTTAATAAGAAACGTTCGCTGCTACGCTGAAGTTGATGTGGAACGACGCGCTCAAACATTCGCTTATAGGTTAATTGAATATTGAGCTGTCCTTCTTGAACAGAAGCACCAGACGTTGTTTTTAACAAACGGCCAAATGCCATTTCGTCTTCATCTAATATCGCCAGTGCTTTTTCATACTTGCCTAACTTGATACGTTCAAGAGCCAAGCTCTCTTTTAAAACGTCTAACTCCATATTCAGAATAAGAGTCGATCGTTGGTTCCGCCCAGCTTTCGGGTGCCAGCTCAACCACGCCTTCTGCTGCATCTGCGTTAGCAGGCTACGAGCATGCCGAGAAGAAGTGAACATGATGTCGGCAATGTCCTGTAACGTGGTTTTTGTTTCATCACCAACGCTAAACGAGAGTAATCGTTGGTAATAGCGAAACAAATTGAGATCAGACACTGAATCAACCTTAGATCTGTGAAGTTTGTGGATAGGAATAGTTTACTTAAGTTGGCGGTAATAAAATAAGAAAACTTCCTAATTATCTGTTCCCCTTTTCCACAATTAACCTCCAAATTCGGCTTTAAAGCCCCATATATTTACGTTATTAGGAAAAAAGCCAACAAAAGCACTCTCTTTTTTATATCCCCTTTTATACACATAATTTACTCGTCAGCTAAAGGAGGAAAAAATGAAGAAGCCAATGATGGCGTACTTTTTTCAGCAACGCCTAGCTCAATCGAGTAATAAAATAGAAGTGATGACTCTGGTTTATCTTAACGATATGTTCCAGTGGTCATAGCCTAACCTCAAGCAGAACTTAGCTCCTGATACTACACCCCCACTTCGTTGTATCTTAAGTTCTGCTTTTTCATCTTTTGCACTCTACTACCTTATTGCAGGTTACTAAAAGTTAACTAGTTGAAACACCGCAAAACAGAGTCTACATTGAAGTCTCATCCCCCAATCGCTTTGTTGAGAAAGGGGCATTCATGGATATACACCACCAATTCGGGAGTCAATATGGCAACTTCAGTGAAACTTAAAGCGGGCGACAGCTTCCCTCATCTTCAAGCCACTTTGCTAGATGGTTCAAACGTGACGTTGGGTCAGCCGCAAGGTGATGCGACTTGGCAAGCAGTATTCGTTTATCGTGGTAAACACTGCCCTCTTTGTACTAAGTACCTCAACGAGCTTGAGAGTTACAAACAGGCTTTCGCTGATGCTGGCGTCGATATTCTTGCCGTTTCTGGCGACTCAAAAGCACAGCTAGAGGGGCATCTAGAGAAACTCGAAATCAGCTTCCCTATCGCTTACGGCCTGACCGAAGAACAAATGAAAACGCTAGGCTTGTATGTATCTATTCCTCGATCTGAACAGGAAACCGATCATAATTTCGCAGAACCAGGTCTGTTTGTGGTGAATGAACACGGCGACTTACACGTGGTGGATATTTCAAACAACCCGTTTGTTCGCCCTGAGCTTGGCGCGCTATCACGCGGATTGGCATGGATTCGCGATCCAAACAATAACTACCCTATCCGTGGCACATTGGATTACTAATATCTTCTACACCCAAGTAAACTTTCTATCCTTAAATAAGCTAGGATTCTTGCCTCAGTGAGAATAACTTGGAATGCATATCAGATCCGTGAGATCTGATATGTATCAACAAGTTGGAAATAGAGTCCTTGTTCATTATACAACGCCTTGATGAAAAACGAGATCAGTGAAGCTCAGGCTCCCCTCAAACGACGTTAAGTATTTACTTCTAAGTCACTTTCACGATAAATACATGAAATTAAGACTAAAAACTTAGACTTAACGGATATATAAATCATAACGGTATCTACACAAGTAGTTGGCTAGCGATTATTATCCTATTGCAGCCCACAATTGTGCAATTCTAATAATTCATACCATAAATGAAAACATAGATACCGTAAGAGACAAAATAAAAGCAAACGATTAAATTATAAATAAAACACCGTTCAATTAAAAATAAAAATTTTCACTTTATATAAATATAATTAATCGTTATTTGCAATCACACATCTTAATTGAGAAATACAGTATGAATAAAATCTCTTTGCTTTATATGGCCGTTTGTATCGGATTAGTTGGATGCGGTTCAGGAGGAAGCGACAACGATCCAGCAAAAGATATACATCCCACCATTTCAAATCCGGAACAAGTCAACGCAATGACGGTGGACAAAGGTCATTTCTATTGTTCTGTAAACCAACAAAAACTGGAACACGGAGGGACATCTGCAACTATGTCCTACCTGATTGAAAAGAAAAGAAATTCTACGGTTGTTGACGATTATGAATGTACCGAATACGGTTTAAAGAAAGGTGAGTCAATTATCGTCACTAAAAGTGCAATTGAAAACTTTTCATACTCAAAACATTATAAAAGCACGAAGAAGAATGATATTAATGGGTTTAAAATCATCTACCCTACAGGGCTTACGACTCCGATTAATAAAGATTATGAAAAAATTACGATCACGTATAATACGGAGAGACCTGACGTTAACATTAAGATAATTCAATATTTTGACGAAAAGTCAAAATTATATACCATCAAAAAATATGAAAAACACGTTAACGACAACTCACCAATAGGTTTAGTTGAGAAAGAGGAATTCGATAAATATTCCGATTTTGAAAAGAAACTGGAATTAAATAGTGTTTTTTTAAATTCAACTGAAGTGAGTGATTTATTCTACAACTTATTAAGTATGATAAAATAATAACTAAAAATCAAAAACTTAAAAAGTACGATTATGCTCAAGTAGCCTCGATATGCCTGACTAGAAAGAGTACGTTGTTTTACGAAACAAATTACGATTTGAATGAAGCACATCTAAGTTACTTGGGTATAAACGGCGATGTATTGTTAATCAGCTTTCAAAAGAGAGTAACGTTTGCGATTAACTACTTTGGTCTTAACGAAGCTCAATTTGATGCTTTTCAGACCAAATTCGCAAATCATCAAGAATCTTAAGTGCGGTACGGCCGAACTCTGTTAGTTCATAGCTTACGGCAATTGGGCGGTCGCTGATCACTTTGCGCACCACCATACCTTCCGCTTCTAGCTCTTTCAGGCGTTGGTCGATCATCTTTTTACTTGCACCGCCTAGCATGCGTGCTAAGTCATTGAAACGAACTGGGCCGTCTTTCAAATGATAAATCAGAGAACCTTTCCATTTACCACCAATTAGACGCATCCCTTTCTCGATAGCACATGGCTCCGCACATACGTTCGCCACTGACTTACGACCTTTGCTATCTACACTGATTCTGCTTTCCACAATACACCTCAAGATACGCACCTAATCTAGGTAACGAAAAGTAAGCTAGATACATTTAGTGCTTTAGAGTAATAAAAACGTCACCTCGCCGCAAACAAATAAAAATGGACCGCATGTAGCAGTCCATCTCAATTCATCATTCAGTTCGCACTATCTTTCTAAAAGGATTAGAAGTTTTCGTTAATGTGCGCTTCGAAACGAACAAAATCGTTTTCGATATCTGCGTTCTTCATCACGTCGTAACAAGCGAATGTAGGCAGTGCTGACATACCAAAGAAGCGGAAGTTAGCGTGCATGTGGAACATCAAATCGTCCACGCCTTTACCTTGGAATAGGTATTCGCTCTCATCATCAAACGATTCTTCTGGCGCGTTGAATGTCAGTGACAGCATGTATTTGCTGTTGGTTTGAGTGCCGCCTGTACCATAGTTTTTCTTTGGTTCTTCTGCGCTACGGCCATCGAATGCACATAGTGCGCCGCCCATACCCGCAGTAAACACGTCGTCCATGTATTTTTTGAATGACCAAGGCACAGACATCCAGTTGATTGGGCTTTGGATGATCACGCGATCAGCCCACTCAAAGTGTGCGAGTTGCTCATCTACGTTGATCTCATCTTGCATTGTCACAACGCGAACCTCATGGCCTTTTGCTTGCAGAAGCGTCTGTGCTTTGTCGACAAGAGAAGCATTTAGACGACCTTCTGAATATGGTGATGGTTCGTGTGCATTGATGATCAGTACGTTGCTCATGGGATTACCTTTAAATAAGTTCACAAGATGACGCAGTAACCATTGTGCGTCGGATGTGGTTTATTATGGTAACCTAGAAATATAGTGCAATTAGTTAACTTTTAGTAACCTACTTAATTTTTAATTATATCACTGTTTTTAAAAGATATATTTTTTCAACTTTTTATTCATCGTTATTTCACGATTAATTTTTTCATCGATTTGTTGCATCTTCCACAGAGCAGGCGTACACTTTATCGCAATTCGACGATTAACTATTAAGGCCAGCGAATGAGTGATAAGTGCAAGGACACGTGCGAAGTCGTTTTTCAGACAACGCAACAACAGCTCGAGAAAGAACAAACTCTAGCAGCGCAAGCAAAAGCTTTGTCGCATCCAGCACGTTTGCGCATTCTGCATATCCTGCACACGCTCGATACCATGGGCGGTTGTTTGAACAGTGATTTGGTTTCTGAACTGGGTCTTGCGCAATCTACTGTTTCCGAGCACTTGCGTATTCTAAAGCAAGCTGGCTTTATCAGCGCCGAGCCAAACCCACCTAAGGTGTGTTACCGCATTCAACGTGACGCGTTTGATCAGTTCAATCTAGGATTTTCCAAGTTATTTGATTAACTCCCTTTGCACGCTGGTCAGGCGTGCAGAGATAAACTATACCTTTAACTATCGCCTTTCGACGATGAACGAATAAGAGAACACTATGACTACTCAAGTTTTAAATAGTGCCAGCGACAAAATGAGCTTCTTGGACCGTTACCTAACGGTGTGGATTTTTGTTGCAATGGCAATCGGTGTAGGTATTGGCGCAGCATTCCCTCAAGTTGCTGAGTGGAATGAGTCAATGTCAGTTGGCAGCACAAACGTACCGCTAGCGATTGGTTTAATTTTGATGATGTACCCGCCACTCGCAAAGGTGAACTACAACCTGCTAGGCACAGTGACGAAAGACAAAAAAGCGATCACGCTGTCTTTGGTCATGAACTGGATTGTCGGCCCTATTTTGATGTTCATCCTTGCATTGACTTTCCTAGGTGATCATCCGGGTTACATGGTTGGTATCATTCTGATCGGTCTTGCTCGTTGTATTGCGATGGTATTGGTATGGAACGATATCGGTGGCGGTAACAAAGAATACGGCGCAGCCCTAGTTGCACTAAACAGCGCTTTCCAAATCGTGACTTACAGTGTGATGGCATGGTTATTCATCACTGTGTTGCCACCAGTCTTTGGTTACGAAGGTTTCGTGGTTGATATCTCGATGATGGACATCGCGGAAAGCGTTCTGATTTACCTTGGTATCCCATTCCTAGCGGGCTTCCTAAGCCGTAAATGGCTGGTCGCTGCGAAAGGTGAACAATGGTACAACGACGTGTTCATCCCACGCATTTCACCAATTACGCTTATCGCCCTGCTTGCGACCATCGTGCTGATGTTCAGCTTGAAAGGTGAAATGATTCTTGAACTGCCAATGGATGTATTCCGTGTAGCAATTCCACTGGCTATCTACTTTGTGTTGATGTTCTTTGTCAGCTTCTTCGTTGGTAAGAAAATGGGCATTGACTACGACAAAAACGCGTCGATTGCTTTCACGGCAACAGGCAACAACTTTGAATTGGCAATTGCGGTTTCTATCGCGGTGTTTGGCCTAAACTCAGACCAAGCTTTTGCTGGTGTCATTGGTCCACTGATCGAAGTGCCTGTGTTGATTGCTTTGGTGAATGTAGCATTGCGAATGAAGGCCAAATATTATGGCTAACCTAAAAAGCACAAAAAATACAAAAGCGGTAAAACATTAACTCACTACCGTTTTAATATACTCGCTGGGCGTTAGGCCGAACTTACTTTTAAAGCGTTGGCTAAAACGCCCCTCTGACTGATAACCACACAACTGTGCTAGCAGCGCAACGTTATACGAGCCATTTTGCATCAAGTAAAGTGCGTGATTTAGGCGCACTTCTGCCAATACTTCACGATACTGGGTACCTTCTTGTTTCAGTTTGCGTATCAATGTTGCTCGGCTCATAGCAAAGTGCCCCGCGACCATGTCTAATGGATGCTCCTCCCCTGGAGAGCGCGATAAGTAACGACTAAGTTTCTGACTAAAAGAGATATGTGAACTCGAGAACAACCGATGCAATAACCCTCTCTCAGCTAGCTGCTGATATAGACCCATAATCCAATAGCGTTGTGTCGCTTCACTTAAGCTTTCCCGCTCAAACGAAAACAAAGCATTTAACGTCGCTTGCAATGCTTTATCTGTCTCAACAACGGGTACATAGTTTCCTAATGCGTTGCTCATGCTTAGCTCCAACATTTCATCGCTAGGCACACAGTGAAAACTGAACATTCGAGAAAGAAATCGCCCTTGTAGAGGAAGATTTTCAAAATTTAGGGATGCATTTGCTTCACAAAGCATGATATTTGGATGATGGATGTCGAGTACTTCGTCTTTCCAGAAAAGATGTTTACTCCCCTTAACAATCTGAATAAGGCTTGGGGAGTGAATCCTGACATTACGAAGCTTCTGCTGCTGCTCCGCACGAAACAGCGTAACCTGATATTGGTGACCCATTCTCTCCCCTTATATTCAATTATCGCGTGTAAGTCGTGGTTAATGTCGCTTTACCCAAAGCAACACTATTCAAAGTAAACCCTACAATGGCTGGTGGCGTGTTTTCATCCAAATTCAGTTCTTCAGTTGGCAATGCCCACACCGTAAACTGGTAACGATGCATCCCATCATTCTTTGGAGGACACGCGCCGCCGAACCCCGTTGTGCCGTAGTCAATACGAGATTCTTTGCCACCTAACTTGTTCATATCAATGCCTCGAGGCAGCTCGCTAACGGTGGATGGAATATTAAACGCTATCCAATGCCAAAAACCACTGCCTGTTGGTGCATCGGGGTCATACACGGTGATCGCAAAACTTTTTGTGCCCTTTGGAGCTTCTTTCCACATCAATTGTGGTGATTGATTCCCGCCATCACATCCCCAACCAGAGTATTCAAATGTCTTCGCCATCGGGTGGCCTTCTTGAATATCTCTACTCACGAGTTCAAATGCATGGGCAGAACCGACCGCAAAAACACTCAATACCAAAACTGACCTGTAGATCGCTTTCATGTTTTTCTTCCTTTCAATGAATTCAACACTAGTCTAAATACCCAGTAGTCCGAATCCTTTTCAGCAAGTATCAAAAAACACAAAATAATCTATAATTTTGACACTTTAAGATTCTAACACAAACTTCTTACTCTCTTAATTGCACTTGGTTTATGCTAATTAATCGCTCACGGAATAAGGAAGGAAAATGGAATTGGATATCTACGTGGTGGACGCCTTCACCGATACGCAATTCAAAGGCAACTCAGCAGCGGTGATACCGTTAGAGGAATGGCTAGCCCCAGAATTGATGCAAAATATCGCGACAGAAAACAACTTGTCGGAAACGGCTTTTCTAAAATCCATTGGCGCAAACCGATATGAGATTCGTTGGTTCTCTCCGATTACTGAAATCGATTTCTGTGGACACGCAACACTGGCCTCTTCGTTAGTTCTGTTTGATGAGTTTGGCATTAATGGCACGATTGAATTTCATACTCTGGAAGTAGGAACTCTCACCGTAGAGAAGAATGCGCAAGGTAAGATCGAGATGACGTTCCCTGCTCGTCCTCCAAAAGCCGTTTCTGATATTCCCTCGGCATTGATTGAAGGCCTAAGTTGCGATGTGGAACGCGTACTGCTTAGCCCTCAAGCGTATTTCGTGGTGGTCGGCAACCAGCAGGAGGTACTTGAGGTTCAACATCGTTCAGAGCACCTCAAGACACTCGCTCCTTACGATGTGGTCGTTACCGCGAAAGGTGATCAACAAGACTTTGTATCGCGTTACTTTTGGCCTGCAAATGGTGGTGACGAAGACCCCGTAACTGGCTCGATTCACGCTGGGTTAGCACCGTTCTGGGCAGAAACGTTAGGCAAAACATCACTGGTCGCTTACCAAGCTTCTCAGCGCGGAGGCATTTTGCACTGTGAAGTTACTGGCGAACAAGTAAGAGTATCTGGCGACGGCGTGCTCTACATGAAAGGCAAGATTTTTGTTTAAATGATATTCATGTAATCAACTTAAAAGAGCCAAGTAAAGCACGGCTTCCGCAGTATAAAGCCAGCTTCAATAATTAATCAATTGATGAATATTGAAGGAATTAACTTCCTAGCCGGACAAAACTGACTCACGTTACACTGAATGCAGTCCCACACTCTTCTATAGCTTGATACGAATTCGAGCTCACCTTCTTAGAGGAAGCGTCGCATGATGAAGCGAATCATTCTTGGCACCCTAGCCCTGACTCTTTTAACTGCTTGTTCCAAAGATGACGGACAGCAAGCCCTTGGCACACTAGAACGTGACCGCGTAACTTTTACTGCAACCTCTAGCGAGATAATTCGTGCTCTACCCATCAAGGAAGGCAGCCAAGTCACCGAAGGAGAAGTGCTGGTTCAGCTCGATACAAAGAACCAAGAAGCCGTTTTAGCTCACGCCGTAGCCGAACAAGCCAAGGCTGACGCCTATCTTTTGAAATTGACCAATGGTGAGCGACCAGAAGACATTGCCGCAGCGCAAGCTCGCGTTGCCAGAGCAGAAGCTCAATTGGTTGAAGCGCAAAAGAACTACCAACGTAAAGCGGAATTAGTTCGTAAAAAACTCATCAGCCAATCAGAAAAAGACACCGCTTTAGCAGCCAGAGATTCTGCCCGTGCAGAGCTAGACTCCTCACAAGAAGAGTTCAGCAAACTGACCGCTGGCTCTCGTCCTGAAGATATTGAACAAGCGAAAGCCGCACTCATGGCAGCAAAAGCCGATGTGGCACTACAAGAACAGAAACTGGCAGAACTCACCATCACGGCCACGCGAGATGGCTTGTTAGATAACCTACCGTTTAACCTTGGTGAACGCGTTCCGGTGAATGGCGTGGTTGCTGTAATACAAGCCAGCCGCGTCCCATACGCTCGTGTTTATGTTCCTGCTAACTATCGAGTCGACTTTGTGCCGGGTAAAACGGTTAACGTGCATGTAGATGGCGTTGAGCAACCATATAGCGGCACCGTTCGTTGGGTTGCAACTGAACCTTCATTCACACCTTATTTCGCGCTTACCGAGGAAGAACGCTCGCGTTTGATGTACCTTGCAGAAGTCGACCTACAAGACTCAGCACAATCCTTGCCTTCGGGCATTCCAGCGCAAGTGGATTTGGTGGAGTAAGCCAATGACCGAATACGCGATTCAAGCTGAAAATGTAGTGAAGAAGTTTGGTGACTTCACCGCCATCAACAACATCACGCTTAATGTGCCCAAAGGCAGTATTTATGGTTTTCTTGGCCCCAACGGCTGCGGTAAATCGACAACCATTCGTGTGTTAACAGGCCTACTCAGCCCAAGTGAGGGCAATGTCGATGTACTCGGGCTAGAGATCCCAAAACAATCTGAGCTTCTGCGCCTTAAGATAGGCTACATGACACAAAAGTTCTCACTTTATGATGACCTGACGGTTCAAGAGAATCTTGAGTTTATTGGACAAATCTTTGGTATGGAAACCAAGGCCCTGAAAGCTCGCATCGAAGAACAACTATCCACCTACGGTCTCGACCAACTGCGTAAGCAACGCGTCGGCGGAATGAGTGGTGGCCAGAAACAACGCTTGTCTCTCGCCGCAGCGACCATGCACAAACCAGAACTGTTGTTTCTTGATGAACCCACGTCTGCGGTTGACCCAGAGAACCGACGCGATTTCTGGGAGCAGTTGTTTGATCTCTCTGACCAAGGTACGACGATTTTGGTCACTACGCACTACATGGATGAAGCAGAGCGCTGTCATCGTCTGGCGATTATGGAAGCGGGGGAAATCCGCGCCGATGGTGAGCCAGAAGAACTCATGGCGCAAATGGGCGTTAACATCGTCGAAGTCAAAGCGGATAACTTACGCGAGCTAAAAGAGAAAGTCATTCAGCGCGAAGAGGTACGCTCAGCCGCACAGCTCGGCATTCGCTTACGCATTTTGATCCACCAGCACATCGAACAACCGATCGAATGGTTAACCCAGACCTTTCCTGAGCTTGATGGCTGCGAAATGAACATTGCTCGCCCGAGCTTGGAAGATGTGTTTGTCAGTGTTACGGGAGAAGGTCGCCAATGATGAAATCTATCGCACGTATGAAAGCGGTAATGATCAAAGAAATCCGCCAGCTTTCACGTGACCGCATTACCTTTGGCATGGTCGTGATGATCCCGTTGATTCAGCTCCTGCTGTTCGGCTTTGCCATTAATACGGATATTCGTAACATTCCCGTTGGCGTCGTCGATCAAAGTGGCAGTACTGCCGGGCGTGTGATCACCGAGTCCGTCAAAGTCACGCAAGTGGTCGATGTGGTCGAAACCTTCGCTACCGCATCAGAAGCCGAGCAAGCCATTCAAGACGGCTTGGTACGAGCGGCTTTAATTCTGCCTAGCGATTTAACCCAACGTATGGTGCAAGGGCGAGAGCTTGGCCAATGGATTGTGGATGGTTCAGACACCATGATCAGCTCTGCGATTCTCTCGCTACAAACCATGCCGTTAACGGATTTTGATTTTGAGATACGCCCTGCCCCAACCAAAACCTTTGAAGTTGCGCTGTATTACAACCCGAGTCGGCGCTCGGCGGTGAACATTGTCCCCGGTTTATTGGGCGTGATTCTAACCATGACGATGATCTTGTTCACCAGCGCAGCCATTGTTCGAGAACGGGAACGTGGCAATTTAGAGTTACTGATTACTACGCCAATCCACTCCATCGAACTCATGGTAGCGAAGATCATTCCCTACATCTTTGTTGGTCTGATACAGGTGTTTATCATTTTAGGCTTGGGTCACTGGATATTTGGTGTACCGATAAACGGCGCCATTAGTCAGATACTGTTTGGTACGCTGTTATTTATCGCCGCGAGTTTAACCTTGGGTTTGGTTATATCCACCATTGCGACGACACAGCTTCAGGCCATGCAGATGACGGTGTTTATTCTTTTGCCGTCGATTCTTCTGTCCGGATTTATGTTCCCGTATGAAGGAATGCCCGTCGCGGCACAATGGATATCAGAAGCCCTGCCAGCCACTCACTTTATGCGTATTATTCGGGGTGTGGTGTTGCGCGGTGCAGACTTAATGGAGCTATGGCGAGATACAGTCTGGCTACTGGGCTTTACGGTGATAGGTTTAGTTGTTGCATCATTACGCTTCAAAAAATCACTCGATTAATCCATCAGATTCCAAACTAAAAACGCCTCCGGATTTGGAGGCGTTTTTATTGAATCATCAATTATCGTAGCGAGATCAGTAATACTCACCCAGAGAGCAATCGTGCAGATCTGAAATGCTATAACTTCTTAGCGAGTTGATTTTGAAGTTGAAAACCACTTGTTTACATACGTTTCGACTGCGGTCGCTATAGGTAATGTAACCTTCGCTGTATGCACGTTTACCGCTGGTTGAGGTGATATCTGCGTTCAACTCCAGATGCGCCTTGTGCGCTTCTACACGTTCCATCATCTCATGTACGTCAAGCCACTCTTCACGGTTGGCCATTTGGATCAGCATCGATTCCGCCTGTGTTTCTAGCTTTTGCGGATAAACGTAAAAACGGTTATAGGCAAAATAGGCGCTCATTAAAATAAGTATTAACACTGCTGAGGTAGTTCTTGTCATACAAGTTGCCTCTTATCATTATGAATTTCTGCTTTTCTCTATATTCTCAGTATAGGAAGCGGATGGAGTTTAGGTTAAAGAATTCACCCAAATAACAACTTAAGGTCAGAGTCCGTCAATTCCATGACAAGCCACACCGCGATTTAACCTAATTCTAAATAACTAGACACTTTGCCAATAGAAAGTGCTAACTCATTGCCCTATGAGCGTCGTCACCAACCTGTGATCAGAGCCATTCGGTTGATTTGTCGATGCTCGTGAGCAGATCATCCGATTTGAGTTTTCTGACTTAAGCCAGAGATGATCAATCCCTATCATGGCGAAAGCAGGAACCGGCAAGCCTTTCACTGATGTTGGCCAACTGGCAACAGGTTGAGTTTGGAAACGAGAAAACAGCCCATTAAACCTCGGGCTTGCAGCAGAAAGATTGAAATCCCCTATCACGATCATTTCCGGTGTTGGGTACAAATCAGTAAGGGTTTCTATGGTTCGAATCAGGGCATTGCGGCGTTGCCATAACGGCTCGGTTCTTGGCGAGGGAGGATGCGCCGTCATTAAAGTAATAGGGTTGTCCACTTGCCATGTTGCTCGAATCACCTCTTGACCATCTGGGGTGTGATAAATCGAAACAGGCTCCAAAGGATAGCGGCTCAAAATCATCTGATTTGACGGGTAACCAACGCCGCGCTGGCCGCCATAATAGAAAGGATAAATGTCGTCGAGAAGATGAAGCTTCTCCCCCACTTGAGGCGAGAGCTCTTGCATCACCACCAAATCTGCAGGGTGTTTAAGCAAGTAATTGATGAACTGATTGATGTCCGGATTTTCGTAGAACAGGTTGAATTGGACTATTGTCAGCGGATTTTCGCAGGTTTGGTTGTTTGTGATTTGAGTGGGTAAGAGAAACGCAATAGAAGTTAAGCCGATTAAAGCAGAGAAAATGGCTTTCACCCAGTGACGGCAAACCAAAAGTACCAGAGCAAAACCTAGGTAGACGAATAAAAAGAGAGCGGGAATCGAGGTTAGATTCTCCGCCCACCAGATATCATGATGTTGCCTTGCCACCAGCCAAATTGAAGCGGGTAAAAACAACACAATCCATTTAATGACTCTTAGCACACGCACGGCTCATTTAGCGATTACATATCATAAGCTTATATGTAACCGCCCAACTCGCCAGTGCGCTGCTAACCTGTATCTAAACAGATTGGCCTAAATGGAATGAACCGCTTCCGTTGCAGGCTCCGTAAGTAGCGCCTTTTCGCTCACTTCCACTTTAACCGCAGCGACCTTGAACTCAGGGATCTTCGCATGCGGATCAGTCGCTGTTGTCGTTAGACGGTTGACTGGCGATTCAACAAAGTGGAATGGAATGAACACCACTCCTTTTTGAATACGCTTAGTCACAAAGGCATCAATCTCAATGCTGCCGCGACGTGTAGACACTGTCAGACGCTGACCATTACTGATGCCTAGCGCTTCTGCGTCTTCCACGCTCACCATTGCGCGAGGGCCAGCAAGGTTATCCAACCCTTTGGTTTTGCGAGTCATGGTGCCAGTGTGGAACTGCTCAAGTACGCGACCCGTCGTTAACACCAGTGGATACTCTTCATCTGGCAGCTCAGCCGCATAACGGAACGGTACGCCCACCATCTGCCCTTTACCACGAGTAAACTGGGTTTGGTGCATGATGCGAGTACCCGCCGGGTTGTTCTTGTTACTCGGCCATTGCACACCGTTTGGCGTAATGGCATCCCAACGAAGACCCGCGTATTGAGGTGTCACACGTGCGATTTCATTAGTGATATCAGACACGCAATGGTAATCCCAATCACTGCCCATGGCATTGGCGATTTCTTGAATAATCCACCAATCCTCTTTCGCTTCACCCGGCGCCGTGACAACCGGATTCACGCGCTGTACACGACGCTCCGTATTGGTGAAGTGCCCCGCTTTCTCTGCAAACGAGCAAGAAGGCAGAACCACATCCGCGTATTGTGCAGTCTCCGTTAGGAAGATGTCTTGAACCACCAAGAAGTCGAGTGCTTCTAAACCTTCAATCACATGCGCTTGGTTCGGGTCACTCAATACTGGGTTCTCACCCATGATGTACATACCACGAACATCACGATGGCAAGCCGCATCAATGATTTCTGTCAGGGTTAGACCTTGCTCAGAAGGCAGATTTGGTGCGTTCCATTCAATCGCAAACTTCTGACGCACAATTGGGTTGTATACCTTTTGGTAGCCCGGGAAGCTGTTTGGCAAAGCGCCCATATCACACGCGCCTTGCACGTTTGATTGACCACGCAGCGGGTTAATACCACCACCTTCAATACCGATGTTGCCACACAGCAATTGCAGGTTAGCGATAGAACGCACGTTGTCATGACCTGTCGTGTGCTGAGTAATACCCATCGAGTAGTAAACAGCCGTACGATCTGCTGTACCGATCATGCGCGCCATTGCTTGAATGTCTTCGGCTTTTACGCCCGTAACCAACTCCACTTTATCGAGGTTATAAGCTGGCGACATCACTTCTTGCAGTAAGGTATCAAAGCCGTCGACACGTTCTTCGATGTACTCTTGATCGTACCAACCGTTCTTGATGATCTGCTGCATGACGCCATTTAAAAGCATCACATCTGTACCCGGACGGTGCGCCATATACAGCTCAGCATGCTCTGCCATATCGACACGTTTCGGGTCAGCCACAATCAAACGAGCGCCGTGGTGACGAATTGCTTGTTTGATGTGTGAAGCGATGATCGGGTGTGCTGATGTGGTATCCGAACCGATAATAAAGATCACATCCGAGTGCTTAATGCTTGGAATGTCGTTGGTCATTGCACCACTACCCAGTGACGCCTCAAGACCGGTTACACTCGATGCGTGACACAAGCGCGCACAGTGATCGACGTTATTGGTGCCCAGTTCACGACGGACAAATTTTTGGAACGCGTAGTTGTCTTCGTTCGTGGTTTTCGCTGAAGAGAAACCCGCCAATGCGTTGCTGCCAAAATCTTGCTTGATGCCAGAGAACTTGCTCGCAATCAGTTGAATCGCCTCTTCCCAGCTTGCAGGCTGCAACCAACCGTCTTTGCGGATCAATGGCGTGGTAAGACGCTCTTCACTGCCAATGAAGTCAAAACCAAAGCGCCCTTTCACACACAGCATGCCTTGGTTAACCGGCGAGTCACCACCTTTAACGTAACGAATCGTATTGGTTGCTTCGTCCACGAACATAGTCAACTTACAACCCACACCACAGTATGTACAAATGGTGTCGACCGCTTTCAGATCTTCAGTACGACCTTGCGAACGGTCACGACTATCGACCATCGCACCCGTTGGACACACTTGAACACACGCACCACATTGCACGCAGTTCGAATCGCCCATTAGGGTTAAACCATTCTTGTTACTTCCGAAGTGTGGACGATCGTCAGGACGTAATGCCGGACGGCCTTGTTTGTCGCACACAAAGTTCAGTACACCGTGCACAGCTTTGTCGCGACACGCTTGGATGCACTGCCCACAGCTAATACAGCGGTTAGCATCAAACTCAATAAACTCAGAGCTACGGTCAACTTCGTACTTATGACGCAAGTCTTTCGCACGGAGATCTAACCAATCTTGATGCGATTTAATCTGCAAGGAGAAGTCAAAGCTTTGCTCAGCCTCATATTCGGTGGAGTAATCACGCAGCGCACAATCGGTATTTGCCTGACAGCCACATTCTAGACAGCGCGCTGCTTCTTTCATTGCTTCTTCGTTATCAAAACCCAACTCCACTTCAGCGAAGCTTTGCTCGCGTTGTGCTGGAGTCAGCTCAGGCATGATAGATCGAGCGACTTTCTGGATGTTCTCGAAGTGAAGCGGATCGACTTGAGAGAGCTTCTTCTCTTTACGCGAGTTGAACGCTGCCTTTGGCATATCCGCCATATCACCATTCAAAAACAGGTCAATCGCTTTTGCCGCAACGCGGCCATCACCCACCGCTTCAACTGCCGTTGCTGGACCGCGGCGGAAATCACCAATACTGAAGATATTGCCCGTGCCGGTGTGCATGGTCTTTTCATCTGCATCAGAGGTGTTCCAGCGCGTAAGTGGAATCGACAAATCTTCACCTTCGAGGAAGCTCAGATCTGGCTTTTGCGATACTGCCGCAATTACGGTGTCGAACTCTTCGGTGAAGAACTCGCCGGTTGGTTTAGGGCTTCGACGACCAGATGCATCCGGCTCACCCAACGCCATGCGCTCTAGGCGAATCGCATTCACGCGTCCGGTTTCATCGGCAAGGTTTTCTGCAGGGTTGGTCAAGAAGTGGAATTTCACCCCTTCGTGTTCCGCTTCGACAATCTCGTAGTCTTCTGCCGGCATTTCGTCACGGGTACGACGGTAAATCAACGTGGTGTCTGCACCAGTACGACGCGCAGTACGAGCACAGTCAATTGCCGTGTTACCACCACCGATCACCGCGACTTTCTGACCCGTTACATAGTTTTGCTCAGTGACGTAATCTTTGAGGTAATCAACGCCTAAGTAGCAACCTTCAAGGTCACTGCCTGTGTAATGCATTTCAACCGCTTGAGACGCGCCGACAGCTAAACACACCGCATCGTATTCTTCGCTCAATTGAGAAAGCGTTAAATCCACACCCAGCTTTTGATTAGTGTGAACTTGCATGCCATTACGGCACATCAGTTCGATTTCTTTATCGAGAATGTCTTTTGGCAAACGGTATTCAGGAATACCGTAACGCAACCAACCGCCCGCTTTTGGCATGGATTCAAAGACCGTAACGTCATAGCCTTCGTTCGATAGGTAGTAGCCAGCCGTTAGACCACCAGGACCACTGCCGACGACGGCAATGTTCAAACCTTTGCTTGGTTTCTTTTCTGGTACATAGGCTTCATGCGCAGACAAATCTGCATCCGCGGCATGACGTTTTAGCTGACGAATTGCGATTGGTTCATCGACTAACGAGCGGCGACATTCGCTCTCACAAAATGCCGGGCACACACGACCAATCGATAGCGGCATAGGAAGCGTACGCTTAATCACTTCAATCGCTTTTTGATGATCGTTCTGTGCGATGTGATAAAGGTACGATTGGATATCCACGCCCGCTGGACACGCGGTTTTACATGGCGCTTCACAATCGGCGTAATGGTCCGTCATGATGCGGTTGAGTGCTTTTCTGCGGTGCTCGCTTAATTGTTCTGATTGCGTGACCACATTAAGGCCGCGGTAAACTTCGAGTTCACACGCACGCTTAGTACCGCCACTTTCGACTTCAACTACACACAAGTCACACGGTACTTTTTCATTACTTTTGTTCATTCCGCATAGCGATGGGATCTCGACCCCACACACTTTTGCTGCTTCTAAAAGGGTTAGACCCTCTTCTACAATTCTATATTTTCCATCGATGACAATTTCTATCATGCAACCCCCGCAGCAAAGCAAATCCAAATCTGCACAAGTAAAACCATGCATTCTATAAGGACAATCATTTGTAAGACAAGTTAGTGTGATGTAAAACTTATAAACCACATTTTTCACGTGTCATAAAAAGCGAGGGCTTCTTTCGCTAACTTTCAACACTCGGTGTTTAACAAACGTTTTACTTCCTCGAAAGTGCGAAAGCTGAAGGGTTGGACTATTTTGATAATAAGAGTAATAAATGATTGACCTTACCCTTAGGTTAACCTTTAGAATCGAAGGGTTTTCATCATTTTCATCAAACACATGGGAAAGGGTATGCACTTAAAATCGCTGCATACAATCTGGTTAACTCTCTTCACGACGCTAGTACTATTGGTATCTAGTGTGGCGAACAGTGAGCCGTTGATGAATATTCAAATGATGTCTACTGGCATGGCTCACCATCCTTCTATGATGAGTGACAGCGAACACTGCGGTATGCCTGGCATGATGGACGTCTCCATGACTGACGGTTCTATGTCCGAAGATGGCGATGCAAGAGAAACCAGCATGAACTGTGGTGGAGGCTCTGGCATGATTCATACCTGCTGCACTGCCGCGTGTACGATAGTTTTCGTCCCCCTACCGAATCCTATCAATAGCCCAATGCCCGTTGTCTATCGCGCAACCATTACTCCTGAAGTTGCTTCCCCAGTCGTACACGTCAGCCGCGACCTGTACCGACCTCCTATAGCCTAAATCCGTCCTAGCATTCGACCCTGCGCGTGTATCGCAGGTTGTTTTAATGCGCCTGAACGATGAGGTAACAAGGCTTTACTGTTCCCGCAATAAAATCCGCACCTCCATCGATCCGGCGAACACTGGATTTAGATTATGGATATCAAACCATACCGCTTAGCTGCACCTATTTTTATGGTGGCTCTGGTCGCTGCGCCTACCTTGGTTAACGCCGCAGGAAAAGAGACGCACGCAGCGCAAAATTCCGCATCAAGTGAGCGAGCTTCAACGACCAAGCTTACCCAACTGATCAACGTCGCTTTGAGTAACGATGGCAATCGTAAGCAATACTCTGCGCAATCTGCTGCCATGCGTGAAACGGGCGTCGCGAGTGCGACCTTGATGGACCCAAAACTGAAAGTGGGTTTTGGTGGCTTGCCTGTCGACAGCTTCAAATTCGATGAAGACCCAATGACCAACATCTCCGTTGGTTTAATGCAACAGTTTGAGCGTGGCTCTACCCTTGATTTACAGCAGAAGAAAGCCAATCAACAAGCCGACGGCCTTGGGCTTCAAGTCCATGCTCGTGAGCTTGAGGTAGCCAACAGCATGACTCAACTTTGGTTAGAACTTGGTTACCAGCAACGCGCGGAGCAAATCATGCTTGAGAACCGCAAGTTGATGAAGGAAATGGAAAGCTTTATTCAAACCAACTATTCGATTGGTAAGAGTGAAGCGCAAGATCTGCTCAACGCCCAACTTCAAGTCAGCAAGTTGGATGAGAAACTGCAAGCCAATGCACAAATGCAACGTCGTCTTATCTCTCAACTCTCCGAATGGCTGGGGTCAGATTGGTTGGCGAACGAAGAGGCTCTGCACGCGAGCAATCAACTTAATTGGGACACACTGAACAGCAAACTTGCTGCGAGTCAGGGTTCCACCAAGCATTATCAGCAACTCAGCCAACACCCGATGGTTAAGATGGCCGACGTCAGCATTTCTGCCAATAAAACTCAGGTGGAAATTGCTGAGCAAGCCTACAACCCACAATTTGGCGTCGAAGTAATGTACGCCTACCGCCAAGCCGACAACATGATGGGTGAGCCAGCATCAGACTTGGTCAGCGCTTACCTAACCATGGACATTCCACTGTTCACAGGTGACCGCCAAGATCGCAATCTTGCTGCCGCTCAATACCAAGTTGGCGCGGCACAATCGCAAAAAGACACCTTACTAACGCAGATGAATGCCAAGGTGAACACTTTGCTGGTTGATCGCGGCAACTTAACCCAGCGTTTAGAACGTTATCAATCCACCTTATTGCCTCAAGCGAAAGCGCGCATTCAAGCCGTTGAGCGGGGTTATCAAAACAACACAGCGCAGTTTAACGATGTGATTTCCGCCACGACTGACGAGTTGGCTCTGCAATTGGAGCAACAACGTCTACTGACCGATCTCAACATCGCAAACAGCAATTTAGCCACCCTACTCGGTGGTTTCGACTATCAAGTGGCTTCACCGGAAGCTCGCTCTATCTCGACATATTAATTTGTGATTCCCCAAGACAGTTGGGGCTACAGCTAGGCGGCAAACGAGAGAATCCCATGAGCACTTTCCCTAACAAACTAAGGGATCTTCTATGTGATTTGGGTGAACGAGAGCAGGCAACAACGCTGTAGCGTCAAATGTGAAGGGGGAAAATAAGGTAAAACAATGAAAACATTAAAAATTGCAACCATCGCGCTGATTGTTGGTGGTGCTTTAGGGTTTGGTGCTAATCATTTTCTTACGGGCTCAACTCATGACATAAGTGCGATGGGTGGCGAATCTGCTGCAAGCTCTAATGATCCGCTTTACTGGGTTGCCCCAATGGATCCGAATTACAAACGCGACAAGCCGGGTAAATCCCCAATGGGCATGGATTTGATCCCGGTTTACGCAGAAGATCTATCCGGTGAACAAGACGCACCGGGTACAGTGACTATTGACCCTTCAGTAGAAAACAACCTCGGGGTTAAAACCGCAAACGCGACACTGCAACAGCTATCACCACGCATCGAAACGGTTGGCTATATTGCCTTTGATGAAAGTCTGTTATGGCAAACCAACGTTCGTGTGGCAGGTTGGGTAGAAAAACTCTACATCAATGCCGTGGGTGAGAAAGTGAAGAAAGGCGATGTGCTTTTCACGCTCTACTCTCCTGAACTGGTTAAAGCACAAGAAGAATTGCTGAATGCGTACCGCACTGGCCGCAAAGGTCTTGTAAAAGGGGCGACCGAACGCTTGGTAACGCTTGGTGTTGACCGTGCTCAAATCAAATCCATTACTCGTAGTGGTAAAGCATCGCAAACCATTGAAATTAAAGCACCTGCTGATGGTGTTATCGCAAGCTTAAACGTGCGTGAAGGTGGCTATTTGTCCCCTGCTCAAGCGGTGATCAGTGCAGGTCCTTTGGACAATGTTTGGGTTGATGCAGAAGTCTTTGAGCGTCAAGCGCACTGGATGAAAGCGGGTTCTCAAGCCACGATGACCCTTGACGCGATTCCAGGCAATGAATGGCAAGGTGTCGTAGATTACGTGTACCCAATCCTCGATCCGAAAACACGCACGTTGCGTGTGCGCCTTAAATTCCCTAACCCAGATGGCGCATTGAAGCCAAACATGTTCGCCAATATTGCCTTACAACCTGTCACTGACGACGCAGTGTTAACGATTCCTAAATCATCTGTTATCCGCTCTGGCGGTATGACTCGCGTTGTTCTGGCTGAAGGCGACGGCAAATATCGCTCAGCTCGAATTGAAGTTGGCCGCGAAGCTGGCGAACAAATCGAAGTATTACAAGGACTTAAACAAGGCGATAAGATCGTTACTTCATCTCACTTCATGCTCGATTCTGAATCAAGCCAGTCGGCGGATCTGTCTCGCATCAATGGTGTAGAAGCAGCGGCAGAAACAGCATGGGCTAAAGGTGAGATCACGGATGTGATGAAAGATCACCGAATGCTGACCATCAACCACCAGCCGGTACCAGAGTGGGATTGGCCGGGCATGGTAATGAACTTCACTTTCGCAGATGGCGTTGAAATGGGTGACTTGAAAAAAGGTCAGGCTATCGAATTTGAAATGCAAAAGACCGAGTCGGGTCAGTACCAAATCATCGACTATAAGGCAGACAACAGCGTCATTGCCGCAGAAGTTTGGCTAACTGGTGACATTAGCATGCTGATGGCCGACTTTGGCATGATCACCTTAAACCACCTACCGGTTGCAGAATGGAACTGGGATGCTGGCGAGATGAACTTCTCTGTGGGTGAAGACGTTGATCTATCGGGTTTTGAAGAAGGACAGAAAGTTCGGTTTCTAGTTGAAAAACAAGGATCTGACTACGTTCTTAAACAGCTAGTTCCTGCAACATCAGCCGTCGAGGGTTAATTATGATCAATGCTATTATTCGTTGGTCACTGAGCAACCGATTCCTAGTGTTGGTCGCGACCTTAGCCCTTGTATTAGGCGGACTTTACAGTGTAAAGAATACGCCTGTTGATGCGATTCCGGATCTTTCTGATGTGCAAGTGATCATCAAGACAAGCTATCCGGGTCAGGCTCCTCAAGTCGTCGAGGATCAAGTCACTTACCCACTCACCACCGCCATGCTTGCCGTGCCGGGTGCTGAGACAGTTCGTGGCTACTCTTTCTTTGGTGACTCTTACGTTTATATCATTTTCAACGATGATACCGACATGTACTGGGCACGTTCACGCGTGCTGGAGTACTTAAGCCAAGTAGCACCAAAGCTGCCACCGAATGCAAAACCAACCCTAGGTCCTGATGCAACGGGCGTGGGCTGGGTTTACAGCTACGTATTACAAGACAAAACTGGCAAGCATGATTTGGCGGATCTTCGCAGCCTGCAAGACTGGTTCTTGAAGTACGAATTGCAAACCGTTGATGGCGTTTCTGAAGTTGCGACCGTGGGCGGTATGGTGAAGCAGTATCAAGTGCAGATTGACCCTGCCAAGCTTCGTGCTTACAACCTCACCCTGCAACAAGTGAACATGGCAATCCAAAACGGTAACCAAGAAACCGGCGCGTCCGTTATCGAAGTGGCCGAAGCCGAGCACATGGTTCGTACCACGGGTTACCTAACCAGCATTGAAGACATCAAATCACTGCCTCTCAAAGTCACTGAGAAAGGCACGCCGTTGCTATTAGGAGACATCGCAGACATTAACCTTGGTCCACAAATGCGCCGTGGTATCTCAGAGCTGAATGGCGAAGGTGAAGCGGTCGGTGGCGTTATCGTGATGCGCTTTGGTGAAAACGCCAGTGAAGTGATTGCGAAAGTCAAAGACAAACTTGCAGACCTACAACGCAGCCTACCAGAAGGCGTAGAAATTGTGGCAACCTACGACCGCTCTACCCTTATCGATTCAGCGGTAGAAAACCTATGGAAGAAGCTTGCAGAAGAGTTCATCGTCGTTGCGATTGTGTGTGCGTTGTTCCTATTCCACATTCGTTCTTCATTGGTTATCGCTCTGAGTCTACCGGTTGGCATTCTTAGTGCGTTTATCGTGATGCATTGGCAAGGCATCAACGCCAACATCATGTCTTTGGGTGGTATTGCGATTGCCATCGGTGCCATGGTAGATGGTGCAATCGTGATGATTGAAAACGTTCACAAGCACATTGAACGAACGCCACTTACCGACAAAAACCGCTGGCAAGTACTTGGCAAAGCCGCAGAAGAGGTTGGCGCACCGCTGTTCTTCTCATTGCTGATCATTACTCTTAGCTTCGTACCGGTGTTCGCCTTAGAAGGCCAAGAAGGCAAGATGTTCTCGCCGCTTGCGTTCACTAAGACTTACGCCATGGCAGCGGCAGCAGGTTTGGCGATCACACTCGTCCCTGTTCTTATGGGCTACTTCATTCGCGGTAAGGTGTTACCGGAACACAAAAACCCGGTTAACCGCGGCTTGGTCGCGCTGTACCGCCCGCTGTTGAACACCAGCTTAAAATACCCTAAGACCATGATTGTTATCGCATTAGGTCTAATGGCATCGGCTTACTACCCAACCAGTAAACTGGGTAGCGAGTTCATCCCGCCGCTGGATGAAGGCGACTTGATGTACATGCCAACGACCTATCCGGGTATCTCAATTGGTAAAGCGCGCGAGCTTCTACAACAAACCAACAAGCTGATCAAAACCGTTCCAGAAGTGAAAACCGTATGGGGCAAAATTGGCCGAGCTGAGACCGCAACCGATCCAGCGCCACTCACCATGATTGAAACCGTGATTCAGTTGAAGCCACGGGACCAATGGCGTGAAGGGGTAACAACCGAGTCACTGCGCAAAGAGTTCGACAAGCTGGTTCAGTTCCCTGGTCTTACTAACGCTTGGGTAATGCCGATCAAAACGCGTATCGACATGTTGGCAACGGGCATCAAAACCCCTATCGGCATTAAGATCGCCGGACCTGATCTGAAAGTGATTGAGAAGATCGGTTCTCAGCTAGAGCCAATTCTTAATGGCGTACAAGGCACGGCATCGGTTTACGCAGAACGTGTAGCAGGTGGTCGTTATGTCACGATCGACATTAAACGTCGTGCCGCAGCGCGTTATGGCTTAAGCATCAAAGACGTTCAGCAGGTGATCTCCACCGCGGTTGGCGGCATGAATGTGGGTGAAACCATCGAAGGCTTGGAGCGTTACCCAATCAACGTTCGTTACCCACAAGACTACCGTGACTCAGTGGTAAAATTGCAAAACTTACCGTTAGTGACACCAAATGGCGCTCGTATTGCACTGGCTGACGTAGCGGACATTCGTTACGAAGACGGCCCTCCGGTGATCAAGACGGAAAACGCACGCCCGAACGGCTGGGTATTTGTCGACATCGATGGTCGTGACCTTGGCTCTTACGTCGTAGAAGCACAACAGGTTGTTGCTGATCAATTGGAACTTCCTGCGGGTTACTCGCTGGCTTGGTCTGGTCAATACGAATACATGGAGCGTGCGAAAGACCGCTTGAGTGTCGTGGTACCAATCACCATCGCCATCATTATGCTGCTGCTTTACTTCAGCTTCCGTCGTGTCGGCGAAGTAATGATCATCATGCTTACGCTACCGCTCGCTATGGTCGGTGGCTTATGGCTCATGCATATCCTCAACTACAACTTCTCGATTGCCGTTGGGGTCGGCTTTATTGCCCTAGCAGGCGTCGCGGTTGAAATTGGGGTCATCATGCTCGTCTACCTCAACCAAGCATGGCACTACAAAAAACTCGATGCGGAAGAGAGCCAACAGAAGCTTGAGGCAAAAGACTTAACCGATGCCATTCGTGAAGGTGCAGGCCTGCGTGTTCGCCCAGTAATGATGACGGTACTAACGGTCATTATTGGTCTGATTCCGATCATGTACGGCGAAGGTACAGGATCAGAAGTAATGCAACGTATCGCCGCACCAATGATTGGTGGTATGGCATCAGCACTGCTGCTGACGCTGTTGGTACTTCCAGCCATCTTCAAGCTGTGGAAACAACGCGAGTTGCGCCAAAGCAATGCAACTAATCACCAAGCTAGTGATGTAAACAACAACGCTTAATCCCTACCTTCCCCTCAAACATGTCGTTTTGAGGGGAAGCAACCAAGTTATTAATGAATTAAAACAAGGATATAAAAATGAAAAAGACACTAATCACTCTTGCTATAGCCCTAACAACAACGACTGCGTTTGCCCAAATGGATCATTCAAACATGGATCACGCGAACATGGATCATAGCAACATGAAGCATGAAAATATGGACCACGGCAGCATGAAGATGGACCACAGTAAAATGGACCATTCAAACATGATGGATATGCCGGGCATGTCGACTGTTGGTATGCCAGCAAAAGGGGCAAAGCCAGACAAAGTGGTACACGTTATCTTGGGTGATGACATGACCATCAAGTTCAAGAAAGACGTTAAGATTGAGCCAAACGATGTGGTGCAGTTTGTAGTCATGAACACAGGTAAGATCAACCACGAGTTTACGATTGGTTCGGCTAAAGAGCAGCTAGAACATCGCGAAATGATGAAGACAATGAGTGGCGATCACATGCATGACTCAGGCAACGCAGTTACGGTAGAACCAGGTAAAGCGAAGCAATTACTGTGGCACTTCCACGGTGACAACAAGGTTGAGTTCGCGTGCAACATTCCGGGCCATGCAGAATCGGGCATGGTTAAAAAGATTGAACTGTAAGTAATTATCCAACTAGACAAAGGAGCTGATGATTCAGCTCCTTTTATTTCTCTGGATCAAACTATTCGTTAGCTCATGATAAGAAATTCTGAGCCAGTGTCTCACGCTAAGATATTTTTATGACCGAATCACCGACGTAATATATAAGCCAAACTACGGGCCTTGATAGCAACACTCTTCTCCTCATATTGAGACCGTATAAGCGTATTGCAAAGAATCCTACATAAAATAGACATAGATTTAACAGTGTTTAGAGTATTGGCTCGTTATAGTTTACGTGACATCGCTACGGTGCGAACTAAAACTAAAATTGAAGAACACGATCCATGAAAAAGTTATTTTTGTTGGCTGGGCTAATGGTTTGCTCAACCCTAAGTTACGCGTCCCAACTGAATGAGGACATTTCTCTCCTCGAGCAACAAACCTCAAGCAGAATTGGGGTGTCAGTTTGGGATACCCAAGCAGACGAGCGTTGGGACTACCGTGGCGATGAACGCTTCCCACTCATGAGCACATTCAAAACCCTAGCTTGTGCCAAAATGCTAAGTGATATGGACAGCGGTAAGCTAAGTAAGAATGCGACCGCAAAAGTCGATGAGCGCAGTATCGTTGTATGGTCTCCAGTGATGGATAAGCTCGCAGGCCAAAACACACGCATAGAGCACGCGTGTGAAGCCGCTATGTTAATGAGTGATAATACTGCAGCCAACTTGGTATTAAATGAAATTGGCGGCCCTAAAGCCGTAACAATGTTTCTGCGAACAATTGGAGATAAAGCAACGCGCCTAGACAGAATAGAACCTCGCTTGAACGAAGCCACACCAGGCGACAGCCGCGATACAACCACACCTAACGCCATACTAAACACTCTGCGAACCTTGATCGAAGGCGAAACGTTGTCTTATGAGTCTCGTGTACAATTAAAAATCTGGATGCAGGACAACAAAGTTTCAGACTCGTTAATGCGTTCTGTATTACCAACAGGTTGGTCTATTGCAGACCGTTCTGGTGCGGGAGGTCATGGTTCGCGTGGCATTAACGCGATTATATGGAAGGAAAATCATCGACCTGTTTACATTAGTATTTATGTCACAGAAACCGAGCTCTCACTTCAAGCTAGGGACCAACTCGTTGCGCAGATAAGTCAGTTGATTTTACAAAAGTACAAAGACAATTAAGTCACCACTCACCTAACCCTATTTGTATCCTTTTCTAGCCCTTCTCTTCCAGAAGGGCTCATTCTGTACTTCCATCTTAAAAACACCACTTATTGAGTAATGACTTACTTATAAATAGGTATAAGATTTACTTATTTAGGGTGAGTTAACGCCCACATTAAGCAACCAAATGCACACAAACGGCGATAATTGAACCATACTCTTACCAAGAAGCACATTTTCTACAAAATAGCTTCACGTAATTTATTGTTGGTATTTGCAACATTGCCAAGGAGATGTCTATTGAGACTTGAAAGAACTTTTAACCCTGATGACTTATCGATGCAAAACATGGAAAGTCCGATATGTATGCCGATAGGGTTTGTTCACTTTTTAGCTCAATCGGAAACACTACAGCAAGTACTTGATACGGTGGCAGAATGGATAAATCGTATATTTAATTCTGACCGTGCGAGTATCACACTTTATGAAAACAATGATCATTTAAAGGTCTACTCTTTCTCTGGTAGTAAAGCGATTCCCGCTGAATTTTTAGTGCCCATTCATCAAGCGTTTGTTGGCCGAGTGTTCAAAAAGCAACAACTGATGATCTGCGACGATGTTACGCAATCTGATGAGATCGATTGTGTGATGCTCGCATCCAATGGTATGGGTACGTGTATGGACGCGCCTTTAATGCACGGTAAAGTCTGCCTAGGAACGCTTAATGTTGCGCATCATCAAACGCACATTTACACAAACGAACAAGCGGCACAGCTTCAGTGCATCGCTAATTGGATTGCTTTAAACATTGCCCTTCATATACAGATTATGAAAATGGAACACCTCGCCACGACGGATGATCTAACAGGTATTCCAAACCGCAGAGAGTTCATGCGACAAATCGAAAGCCGCCTAAATGAATACCGAACCCAGGGCATTGACTTCCATGTTGCTATTTTAGATCTCGACAATTTTAAAAGCCTCAATGACCGATTTGGTCATGACGCAGGCGATAAATCACTGATCCATGCAGTTAATACTATTAAAAGTCATCTACTTGATTGTGACTTACTTGCCAGAGTTGGCGGTGAAGAGTTTGCCATCGTATTAAGAAGTCGCTCATCACAGCAAGCTCTAGACACATTAGAAACGATTCGTAATGCACTAGAAACGACGACCGTTCAACATTCAGGTTGTGATATGAGCTTCACCGCGAGTATTGGGGTAACTCAAGTCTGTCGTCTCGACGACTCATTTGAACCACTCGTTAAACGCGCCGACTTAGCACTTTACAAGGCAAAAGAAACCGGAAGAAATCGCGTTGAGTTTCATATTGGTGAAGAAAGGTAGAAAAAATAAAAAAAGGTAGCGACTCATTGCGCTACCTTTTATCGACTCTAACCCGCTTAAAATAACTAATACGAACTTTAAGCCAGTTAAAAATAAGAATGAGCAAATTTAATTATGCTTTCTTAAGATCTTTAGCTGGGTAAGTTAGTGTTTTTTCGCCTGCTTTTACATGTGTGTAAAAACCGCCACTGCTTAAACCTGTAACAACCATTTCGCCAAGATCGATACCTTTAGTCGCTACTACTACGTCACCGATTGAAAACATATTGAATACCTTGTTTGTTTAGATTAAGACACTAAGTCGTTGCGCGGTATTTAATACGATATTAGGCAAAGCACCTAATCGAGTTTTTTATCGTAAAGATTAATTTATATTTGTCGTGAACTCTAAGTTTCCACATTGAAAATCACAGGATATTTTCCAAAAAAAGATGCGCGATTCTTGTGAAATACGGTAATATTTTCTAGCATCAAGTGCGGAGGTATTCTCCGCCCTCATTGGAGAAAAATGATGAAGAAAGGCCTAAAAATGCGTGCATTAGAGCGTTCTGATTTGCGCTTTATTCATGAACTGAATAACAACCGAAATATCATGGCCTACTGGTTCGAAGAGCCTTACGAATCTTATGACGAGCTCGAAGAACTTTATCGAAAACATATACATGATGACGCTGAAAGGCGTTTTGTCGTCGAAGATGAAGACGGCATCGTAATTGGCTTAGTTGAGCTGATCGAGATTAACTACATTCACCGCAGCGCGGAATTTCAGATAATCATCGCCCCAGAGCATCAAGGCCGAGGTTATGCGACAGAGATGATTAATCGTGCGTTAGATTACTCATTCTCAATTCTTAATCTACGTAAAATCTACTTATTAGTCGCAGTGGATAACGAAGTCGCTATTCACTTATACAAAAAGTGCGGCTTTATCGAAGAAGGTCACCTTGTAGAAGAATACTTTATTAACGGCGCTTACAGCGATGTTAAGCGCATGTATATATTAAAACACCAGTACCAGAAAAAGATCGAAGAAAACAACTCAATTCACTAGTTCATTCTATCAAAGTAAAAACGCAGCTATTTGGGCTGCGTTTTTATTTATTCAAATTGATATTGATATGATAATACGATGCGCTTGTCTGCTTCATCCAAATAGGTGTTGTTGTCCATGACAAACGTCATTACGTTAAAAGAGTGGCGTTTGCTCACGAGGTAACCAAGACCAATACCACCAAAGAAGCCTTTGTAGTTCTCTCCTTCACTGTTTTCTGAGCCGTAAGTGCCTGCTGCGAAGCTGATTAACGTCAGCTCTTTGGTAAACGATTTCAGCGCAAATGCACCAACGTAACCGCTACTGCCTGAAGAGCTCATCATATTGAAGCCATTCTCTGCACTTGGCGTACCCGTAAAGTTAGGCTCGCTACAGAGACTACTTTCTGCACCGTCACAAACAGGAACATCACCAGTGTTGTACGTATAGCCTGCCATTGGGAAAATTTGGAAGCCTGCTGGCTCAATCCCGAAATAACTTAGCGGCATAAAGGTACCAACGCTGTAGTTGGTTTGATCCGCGCCGTTTACGTATTCATTTTTACCGAAGTTGAAGTTCACGATACCGACCGGAAACAACCACGAGCCACCAATACGCCACTCGCTCGCATCATCATTGATACGCAGGTTGATTTTGCGCGCTTGGTCAAGCGCAAGTGAGCCCGAGAATGAGATGTTTTGATCATCAAAATCGTAGTTGTTTGCGTACGACGCGCCAAATTTCGTGATGACTTTTGTTGGGTCATCCGCCAACTTGTTTTTATTGTCTTTTACTCGATGCTCGGCACCATGAGCCAGCGTACTGACCAACAAAGTCGTACACACTAACGCTAGTTTGTTTTTCATTTTTTAGTCCTTTGAGATGTTGAATACCCGCACTTAGCTGCGCAGATATTTTTTGAATCATCACTCACTGGATGTGACAAAAGCGCCCTAACTACCTTAGATGGTGTGACAGCATCCAGTGCAGGTAGTTAGGGTAGAATGGCCTGTAAGGAAGGCGTTTTAGCGATTAGGAATGATTAGTTTTTCCAGTTGTAGCTCATGCTCATGAAGTACAGAGCAGGCCCATCAAAACCAGCTTGTAAGCGTGGCGTTTCTGACGATTCCATCAAGATCGCTTCAAACGCGAAACCAATTGAGTTTTCTGAATCCAATTTGTAATCAATGCCTGTACCAATGCGGTACGCCTTGCCAGTAGGAACGGTAATGTCACCGTTTGATTGACTTTCATACATGCTGGTATCGAATGCAAAACCTGCATTCCACATCATTTTTTCATTCAGTTTGTACTGAGTACCCAATGCGATTTGGTAAGTGTCTTGTGTCTCTACGTTCAGCGTGGTTGTGTATTCGCTCCAGTCTTGCCAGTTCACGTTCCACATCACCGCTAGGTCATCATTCACTTCGTGGTAAGCACTGAAGATCAGTTGTTGCGGAGCAATGGAGTTACTATTGTCGAATTCAAATTCGGTTTCAGAAGAGTAAGACAGACCAAGACGAGTGCCTGGTGTTGCCTCATAAAGCACACCTACTCGACCGTTGACCTGAGTATCTTGGTCTTCGTCATTGAAGTTCAGGGCTCCCTTCGTTTCCACTTCATACATACCGTACTGAATGCCAAGCGCCGCACCCACAGACCAGTGATCATTGATGCGGTAAGAAGCGGAAGGTTGAATGGTTAAGGCTTGCGTCGTTGCTGTAGGAATATCTAAATGATTATTCAAAAGACCTTCGTACTCGAGGCCAAGGCCGTAGTTGCCATACAGACCAATACCCAGCGTCCATTTGTCGTTCACTTGTTGGCTGTAAAATGCCGACGCCATAGGAACAAAACCAATCACGTTGCCCGCATCGCTAGTCATCGTGTCTAGTTGCGCGTCACCGTAAAGGCCAATCAGGTTACCAGAGAAAGATTTACCAGAAACATTCGCCAGACCAGCCGGGTTTGCTGCCATTACTGAGGCATCTTGCGCACGAGCCGCCATACCAGCGGATGCCAGACCAATATCCGATGCTGTAGTTTCATAAAGGTATAACCCACCCGCTTGCGCAGCAGCACACGTCAGTAGAGAGCTCGCTACGACGATTTTTGAAAGATTTTTCATGCTAAAACCTATTATTGTTAGGGGAACCCACGCTGCGACGGTGGTTGTATATCAATGAAAGGCATTGGCCAATCGCACACAGCGTGGGGGTGTTGTGGAGTCAGTCAGTTGAAATCAGCGTTATTGCTCGCTCACCTCAAGTTCAGTGGGTTTCTTTCGCTTAAACTTCTCGCGCAGAGATTGCATCATCACGAAGAACACTGGCGTCAGTAACGTGCCTACAAACGTAGAGAGAATCATGCCGCCGAATACTGCAAAGCCCAGTGAGTGACGAGATGCCGCACCGGCACCCGATGCAATCACCAACGGGAATACCCCCCAGATGAAGGCAAATGCGGTCATCTGTACTGCACGGAAACGGATTCGAGCAGCTTCTTTGGCAGCATCAATGATGGATAAGCCCTTTTCTTCTCGCAGAACTTTGGCAAATTCCACGATAAGAATCGCCACTTTGGCGGACATACCGATCAAGATGACCACACCAATCTGCACGTACAAGTCGAACGGTTGTCCCACCAGCAGTAGCGTGCCCATTGCGCCGAGAATCGCGACTGGAACCGCCATCATTACCGCTGCAGGAATGGTCCAACTTTCGTACTGAGCCACCAAGAACAAGTATGTGAACAGCAAAGACAATGCGAACGCGATCGGCGCCATGTTGCCTGCTTTCATCTCTTGGTAAGTCATGCCTGACCACTCGTATGAGTAACCACTTGGCAAAGATTCCGCAGCCAGTTTTTCAATGGCTTTTACAACATCACCCGAGCTGTAACCTGGCGCTGGCGCACCGTTCACGGTTGCAGAACTGAACATGTTGTAGTTCGACAAGGTATCAGGGCCAAAGATCGGCTTCACTTTCACTAGCGTTGCCAGTGACACCATTTTTCCAGAGTTTGAACGAACAAACAGATGGTCGATGTCGTCGATGTTGTCACGGTATTGTTCTTCTGCTTGCACTTTCACTTGATACGAACGGCCAAACAAGTTGAAGTCAGAAATGTATGCGCCGCCCAACTGCGCTTGCAGTGTGCTGAAGATTCCATTCAACGGTACGCCCATTGAAATCGCTTTATCACGGTCAATATCGATGTATCGTTGCGGAATGTTCGCACGGAAAATCGAGAACGCACGCGCCACTTCTGGCTGTTGGTTGATTTGGGCAACAAAATCAGCGGTTGTTTTTGCCAATTCTTGTGGAGAACGACCTAAGTTGTCTTGCAACACAAGGTTGAAACCATCCACCGCCCCCATACCTTTGATTGCCGGCGTCGCGAAAACGAACGAAGCGGCATCTGGCGTTGAGTTCAGCATTTGGTTAACTTTATTCATCAACGCGCGTTGGTGTAGCTCAGGGTCTTTACGTTTGCTCCAGTTATCCAGTTTGATGATCAACATGCCCGAGTTTGGAATCGACGCCATGTTAATTACCGAGAAGCCCGCAACCGAAACCACGTTCTCCACACCTTCCATCTGTTTTAGCTCATCAACGTACTTCTTCATTAATGGTGCAGTACGCTGCAATGCTGCTGCGTCTGGCAAACGCATTTCGACCATGAACACGCCTTTATCTTCGTTTGGTACGAAAGAGGAAGGTACGGTCATGAACGCAAATGCCAGCACCGCAATAAGCGCGCCATACACACCGATACTCAGCACAATACGACGGCTCAAGAAGCCAACTAAACCTTGGTATTTGCGCGTTATTGCTTCAAAACCTCGATTAAACGCACGCAAAGGCGCAATAGGTTGCGAGTGAGTAGATTTCAACATCAACGCACAAAGCGCTGGCGTTAACGTTAATGCGTTGATCGCAGAGATCAGCACCGACACACAGATGGTGACTGCGAACTGGTTGAACATTCGACCGGAAATACCCGGCAATAGCGCAACCGGTACGAATACCGCCAACAAAATAAGCGTTGTTGCCAATACTGGCCCCGTCACTTCTTTCATAGCTTGGATCGTGGCCGGAATCGGGTCTAAATGCTCTTCATGGATAACCCGCTCCACGTTCTCTACCACGATGATCGCATCGTCCACCACGATACCGATGGCGAGGATCAAGCCAAACAACGAGATCGTGTTAATGGTCATGCCCATCACGCCCATGATTGCGAACGTCGCAATGATGGAAACCGGAATCGCTAAGGTTGGAATGATGGTCGCTCGCCAGTTCTGCAAGAAAACGTACACAACGAAGGTGACAAGAAGTACCGCAATCACCAGCGTCTCGTAAACTTCATCAATCGACGTCTCTACGTATTCAGTAGAGTCATAAGCGATGTCATAGACCAAATCATCAGGAAACGATTTTTCGTACTCTGTCATGGCCTCTTTCACGCGTTCCATCACGTCTAGCGCGTTCGCGGTCGGTAACTGGTACAAGGCCAGAACGGCGGCTGGTTCGTTATTCATACGACCATCAGCTTCGTAACCTTGTGCACCAACTTCCACACGAGCCACATCTTTCAAGCGAATCAAAGAACCTTTCTTGCTCGCACGAATGATGATGTTCTCGAACTCTTCCGCAGAAGTGAGTCGACCTTTAGTTTGCAAAACATATTGATATTGCTGATCACCTGGAGCTGGCATACCACCGATCTTACCCGCCGCCACTTGGATGTTTTGCGTTTTAATTGCGCCAATAACATCGCTAGCAGAAAGCTTCAAGGTAGCCAGTTTATTTGGGTTTAACCAAATACGCATTGAGTAGTCTTTCTTACCCAGCAGCGTAATGTCACTCATACCTTCGATACGTTTTAGACGCTCGACAATATTGAGATCCGCGTAGTTAGAAAGGTAGATACTGTCGTGAGACTGTTTCGGAGAACGCAGTGTGATAACGCCCAGCATGTCGGAAGATTTCTTCTTAACCGTCACACCGATTTGGTTTACTTCTTGTGGTAGAGACGACGTCGCCTGTGCCACCAAGTTGTTCACACGAACCTGCGCCATATCGCCATCTGCGCCCACTCGGAAGTAAATACGCAATGTGTATGAGCCATCGTTACCAATCACAGAAGACATGTAAATCATGTCTTCAACGCCGTTGACTTTGGCTTCTATCGGTTGTGCTACGGTCTTTTTAACCACGTCCGCGTTTGCACCCGGATACATGGTGCTCACCGTAATTACCGTTGGAGAGATTTGAGGATACTCAGAAATTGGCAAGACTTTCAGGGCGATCATACCCATCAATGTCATCGCCAGTGAGATCACCAAAGCAAACTTCGGCCGGTGAATGAAAAATTTACTTAACATCAGTACTCACTCAGCCTTGTTCACTCTGTAGTTCAACGTCTTTCACCGTTGCACCCGGACGCACTTTTTGTAGACCATTGACGATGACTTTTTCGTTAGCCGCCAAGCCAGTCAGCACAGCACGTTTCACACCGTAGGTCTGACCGAGTTCAACGTTACGACGTGACACCACGTGATCATCACCAACCACCATGACGTAGTCACCCGCTTGGTCTTGCTGAACAGCCGCCGATGGGATAAGCAAACCATCAATGGTTTTGTTGCGCAGCTTGATGGTCAAGTTGCCATATTCACCCGGCATAAGCGCGTAAGTTGGATTATCGAATTGTGCTTCTGCTCGAATTGAGCCTGTTTCTAAATCGATCTTATTGCCAACGGCGTAGATCTTGCCATCAAGCGGATACAATGAACCGTCTGAAAGCGTCAGTGTTAAATCAACATCCAGTTTGTCATCGTTACGATGAGCCACATCAATCGCACTTCTTACGCGGCGGTAGAGCTTCTCATCCACATCAAAGCCAAAGCGAATTGGGTCTACTTGAGTGATCGAAACAAGAGGAACGAGTTGAATTTTCGAAATACGGTCACCCACTCGGAAGTTGCTGAAACCCACGCGACCAGAGAAAGGAGCACGCACAGAGCTAAATTCAAGATCGAGCCTTGCTGAAACCAGCGTCGCCTTCGCCTCTTCTACCGAAGCAATCGCTGCGGCTTGCGCGGCAATGGCGTCATCGTATTGCTGCTCACTGATGCTTTTATCTTTGATGAGTTTCTTCAGACGTTCTGCATCACGCGTAGTTTGAACGAGTTGCGCTTTTGCTTTTTGCAACGACGCTTTTGCATACGCCAGTGCCGCTTTGTAAGGACGGTCGTCGATTTCAAACAGCAATTGGCCTTTTTCTACCATATCGCCATCTTTAAAATGAATCGCGGTTAATTCGCCACCGACTCGAGGCATAATATCAACGTCATTTACCGCTTCAGTTCGACCGATAAAAGTATGATAAGGAGTGATTTTTGTTTCGGTTAGAGTAACGGTTTCAACAGAGGGTGCTTGGGCAGTTTTCGTTGCGATATCGCCAGTTTTGCATCCTGATAGTAATGCAGAAGATATAGCAATAGATACCAACGCAAATTTATATTTGGCTTTCATGATAAACCTACTTTATGTAGAAAGTGCCCTATCCTAAACATTTAAATATATGGATAAACACACTTTCTATTCTGGAAATAAACGAGGGAGTTAGAATTGGTAGTTAAATTCGATACGATGATCACCATCACCGAAATTAACGTGCTCATTCCAGTTTGCAAAGTAGCGAATATTTGCGCGAGGATTAATTTGATAAGACAACGCAAACTCATGAGTTAAGATATTATCTTCACCCGCGTAATAAGTATCTTTATATTGACTAGACCCTGACAACGTATGCATATACATTGGGTTGTAGTTAATCCAGATTTTATCGGTTAATTCAATTTTTGAGTACATACCCACAACAGTGAAAGTACCTGGAATTTCATAACCTTTGTCATCACCACTAAAATCATTAGCAATAGTGACACCCGCACCAGCTAAAGGAAATAGCTGCAACATACCAAACTTAGGTAGACCTTGAATAAAGCTATAAGATGCATCTAATTTATCGTTATCAACGTCGTAGTTTACATCTAATTGACGGCCTAGACCTTTTGCGACTTCTACTTGGAAATTACGTAGTCGGAAAGAGTCAATGCTGTCATCAACGTTGGCATATATTGGATCGTCATTGTCGCGAATGCCAAATAGCTCACCACCAATGCCTTTCATTTCAATGATGTTCATCGCCATGGTACCAGGCTGGCTAGATTGGTAAGTTTGACCGATTTTGATGTTCGCGCCTTTATCAGTAATACCAAAGCCAGCTTGGGTGTATACCGCAAGTGGGTCAGACATATCTTGAAGTTCTTCGTTATTGTTTGTCTGCGCATAGGCAGAAGACGCGAGTTGTAGAGCTGCAACCATAATGGCAACAGACGGTTTCACTAAATTCATAAAACTGTATCCATTTTAATGATTATAAAATTATTAACGTCATGAGGTCATCATAAATAGCAAGCAACACAACTCGCTTTGGATAACATAAATTATCAAAGCAAATTCAATAATGACGAAACATTCGACGTTTTAATTAAAATAAAATAAAGCATCGTAAAAGTTCAATCACCGCTACTTATATCTTATATAACTTGAAATTTGGTAATACTAATAAAGAAGGAAATATTAAAACTTATGAAAATTCAATTATCATTAGAACAAATGATTAATTAATTTTACCATATAAATAGAGAGTGCAATGGATTTAGGTGATCGCGATCAATGTTTCATTTCGATCGTACAACACTCTTCAGATTTATTAGAACATTATAATAATTTTAAAAACCTTAGTTTGATTAGCCTAGAATCAAATTAGAATAGTAGGCCTATAATAAATAAAAAGGGAATCACTCTCTGTGATTCCCTTTTATTATCGAGCGATAAAGCGCCGATGCGTTTCGATAACTAAAACGCAAACAATTCGCACTATTGCAGTTTCTCTATTCCCATATTGAACAGTGCAAAACTATAAATATCTGCATTTGTCTCAATTATTTTACGCGTTGGTGTGCCTGCACCATGTCCTGCATTGGTTTCGATGCGAATTAAGGTCGGATTTGAACCCGCTTGCTTCGATTGCAACTCAGCAGCAAATTTGTATGAGTGAGCAGGAACAACACGGTCATCATGATCACCGGTTGTAATCAATGTTGCTGGATATTCCACCCCTGCTTTTACATTGTGCACCGGCGAATAACTTTTCAGATATTGGAACATCTCTTTACTTTGCTCTGCCGTGCCGTAGTCATACGCCCAACCAGCACCTGCGGTAAAAGTATGGTAACGCAGCATATCCAGTACACCGACTGCTGGCAGCGCCACTTTAAACAGCTCTGGACGTTGCGTCATAACGGCCCCCACTAACAAGCCACCATTCGATCCACCGTTAATGGCTAACTTGTTTGATGACGTTACCTCTTCATCAATTAGGAATTCAGCCGCAGCAATAAAGTCATCAAACACATTTTGCTTTTGCATTTGAATGCCAGCGTTGTGCCACTCTTTACCATACTCCCCACCACCACGAATGTTCGCTACCGCGTAAACACCACCAAGCTCTAACCAAGCCGCACGTGTCGGGCTAAAAGATGGCGTGAGGCTAATGTTGAAACCGCCATAACCATATAGGATGGTTGGTGCACTGCCGTCCATCGGAGTCCCCTTTTTATAGGTGATGATCATCGGCACTTTTGTTCCGTCTTTTGAGGTGTAAAACACCTGGCGAGATTCATATAAAGCTGGATCAAATGGCGCTTTAGATTTGTAGTACACCTCGCTATCACCATCTTTGATGTTCAGACGATAGGTAGTGCTTGGCATCTTGTAGTTGGTGAAAGAGTAGTAGACTTCGGTTTCCTCTTTTTTCCCCGAGAAACCGTATGCGCTGCCAATATCAGGCAATTTGATTTCTCGGATGAGTTTGCCGTTCATGTCGTATTGCTTCACCATCGAGATCGCATCAACAATATAGCTCGCAAACAAATTGCCACCCGCGGTAGAAACACGTAACACGTTCTTTGTTTCAGGAATCACATCTTTCCAGTTTTTGGGTTGCGGCTGACTTGCATCCACCGTCACGACGCGTTTGTTCGGCGCATTAAGGTTCGTAACCAAGTACAGTTTCGTGCCTTGGTTGTCTATCACCCAAGTATCAGAACTGGTGTTATCTAAAATGGTTTTCAGCGGGCTATTTGGCTTACTCAGGTCTTTGAAGAACAGTTTGTTGCCCGACGTCGATACGCTGGCTGAGATAAACAAGTAGCGTTCATCTTCCGACGTGTAACCCCCAACGTAGCGATACTTTTCGTCCTTTACACCACCGAAAATTAATTGGTCTTCACTTTGTTTCGTTCCAAGTTTATGAAAGTAGAGCTTGTGTTGGTCTGTCTTCGCGGAAAGTTCACTCCCTTTTGGCTTGTCATAACTTGAGTAATAGAAACCTTGATTGCCGAGCCAACTGATGCCGCTGAACTTAATATCCACCAGCGTTTCGCCGACGGGCTTTTTGGTTTCTGTGTCTAACACAATGACTTTGCGCCAATCGCTACCGCCTTCCGAAATGCTGTATGCAACCAAAGAACCATCACGTGAAAAGCTCACTCCCGCTAACGATGTGGTGCCATCTTCACTAAAAGTATTTGGATCGAGGAAAATTTCTGCTTCGCCATCACCTAACTGCCGATAAAGCACATCTTGGTTTTGTAGCCCGTCATTTTTGTAGAAATAAGTGAACTTACCCTCTTTGAACGGTTGGCTTTGCTTTTCGTAGTCCATGAGCTTAGTGATGCGCTCTTCAATCTGCTCGCGGTAAGGGATTTTCGACAGATAATCAAACGTCACTGCATTTTGTGCCTTCACCCATTCTGCGGTTTCTGGGCTGAGATCGTCTTCCAACCAGCGATAAGGATCACTCACTTTTGTACCAAAGTAGTCATCGACAACATCCACTTTTTGTGTGGTTGGATACGTGATGGTTTTCGGGGTTACCTGTTCAACCGACGATTGCGCCGCTTCATTTGCATACGCCACAGACAACACACTTCCGAGTGCGAGAGCCGTTGTGAGTGCTAGGGTGTTCTTTTTCATGAAATTCCTTTTTATTTTTCTGTTGTCTTTTTGTGCAATACATCAGAACTCTACTATCTATCGACAAAATGAATCTAATTTCATTAAACGAGTTGTGAAAGCCATCCTAACTCCCTCATTTCCTTCCAGTTCTACAAACTAGTAAGTGGAAGTGTAGAACTTGGGAACAATACTGAAGAGCCACGATGGCGTTTACTCTCTTTCGTCTAAGTCAGCTCGATTTGGCGCAAAACCCCAGACTCAGAAGCGAAATCTTGGTCGTGACTAATCAGAACAAATCCACCTTTGTATACATTTAACGCCTGACTAAGCATTATTTTTGACTCGAGGTCGAGATGGTTATCTGGTTCATCAAGCAGCAGCAAAGGCTGAGAATTTTGGTGGCTGACTATCAGCATCGCGAGCTTCATCTTCTCGCCACCGCTCAGTAGGCGCCCCAATCGAAACACTGCATCTCGACGAAAACCGATCCCGGCCAATAAGGTCCTCGCTTCACTTTCCGTCATCTCTTGGCAGCTCTCCATTACGTTCTCAAGTAACGAAAGATTTGGATTCACTGCACCAAAATGTTGGTCGAGATAATACAAAGGCGTATTCACTTGCAACTCACCACTCTGCAACGATAACTCGCCAAGCAACGTCTTTAACAAGGTTGATTTTCCGCAGCCATTTCTCCCTTTGAGATGGACTTTGTCGTTCGCAAAAATCTGCAACGTGATAGGCGTAGAATTCCCAAAAGGTAATATACCTTCTTGTATCGACAACACTTTTCGCGAACGGTTCGGATTATCTGTAAGATAAAGCTTTTGCGCCTTGAGTTGCTCATGTCGCGATTGCAACGCCTGTTCTTTGGCTTGTAAATGCGCTTGTCTGAGTTGCTCATTCTTATTGCGATTTGAAGCGCTGGCGGTCGCGCTATCCTTTTTTCCATCAAGCAAAATTTTGGGCTGACTGCCGTCTTTGCGCAGTTTGTTCCCTTGCGCGGCGCGTTGGTCTGCTTTTTCGCGATTTTTCTGGGCTTGCTCGGCTAACCGTTTTTTCTGTTTATCGACTTGCGCTAACTGCCTCTCGACCGCTTGCAGTTCAGTGCGTTTTTTCTCGACGTACACATCGTAATTTCCACCAAAAGCCTGTAAACCTAGGCCCGATAGCTCCCAAATTTCCTCCATCTCTCGCAGCAGCTCACGATCGTGACTGATGAGTAAAATCGCACCGCTGAAATGCGTCATAGACTCTATCAGCCATTGTTTCGCCTCGGTATCGAGGTGATTGGATGGCTCATCGAGAATCAAAAGATCCGTTTCGTTTTCAAATAACTGCCATAACTGCAAACGCGCCAACTGACCACCACTGAGCCGAGCACAAGAGAAATCAGGGTCTTGCGGCAAGCCCATCGCAGCAAGCTGCTGTTTGAGTTTCAGTTCAATATCCCACTGTTCGCCAACCAGTTCGAACCAATGCTCAGAAACATCACCTTGTTCAATCTGCTTCAAAGCATGTAAGGCCGAGTCTGTTCCCAGAAATTGGGCGATCGATTGCTGACCTGAAAGCAGATCAGAGGGCTGCTGGCGATACATCATGAAAGAAGAGGGAGCAGTCACAACACCGCTGGCAGGCTGAGTTTCGCCCGCCAAAATGGAAGCCAAAAGCGACTTGCCGATGCCATTGCGCCCAACCAAACCAACACGTCGTTTAGTCATGGAACAAGAAATAGACTGGAATAGCGTATCGCCATTATCAAACTGATGGCTAACATTAAAAGCTTGTAAAACTGGCATAATTTGCCTCCTGTATGACAGGGACAACAGCCGTAGCTATGATTTGAGATTGCAACAAAACGCGTGCACAAACGCATTAAGCTCTATGTAAAGCTCGACGATATACGTCAAATCAAAAAGTCGTCTTGTTGCAAAGAAATATCGGAAAGTGAGCTACGCCTACTAACCCTGCAGATCCAAAAAATAAGTAAAAATATGGATGACAGGTTTAGTTCTTCATGTTGGCGTAATCTCCTAGAGAAATGATGCGTAGAGTGTAGCTGCTTTTTTGTTCAAAAAGCAAGCTTTCTAACCAAATGTGAACAAAAAGAAAATTTCACAGTAAGTTGTTATATCACATTAACTTTTTAACAAGTCTTTGAACAATTTCGAGATCTTAGCAACACAATTTTTATCCAAGCCATACTATGCTTAGGGTAAAGATAATCCACATAAGGGCGTGGTTATGAAATACAAACATATCCTTGTTGCACTCGAACTGTCAGATGAAAGCACCGTGCTTATCGACAGAGCGGTATCAATGGCAAACTATCTCGACTCCGATATCTCCTTTATTCATATTGATGGTACGCACGGAGAAATCTATCGTGAGCTTGTAGACATTAAAGAAAACCCGGATCAAAGGCCGTTGAATGAGCATTCAATGGAATGTTTAAAAACATTTAGTGATTACATGGACTACCCACTTAAACACTTCTTTGTAGGTACGGGTGATTTGGCTGATAAATTGGAAGTCACCATTAAAGAGCAAGAAGTGGATCTGCTGATTTGTGGTCACCACCAAGATTTCTGGAGCAAGATCATTTCTTACTCCAGACACTTAATTAACAAGTCACCGGTGGATATTCTAGTCGTCCCTATTCATGATTAGTAAAACGTAACGCTTCCCAAAACCACCAATTTATTTGGTGGTTTTTTATTGATATTGAAACAGCTTAAACAGTTTTCCAAACTAGCTTGGCGATCATTTATGAGTTACATTTTCTAACCAACCCGCGCTCCTACTGGGCATGGTTATTTAGATAGCAAGGATCCCTATGGCAAATAAAAAAGTACTCATTCTCTTTGCTCATCCTTCCCAGCATCGTTCAGAAGTGAATACTCCACTTTTCAAAGAAGCTCAAAAAATTGAAGGCGTGACATGTGTTGATCTCTATGGCGAATACCCTCGTTTCGATATTAATATCGACCGTGAGCAGCAACGCTTACGTGAGCATGACGTGGTGATTTTCCAATTCCCACTATATTGGTATTCAACGCCTGCGATTTTAAAAGAGTGGCAAGATCTGGTTTTGGAATATGGCTTTGCTTACGGTACAGATGGCACAGCACTGCAAGGTAAGACCATGCTTTGTGTGCTGTCTGCAGGGGGTAAAGAAGAAGCTTATAAGGCAGAGGGCTACAACCACTTTACGATTCGTCAACTGCTTGCGCCTATTGAACAAATGTCCGCACTGACAGGCATGAACTACATTGCCCCTCTCGCGATGTTTGGCGCACGTACAGCAGATGAAGAAGGGCGAATCCCTCGTCATGTTGAGCGGTACAAGAGCCTGCTAGCAGCTTTAGTCGAAGATAGGTTGGATGTTGAAGCTGCGGCGTCATTAATCAAGCTTAACAGCGCATTGCCAGAGCTCATTAAGGAGGCTTCATGACAGGGATATTCTTACAAGCCTTCGTATATTTGATTGCTGCTGTAATTGCAGTCCCACTTGCTAAGCGTTTGGGACTTGGGTCCGTTTTAGGCTATCTCATCGCAGGTGTGGTCATTGGCCCAATTATCGGTTTAGTCGGTGAAGAAACAACAACAATCCAGCACTTTGCCGAGTTTGGCGTGGTGATGATGCTGTTTCTCGTTGGTTTAGAGCTCGAACCCAAAATGTTGTGGGCGATGCGCAATCGCTTAATGGGTTTAGGAGGTCTGCAAGTCGGCGGTACCGTCGCGGCGATTATGGGTATTGCCTTATACTTTGACCAGCCTTGGACCATAGCCTTAGCCATAGGTTTGATCTTCGCCCTCTCTTCTACTGCGATTGTTTTGCAAACTTTTAGCGAAAAAGGATTAACGAAGACGGAAGGTGGACAAAACGCTTTCTCCGTGTTGCTTTTTCAAGATATTGCAGTGATACCAATGTTGGCGTTCATTCCTCTATTGGCCTTACCTGAATTAATTGAACAGGCACAGTCCGCGGCTCAAACAGCCGCAGCGCACCATGAAGAATTAAGCCTCGTTGCGGGGTTGCCAGGCTGGGCATACGGCATCGTAATCACAGCATCGATTGCAATCGTCGTCGTTGGTGGACACTTTTTAAGTCGACCTCTGCTCAATTATGTGGCTAGCTCTGGTTTGCGAGAAATCTTTACCGCAACTGCACTCATGCTTGTCATTGGTATCGCTGCACTGATGAGTTTAGTGGGCTTATCTCCTGCCTTAGGAACCTTCTTGGCTGGCGTTGTATTGGCGAACAGTGAATTCCGCCACGAGTTAGAATCCAATATCGAACCATTTAAAGGCCTATTGTTAGGTCTGTTCTTTATTACTGTTGGCGCAGGGATCAACTTCTCGGTCCTTTTTGGTGATTTCTGGTTGGTCATGGCATTGACCATTGGCGTGATGGTTTTGAAAGCCTTGGTGCTGTTTATTCTTGCACTGATATTTAGGGTGAAAGGAAGCAACCGCTGGCTGTTTACCCTAAGCTTGGCTCAAGCAGGTGAATTCGGCTTTGTGCTTCTAAGCTTTTCAGTGCAAAACCACGTCATCCCATTTGAACTTTCACAAACTCTTGCGTTAGTGGTTGCGATTTCGATGTTCCTGACACCAGGTTTGTTTATTCTTTTTGATAGAGTGATTCTGCCGCGCTTTGAAAGCCAGTCAAATGAACGCGAAAGCGATACGATTGAGGAAACAGGCACGGTGATCATCGCCGGCATCGGCCGCTTTGGACAAATAGTGAATCGCCTATTGGTATCAAACGGCGTGACTACCGTGGTACTTGACCATCAATCTGACCAAGTCGATAACATGCGCCAGATTGGCACTCGCGCCTATTTTGGCGACGCGACTCGACCAGATATGCTACATACAGCCGGCATTGAGCACGCCGCTGCGTTGGTTGTGGCGATTGATAACCAAGAATCGAGTGTAGAACTGGTGAAGTACGTTAAGCACACGCACCCAAAAGTAACAGTGATTGCACGTGCCTTTGACCGTGGACATGGCTATCTTTTGCGTCAAGCGGGAGCTGATATTATTGAATCAGAGACCTACCATTCTGCATTGGAGATGGGCGGTCACACAATGAAAGCACTTGGCATTCACCCCTTCTTTGTTGAACAACAGAAGGCGACATATAAGCGTGTTGAAGCACGTAAGTCAGAAATACTCTACAAAGCTTGGGAAGATGATTCTGAAGGTGAACGCTATGACAACAATTTCCGACAACTGTTTATTCAGTTAGAGGAGAAAATGGCGGAAGAGATGCAAAAAGATCGTCATGACAAACTATCGCGGTCAGAACGAGGTTGGACACCGCCACCTAAAGGTTACGCCGATGACTTTAATGAAGATAACGTCCAAGAGCTAATACCACCAAGAGAAGAGCTTATCCAACGATAACGCACTCCATATTAAAAACCTCCCGCTTGGGAGGTTTTTATTTTTTCAGTACAGAGCCACACGCCGTGCAGGATAAAATGATCTTCTCGATATTACATAAGATCATTCATTAAAATCTCATACTCTTCGTTTGCTTCTTCCACTAAATGAGAAAGCTCTAACGCATCAGTAACTGCAAGATTGAACTGCCACGGAGTTGTGTCTTCTTTACCACAGATTCGAGTTTCACACCCACGACTCTCAAAAGACAAATCATCAAATTCTGTGGTGTGGCGCTCTTGAAGTTCAACAATCTCAACTTCTAATTTACCGACAGGATTGACTTTAACGTGGGCATGTAACTCCGAACTGTTAGACAAACAATAATCTCTATGAACCGCAATCATGGCCGCCTCCTTGGTCTGCCAACTGACAACTCAACATTGAGTGTAGACGAGGGATTTTGAACGTGGCGTGAAATAATAATGAAGATTGATCTGTCTCATTAGAACAGACAATTGTTGTCATGAAGGCATTAGCCAGCATGAATCTCATCTGATTTAAATTGTTCTGAGATCGTAATAGTTGGCATTTACCGAGACTTTCCCTATTATCGAAACAAAATTACTGTGGTCATTCTTTAGAGGTCAGTATGGAGCTTGAAGCCGTTGCTAAAGCACTAAAAGAGTTAGGGCATCCGACTCGTTTAAGTATTTACAAAGAAGTCGTCAAAGCGGGATACAAAGGTATCGCGGTAGGCGGCGTACAAGAAAAGCTTGGCATTCCAGCATCCACTCTCTCTCATCATATCTCGAGCCTTGCTTCAGCTGGTCTTCTCACCCAGCGCCGCGAGGGTAGAACCCTTTTTTGTGTTGCAGAGTATCAGTGCTTAGATGACGTAATTGGTTTTTTAAAAGCAGAATGTTGCGTTAACGAGTGCTCATAAATTTCTAGCAAAAACGAGAGAGTTTGAGTTTCTATTGAACTTCAGCAGAACGTGAATGACGATGAAAAACATACACACCGAAGTTGCTAACCTCGGTGTGTACATCTTCTAGTTCGCGACGAGTAACATTGACGACTTAGATGGTACGATTAACTTACCGTCAGTTGGAATGATTTGTTCTGTCATCAAATCAACCCAATTACCATCGATTTTTAATGTCAAAGACTGTTGACGCTGTGATTTATTAAGCACCACAATACCTTTGTCACCTCGCTTAAGTACGAGCATGTCATCGTTACCTTCAAGAACACTCATCGGCTCGCCATGCGTCATATTATGGAACTGGATCATTTTTGCCATTCTCGGATCGCTCCATGCACCTTGCCATCTTGGCTGACCATTTTTACCTTTAATACCGCTGGTGTTTAAGTCGGTATAAATCAACGGCACACCACCATCTCGGCCTAGAATATAGGCATAAGCTAACCATTCGTTTTCCTCGTCCATGATGAGATCAAGAAAGACATCATTGTTAGGAATATCATGTGTGATAGCAAATGTAATCGCACGACCGGGGGACAGAGCCTGACCAAAACAATAGGGATCAATCAGAGACTTGAAGCTGCCCTTTTTAGCAAACGCCTTAAACATGGTTGAGAACAAAGGGAAATCGTACGCACCTAGGCGAGTTTCCTGTAGATACGGCTCAAGAAACAGCTGATACTCTTCTTCCGTCGCACCGCCATCGGTAATAATTTCACCAAATATATGCACATCCCGCGTGATGTCGTCTGTCCAAACACGCTTAAGATGCTCTAACGTCATGTGTTTCGCAGCGTCAATACGAAAACCTTTCACACCAATAGCTTTCAGCGCCGTTAGGTACGCTCGCTGCTGTTCAACGACATGGTCACAAACACGAAGAGTTGGCAAGCCAGGGTCGGTTGGCCCACCTGTGATACGTCCATTTTGAACCTGCCACTTATCTTTCCAGTCTTTAATGCCGAATGCTTCAACAAAGTCCTCTTCATCAAAAAGTGGTTGAGATAGATCGCCAAACAACGCTAGCGACTGATATTTCTGCTTGTTGTTCTGGTATTCCTCCAAGACCTCTTGTCTTGGGTACTGAAGGTCTCTGCGAAGGTGGGCCTCATTTGCCATATGGTTAAACACTACGTCGGCATAAACCCACACACCAACTTGCTCCAGTTCACGAACCATATGAATAAAATCTTTGGTATCACCCAAGGCATTATCGATAACACGATAATCTTGTGGTTGATAACGCTGCCACCAGCGCTCATCGTGTGCGCTTTTCATTGGTGGCGAAACCAACACAGAGCCATAACCAAGCTTGCGGATTTCTTTTGCTCGTTGGGCAATGTCAGCATACTTCCAATCAAACGCATGTAAGATAACGTTTGCACCGAATGATTGTGTTTCCTGTGAGCCACTCATGTTGTTCTCCTGCTCGTTTCCACTCACGATTACTTGTTTGCATTTTTTTGTGAGTGAATTCAATAATCGAAATTATAAAAGCTATTCATCAGAGGCACTCACCCTTTTAGCACTAACTCAAGGCTGAAATCGAAGGCGTAGCGACTCATCCATTGCACAGCGATAAATCGTTCTGAGTGAATAACGGGCACACAACATACACCCCAAACAGCCCAGAACAAACCTAAGACATTGTTTTATTTAGCAAAAATATCAATCAAAAAAGATGCAACATAAGACCTACGTACGCCCTAAAATAGGCCCAAAGGATAAAAATAGCCAAGCCAACCCGTTGAGTAATCAATTGTTAATAAAACGAAACTGGCAGATGGATCACGTTTGGCGCGTTTCAAAAATCCAGTAAATCACCATACCTAGCGTTAAAAGACTAAAGATTTCTGTTTGTATCTGTCCCGAAATGACTTCAAAATACGAAACTTAGCTTGTCTCTATGGGGTATGCTCTACCTTGGAGGATAATAATGAATATCAAAGAATTTTCTGACCTCGTCGGGCTATCTGCTCATACACTTCGATACTATGAAAAAATCGGTTTACTTAAACATGTCCATAGAAACGCGAGTGGACATCGAATGTATAGTTCGAAAGATCTAAACTGGATAAGCTTTGTTAAGCGTTTAAAAGAAACTGCAATGCCACTTGAAGAGATTCTAGAGTATGCCAAATTAAGGGAAGTCGGCTCTCAATCTGTACCACAACGTCAAGCCCTGTTAGAACAACACCAAGAAAACCTCAAACGCCACATTGAGCAACAGAAAAAGCACTTATCGGCTCTAGAAGAAAAAATTGCCTTGTATAAAAGCGGAAAAGTTCGTTGACTTAGAGTTAACTCTAACGATTAAGGTGTGTTTACGTTTATTCACTAGGAACATACCGATGGAACAATCACGCTTTAACAAAGGATTAGAACTACTCTCTCAAATTGATGGCGACGCTGGTCATAATGTCATCGAAACCTTACAAGATATTTGTCCAGATTTAGCTCAGTACACCATTGAGTATCCGTTTGGCGATATTTATGCTCGCCCGGGCTTAGACCTAAAATCGAGAGAAATCGCAACCGTCGCCGCGCTAACGGCAATGGGGAATTGCGCGCCGCAACTAAAAGTGCACTTAAATGCAGCGCTGAATGTAGGCTGTAGCGAGGATGAGATTAAAGAGATCATTTTGCAGATGTCCGTCTACGCAGGTTTTCCCGCGGCATTAAACGGCATGTTTGCATTCAAAGAAGTGCTAGCGGAAAGAGCAGAGTAATAACGACGTTGAAATCAATTTAACCGCAATTAAAAACGGCCCTTGGGGTTCGGGCCGTGATTAAAACAACGAGTGAATTAGCGCTCAGGAGTTTCAAGCAGTTTAACCGCGCAATCTACCGCGTTGTTAATGCCTTGACTGCTCTCCAACTTGCCTGAACTTGCAGGACCAAGGGCACAAGAATACAAAGCCAGCTGCTTATCGAACGGCAGATCCAACTGTTCATAGAGATTTTGTCGGATTCTTGCATGTTGTTCTGGTTCTTGGTTAGCAAGGCTAATCAACGTTTCATAAATAAGCGTTTTCATGTCTTTCCCTTTTCACTTTATTGCACGGGGTGCATATATATTGTATCCATTTGGGAAGCACAAATCAGAAGCTAGGTCACAGAACGCGTCGCTAAAAAAGTTTATGTGCGCGGTAAATTGCAATACAAACCTAAAGCCGTTTAGAAAAAGGGCAACTGATAACTCGATAAACCAGCCGATTAACTAGCATTCGCCGCTGTTTGTTTATAATCGTGTCCGATATAAACAAAAACGTCGCTGTATTAGCGACGTTTTATCTCGACTTTAGTTAATCGAACCTGTTTAGTTGAAGTGCACTAGCATTTCAACGTCATCGCCTTGCTCTGGAGCCTGAAGAGCGAAGTGCACGTACCCTGCTTCAGTAACAGGAATCGCAAGGTATTCATTGCTGCCTGCATAGTTGGACGCATACTCGTGCTGCTCTACTGTAGGCCAATGCTCCCTACTCGCGTATAGATCGACATTACCAGTTTGAGAGTGAGCCGTTAGCCATACACGAACCTCTTCAACACCTTCAGGCACATAAACTGCTGCATAACGCTGCTTGTGAACGGTAAGCATTTTGGCTTCACCAGACTCTAATACCACAGGTGCTAAATCATCTTGCACTTGGGTTGGCGGTGTTTGCGCTTCCACTTCTAACGCAGCCACAAGATTCACTGAGTCATAGCTATCACGTCCAGTTAAGCTGATGTAGTAACGACCCGCTTTAACGTAACCATCTTGCTCTGGTTCAAACACAATCTCTTCATTGCTGCCATCAGCATATTGACTCATTTCGAAATCATAGTAATGCGCGACTTTGTTGTAGCTCATGTAAAGATCCGCATCACCCGCACCCTCAATAGATACATTGAAGTTAACGGTGTTGGCTGGAACATCAACGTAGAACAGTTTTTCGCTGTATGCTTCGCCACTGAGCTGAAGGCTTTGGTTCGCCGTCAATTCAGTCACTTGTGCTTCAGGGCTTGTTGGTTCTGTTGGCTCTTCTGGGTCTGTATCAGGTTGCTCAGGTTCCACTTTTAATGTGTCCAACCAACGTTCAAACTCAGCATCGTATTGTTGACCTAAAGACGTCACCTGCTGTGCCCATTGTTCGAACTGGCCAGAGCGCGACAATGCCAACAAGCTTTCGACGTCTTGTGGATGATTTTCTAACATGAATCGAACAGCTAGATAACCCCAACGATAGATACGATTGGTATCGTGAGAGTACGTGGTATCAAACACAGTGGAAAGGCTCAGTTTACCATCTGCAATCAGCTCAATCGCAGCTTGGTAACCTTGCTTGTAATGCATGTATTCAGCAAAACCTTCTAGCCACCAAACAATATGACCATGAGCCAAGTTATCGCTGAACGAACCGTATTGGTTAAATCGTGCATCTAAATAGTGCGTGTATTCATGTTCTAGGTTCAAGATAGAGAGATCTTCACCATTCGCGTAGCGATAAGCGACGAAACGCGCAGTATTGTCCGCTTTTGAAGGGTCACCTTCTAGGTACTGACCACCGTTGTCCGTTGTATTACCAAATAGGAATGAAGAGTAATCAACGTAACTAGTGTTACTCGCGAATACCGCCACTTCAACACGATCATTCAAATCATCAGCGACAGGTTGATTACCCGTATTCGCAACTCGATGGAAGTCGGCTTCTTTTGCCGCTAGCACTTCACACGCTTTCGCTGCTTGAGCATCGGTCAGATCCTCAGAGCGAATAATGGCAGGTCCCTGACATTCAAAACGATTTGGCATTACACGTGCAGCTAAATCTTGCTTGGCTTGCTCAATATTCAGACCATTTAGGCCTTCTGGTGCGTAGTAGCTCATCATTTCAACGGCAGCAAGCCATAGTTTGTCATGCTCACTACCCAGTGGATAACGCTGCATCACCTGTTGCATTACTGCCAATGCTTTGCGTTTGGTCTCCTGATCTGGGCTCGCGAGCAAACGACCAGTTTCACGTAATGCATTGAAAACGATAAAGCTTGCATCCGTATCTAATGCCCAAGCATTATCAGATGCGAATTTCACCAACGTATCAATATGGTGTGTATTGTTTGCCATGTATCGGTAGAACGCATCGTTCGCCGCATGGCCTGCCATAGAGCGGAACAAGTTGTTTAAACCATCGACCCATTGCGTGTCCTGCGCGGTTTCACGATTAAAGTGCATCAACGCGGCCATCATGCTATCCATGGTCAGCGGCAACTGCTTAACGTTATCAACCATCAAAGTCAGGCTCTTCATTGCACCAACTTGTTCACGACCTTGATCCAAAGCATGAGGGTTGTTTAGGAATAGGTTCGTCGACTGAGCAAAACGCTGACTCAACGCTTGCGAAAACTCAGGTGTACCAGTACCAGCGTTGTAGCGAACGTAGTAGGCCGCTCGAATAAATTCGCCTAGGTTCTCTAGAATACGAGCTTGATCTGCTTCACCACGATAGCGAGCAATTTCTTGATCCAGCGCGACTTGGATACGGCTTAGGCTCGCTTCACTATAGATATCATTCAGCGTTTCTGAAGGTGCTGAAAACCAAGCGTGGTAGCAATCATACTCAGCACCAGAAACGGCAGTAGCCAGATCTCGCGATTGTTGTAAATCAGCAACCGCACACTGATTTTGTGCAAAAGAGAAGCCAGACACACTCGCTAGCATACAAGCAAGCGCCAAACGATGGCGCGGGAAAAAACGGATATGAGACATAACAACACTCATTGATTATTAACATACATTGAGTGGGGGTTTATATTCTTTACAGCTCAAACAGTGAAATCAGTGTCATAAAATTTATGAAACCGCTCCCAAAAATAGGTCTTTTACTCTAATTAAATGGGAGCAATCCCACTCCAAAAAAAACTCACAATTATCAATAAAAACATTAATTTACCTTTTTCTAAATAACGACTTTATGAGGAAAATTGCCCTTAAACGCCCCCCTTAACTCTTCCAGATAGAGTTCACGACAATCAAAGGTTCTAAATTAAATTTTGATGCTTGATACCATCTATTTTTATTTGTGACTCATTCCCAATAAGTCATAGAGTGCATATCAAAAGGTTGGCATTAATGGTAAATTCTCCGCCAAATCAAACACATTTACTCCTCCAGTCATTGATGAGTGAATAAAGCAGATATTTGGCTAGGGATAATACATGTCACTTTGGGGATTTTTGGGAGCGGGGATTGCCTACTTCATGACAACGTTTGCCTTTGTTTTTGGCGGCATTTTTTGGTTATGTGCTGAAGGTAATACATTAAGAGAAACAAAGCGCCAATCATCAATAATGTCCGGGGTTATTGCTTGTACTATTGGAACTTGGGTGCTTGCTTTTGGTGTTTACGTTTACGGTTACTTTTGGGATAACTCTTCTCACCATTATTTTTATTTGCTCGCTCCATGGGGACTTGCCATTTTTGGGGTAAAACTTCGTAACCGCTGGGTTAAGCAATACGCGCGTGTAAAACACGCAAAAGAAGAACAGTGGCAAAAGCGCTGGCGAGAATTATTAGGGGAAGATACTGAAGAGCTTCCACCATATACACATGATTACGAGCTCTACTCGGGCATTTGGCAAGCCAATGAAGCGCTCCAAGAACAGTGTTTTGCAGCCCTTCCTCACGGGAAAGCAGTCTACGAGAGAGTGAAAGCCTTCCAAACGATGGCCTCCCCCGCTGGTGACATAAACAATCAAGTTTTGCTGAGTAAACTCGATCAACTAGAGGATGAAATCATTCAAGTTCTTGAGCAACACTCGCAAAAGAAAGTAAGCATTGAAACTGGCGCAGGTACTTTACACAAAGAGTCAAAACGCAATGTTTATCACCATGAGAATGGCCCAACAGAAGAGCAACTGTACGACTCAATCAACCTCCAACATGATTTGGATCGAGAGCTACGCAACATTATCTATGATCGGCTCGGTTACGATGGCGAAGATGAGTACTTTTTCCTCCAAGCGCCACTCGAAGAGCTTACCGAGAATGAAACCGCAATCAACTGGATGCTCTGGGGGTTAGTAAGCGACCATTTTGCTGTTGACCCATACCAAACGGCGTTGGATCTCAGCCTAATGAATGCGGAACCAAGATGGGGGCAAAATGAACGGTTTGTAATGATTACGGCTCAATAAACGCAAGTACTAAGTCTAACTTTAATACAACCTATTCTGAGACCACCCTCGCGTTGGTTAACTTAGCCAGTAAGCGGCCAACGCGATCGCGCATTTCACGTCTATCGACAATCATATCTAGCGCACCATGCGCTAGTAAAAATTCACTTCGCTGAAACTCGTCTGGTAGCTTTTCACGTACCGTTTGCTCAATGACCCGTCTTCCCGCAAAGCCAATACTTGCTTTAGGTTCACCAATATTGATGTCTCCTAACATGGCTAAACTCGCCGAGACGCCACCATAAGTTTGGTCCGTCAATACTGAGATATAGGGTAATCTGTGCTCAGATAAGTGGTTTAACGCGGCGCTGGTTTTTGACATTTGCATGAGTGCCACCAAAGACTCTTGCATGCGCGCCCCTCCGCAAGCGGAAAAACATACTAACCCAGATTTTGTATTAATTGCGCTTTCAACTGCTCGGACAAACTTCTCGCCAACCACTGCGCCCATCGAGCCTGCCATGAAAGAGAATTCGAATGCACACGCAACAACAGGCAGCCCCAATAACTTGCCCTCCATCACCACCAACGCATCTTTTTCTCCAGTCGTTTTCTGTGCTAAAGCAATTCGCTCTTTATATCGCTTTAAGTCTTTAAAACCCAAAATATCTTGTGGCTCCAACTCACTTGCCAACTCTTGTTGTGTTCCATGGTCCAGAAAAGAGATCAACCTTTGACGCGCAGCCATTCTCATGTGATATGAGCATTTAGGGCATACTTCCAAATTTTCTTTTAACGCGGCACGATAAAGTATTTGTTCACACACAGGACACTTTGTCCAAACGCCCTCAGGGATAGACGCTTTGCGCGAACCTATTATATTTTTATTCTCAAATAACCGTTCTAACCAGCTCATAAATTCACCACTATTGATTACGTTCTAGCGCGATATCTCGTTGTTTGTTCGCTTAAACTTGTAAATAAAATTGTATGTAACTTAGTACAGAGATAAAGTGCGATATGCTGGCTTGATAATCCAATAAAGTGGGATAATGAAATGTTTGATAACGTTGACCAAATCTGGTTAAAAAGTTTTCACTGTGTTTATGAGAACAACAGCTTTAAGCGAGCCGCTGAGTGTTTGAACATACCAACATCAAATATCAGCCGACACATTGCCCTGCTTGAAGAAAAGTTAAACATTAGGTTGTTCAATAGAACAACAAGGCGAATGACGCCTACCGAGGCTGGAGAAGAGCTCTATAGCAGCACTCATCCGTTATTGGAGCAACTCAACGCCGCACTAGAAACGGTAACGCGCCACTCACACACGGTAACAGGGAAACTGCGAATTCTTATGCCAGACACACCTGTACTGGCCAAAGCGGTTGTCACCTTTTGCACGCAATACCCGTCAATCTCTTTGTCTTGCGATACAACGCTAAACCCTAAAGATGATGTTATTGACAGCTTTGATGTCATTTTGAGTTTTCATAGAGGGACTTTGTCAGACAGTAACTGGGTGGCGAGAGAGATAAAACGCTGGCCCAGTGCCATTTTAGCCGCGCCTCAACTAATTGAGAAATACGCCACCCCTTACAAAATTACGGATCTAAGTCATGTTCCCTGCATCACGACGCTTACCGCAGTAAATGGTGCACCATGGGTATTCAGAAACCCTGTTGGGGGCCATATTACTCAAACTGTGCAATCTTCATTCAAAGTAAACAGCGGTCATCTCGCCAGATATGGCGCGTTATCAGGGCTTGGATACGCAATATTGCCAATTGAGTCATGCCAAAATGAGATCAAAAATGGTGAGCTAGAAATCGTCACTCTAGAGTACGAACCTGAGGATTTAGTGCTTTACGCCTTTTACTCGTCTAGAAAACATGTAGCTAAGAAAATATCTATATTTGTTGAACATTTAAAGCAAAATGCGAAACTTAACGCTTAGCTAAGCTTTACTCAACTAATTTATCATATTTTGTTTTATCGTTTAGAAAGGACAGACACCGCTAAGCGATTTGAGACTCGATTTTTTCAAATAAAAAAGCCAGCAATTAACATTTACTGGCTTTTTATTAAAGAGGGTCAGTTGGCGTTTAGATTCTAAACGCTCCCACGTGACGATCGAGTGTTCGCGATAGCTCCGCGAGTTGTTGACTTGATTCTTCTAGTTGCTCACTCGCCGTTAGCGCACTTTTCACTGAGTGGCTGACGGTATCCATGTTCATATTAATTTCGTTTGCTACCGTTGATTGCTGTTCTGTTGCGGTTGCTACTTGAGTATTGATATCTGAAATAGTCGTCACTTGTGCAGCTATTGCTTCTAAAGCCTGTCGAGCTAACTCAGTTTCTGCCGTTCCTTCTTCAATAAGAGTCTTACTATTACTCATTGAATTCACCGCACTTTGAGCTTCAGTTTGTAGCTGGTGAATCATATTGTCAATTTCATCGGTAGAATGAGCCGTTTTAGTCGCTAGGTTGCGAACTTCATCAGCGACTACTGCAAAACCTCGGCCGGCATCACCAGCGCGTGCAGCTTCGATAGCCGCATTGAGAGCCAATAGATTGGTTTGCTCCGAAATACCTCTAATCACCTCTAGAATACTACCAATCGACTGAGTATTTTCAGCAAGACTCACGATAATGTTGGAAGTGCTGTTCATCTCGTTTTCAAGATTAGTCATCGCCGTTTTGGTTCTTTCTAGCGTCGTGTAGCCATCTTGCGCTTCATTACTTGCTGCACTCGCAGCATTTGCCGCTCCGGCAGCATTGGAGGCAATTTCATTGACCGTCGCAATCATTTCGTTCATGGATGTGACAACCAGCATGGTTTGCTCGTTCTGCTCTTGCCCTCTTGTGAGCGCTTGCTGAGATTGCCCACGCAAAGCGACAGCTGAACTATTAAGCTCCACACCAGTATTTACAACTTGTGTAATAATCTCATGTACTTTCCCAACAAAAACGTTGAAAGCAGAAGAAATTTGCGCGACTTCGTCATTACCTTTCGCTGGCAAACGAACGGTTAAGTCTCCGTCTCCTTTTGAGATGTCTTGTAGAGCGTCTTTAAGCGCAGAAAGCGGTCTCATCAGTTTATTTAGCAGAAGTGACAGAATCAAAACACACATAACGAAGATCGCCACCATAGAGATCAACTGGTAAGTAATAATTCCATTCGTCGCTTGGCTCACTTCGGTAATAGGAATACCAATATCAAAAGTACCGTATAACTGACCATCCACATAAATTGGTGCCATGATGTCAAACACCCATACTTTCTGGACATCGGCATACCACTTTGAGTACTGTTGAACACCTCTCGTCGCGCCTTCAACAGTATATTCATCGTTATAGGTTTTGTTCAGCTTGTGCTTATCACTGTGGGCTACTGCCGTTACGTTACGGTCAATTACAACGGCATAACTCACGTCTGAACGTTGTTTCAGCCCCTCAACAAGCGATTGTAAATCTTGCATTGGATTGGCTGAGTTCTCCAAAATATAACTCGCATTTCCCGCTAGAAACTCAGCTTGAACTTGGGATTTGTTTAAGATGATGTCATCGATTTTCTGACTCGAAATTAGGTACGTTGATGCCATACTCGCCACGACAGCAATACCAAACATGGCGCAGACTGCTAATAAGATGATTCTTTTCATTATAATTGTCTCAATACAATTCAATTGATGCTCATTAATCGAGCGCTAAGCCTTTCTTCTCCAAAACCAACCAAACTGCATTTTGGGTCTGTTTGGCAGAGCAAGACATAACTTTATAACTATGTATCTGCTTGGTTCCCGATTACTTTAGACAGAAGGAAAAAAAGTCTTCAAAACGTCACATTTCTACGAGGTTTGGCGAAGGGACGAGTACGCAAAAGGAAACGTTTGCATAGTTAAATTTAACTATGCGACCAAATTGGTATCGAACATTAAAGAAAAGACTTCTAATTAGCGTTTTGACCGTCGGGAGCGCTGTGGTCAGTGCTCCCGTTTTATCATTTAGTATCTCAGGTTCAGATATTAGAGCCACAATCGCAGCGGTTGTAATACGAGATGTTTGGTGAAGCGAGAATGACTTGGTTTGTAGATATGGCAGCGATGTCAGATCGAGTAATTCTCAATCAAGAATCGGCAGCAAAATATGCAAACCAAGGCATGAAGCCATTGCCCATAAAAAAAGAAAGGAAAAAAATCTTTACCACAGAGTTTAGCTCGTCAGCGATATGTATCCATGCATACCCATGTATAAACCAACTGCACTGATCAAGACGCCCGATAAGTAAGGAGCTCGACGTGCAACATCATTCAAACCGCTCCATTTAGATGTCGCTTTTTGCACGCCCACTGCTGCCACAACGCCAACAGCAACCAGAGTCAAGGCTAAGCCAATACTGAATGACACAACTAAAGTCGCACCAAGAGTCATTGCCTTAAGCTGCAAACAGATAAGCAAAACCGTTACCGCAGCAGGGCATGGAATCAAACCGCCCGTTAATCCAAACAGCAGAATTTGCCCATTCGTCACGTCTCGATTCTCAAAGCGCTTTTGAATGTCTAAAGCGTGAGCGCGCTCGTGAGCATCTTGATATTCCTTATCTTCGCTTTCTAAATGAGAACCAGGACGGAAATGTACATCAAAGTCATGGGTATGATCATGGTGCCCGATGATCAAAGTGACAGAAAGTCCATTAGAGACTTCAATGCAAGACGCCGATTCCAAGTATCCATCACGCTCTATAAAGTGATAAATATCAGCAGGTTGATAACCATCACTCGATACCGAAACCTTGATACCTTCAGCAGTTAAAGGTTTACCGCTGAGTGTTCGCAACTGGAAACGGTGATGCTCCCCTTCCTCTGTAATCGAAAGCGAAACATGCCCATGTCCTGTATCCACAACTTGCGTCGTCCAATCGCGAGCATGATCCTGAGCTTTGTTCCAAGCTCGCTCATCGCTCCATGTCCGCCAAAACATCCATACGCCGGTTGTCACGATAATGACCCCAGACATAAGTTGCATCCATGGTTCAGCCGCTTCAGCGGTGAATTTCTGGCTAATATACATCCCGCCAACAGCGATTAACCATACAATTACAGTGTGAGAAAGTGTGGCAGCTAAACCCAGCATCACGGCTTGTTTGACCGTTCCTTTCACCGCGACAATGAACGCCGCCATCATCGTTTTAGAGTGCCCAGGTTCTAAACCATGCAAAGCGCCAAGCAAAATGGCACTGGGAATAAAGAACCACCCATTACCTTGTTGTAGTAACGCGACAAAATCCATTGTTGTTCTCTGTTGTTGATTCTAATTTATCGCAAACTATACTCCCCCCTAGTATTAAATACTACCCCCCAGTATAAATTGAGTGCTACATTATCAGTTAGAATAACTCTGCCCGTAACTTAAAGAAGATAAGACATGTCGCATACAACCAGAGATCAAAAGAAGCTCAACACTCGAGTCAGTAAAATACAGGGTCAGGTGAATGGACTTAAAAAAATGCTGGAAGAAGAGCATGAATGCCAAGATGTGTTGCAGCAGATTGCCGCTATTCGGGGGGCAGTAAATGGTTTGATGCGAGAAGTAATTAAAGGTCACTTACTTGAACACGTCGTACTTGAGGAAGACAAAACTCAACGTGAAAAAGATATGGAAGTCGTATTAAAAGTACTGGACTCTTATATAAAGTAACCCTACTTCGCTAGAGTAAAGTCACTAAGGTTAAACTCGAATAGATCCTTTATAGGTAATCGCTTACTAAGCGGGAAATAACAATTCCATTTCATATTAATTAAGTTGAAAATGGAACCTATATCGGTTCAAGTTAAATAGTTTATTTATAAGAACTAAAACGGCCCAAACATAGGGCCGTTCATATTATTAACAATCTCTAAACCATCTGATAAAAATACATGTTGTGATAGGTTTTTACTTTATGGAAGAGTACAAGTAAACCTTTATACCTCTTGTAATTCGACGTGCTTAGCGCTGTAAGATTTTGTAAATGCAACACACCCCAAAAGTACAGCAAGTGGTAACACGGGATCAAAGATTGAACCATGAGATCCGAAGAATAAGTTAAGAATCATGACTAATGAACCACCAATAGCCCAAGCAATTGTTGTTGGAATAGTCCAAATAATGAGTTGTTTCTTAACCTCGGTCACCCCCATTAGTCGATTAACAATATGGAATAACGAGTCATTAAAGTAGCCAGCAAATAGAGATCCCATCGTAGCTGCCGTCGCTGCGAATAAAAGATTAACGTCAGGAATATTTACTAAAACTGGGGCAGATATAGAAGCAGCGGTTATCATGGAGACTGTACCAGAGCCCTGAATAATACGAACTAACGTCGCAATAATAAATGGAATCATAACCGCAGAAATAGGAAGCCCTGCAACTTGGTTAGCAATCTCTGCGCCCGCACCCGTTTCACGCAATACGGCACCTAACGCGCCACCAGCTCCTGTTACTAGCAAAATGATGCCACAAGTGGAGATTCCTTGTTCCATCTTTTCATTCGCTTCTTCTTTGGTAAGGTTATTACCCAATGTGTAAACCGCTAATAACGTCGCTATTGATAGTGCAATAGTAGGGCTGCCGATAAAAGCGATAAATTGACCAAATGTTGTTGCAGTCAGCCCTTCGAAACCGAAAGTCCCCTCTAATAAACCCATCACTGATTTCGCAAGTATAAGTAAAATTGGGATAATAATTGGAGCGATAGATTTACTTAAAGATGGTAGGTCTTTCGCTTCTTTACTTGCAATGTACTCTTTGTGATCATTAATCAGTTGCTCACTAGACTTCGAGAAATGTTCGGTTGGAATGAATTCAGGAAACTGCTTTTCTAACCATCTTGCATACCAAACAATACCCATGACACAAGGCGCTGCGATCATCAAACCAAAACCTAACATGCTGGCAAGATCGACACCAAAGATACCAGCAACGCCCAAAGGCCCTGGAGTCGGCGGAATAGCGTGATGCGCTACGACCAAGCCGCCCGCCAGAGCAACCGTAAGCGTTAAAATCGAGCGATTGGACGTTTTTGACAAAGACTTCGCTATTGGATAAAGAATGATAAGCGCGCTATCCACAAAGATTGGGATGCTAACAATATAGCCAGTTACAGCAAGAGCGGCCTCTTCTTTCTTTTTTCCTAACCACTTTATAAAATTATAGGCAATACTTTCTCCTGCTCCAGAAGCCTCTAAAATAGCCCCCATCATAACGCCGAGACCGATGACAATCCCTATACCGCCTAATGTTCCACCAAATCCTTTGCTAACGGTCGCAATCGTGTCGTCAACACTTAACCCACCAATAATACCTGCGATACATGCCGCAATTAACATCGCAATTAACACATGTACTTTTGTACGTAATACAAGAAAAACAAGGACTGATACGGCTACTATTAGTCCAATTACTGAGGTTGGTAACATTAGACAATCTCCATATTGTTAACAGAAATAAATTGTTGTAATACATCCTTGAAATTACTGTCTGATTTAAATCCAAGCTCCAGTTCTTTAGTACAATCAATTTTTTGTGGCCAACTACTCACAATACGATCAATACCCGCATCATGCTCATAGGTAATATAATTAGAAAGTTGTTTACCCATTAGAGTGTCCATTGTTTGAATCATCTCAGCTGGTGTAGTTTGAATACCAGGTAAATTAAGCGTTCTATAGGACAGATTATTTAACTGCTCATAAGGCATTAGCCCTGCATATTGAATATTGTCCACCACTCTAGACGGGCTCGATATCCAAAGTTTTAGCGTAGGGTCTACAGGACAATTTGATTCTTGAGCATTCAAAGGCTCACGAATAATTCCGCTTACGAAAGAGCTAGCGGCAAGGTTTGGTTTCCCAGGGCGAATACAAATAGTCGGTAAACGTACGGATACAGCTTTAACAAAGCCTTTACGGGCATAGTCGTTCACCAATAACTCACCTATAGCTTTTTGCGTCCCGTAGGATGACTGAGGATGAAGTGCTGTTATTGGTGTAATCGTTTCCGGAAGATCACCACCAAATACAGCTAAAGATGAAGCAAACGTAAAACGAATATTAGGGTTTACTTTACGGCAACGCTCAAGCAATAACTGTGTGGTCGTCAGGTTTACAGCTACGCCTAAATCAAAATCTTGCTCAGCATGGCTCGATACAATTGCCGCTAAATGAAAAATGTGTGTCGTTTCGGCAGTAATAACTTGGTCTATATTTTCTCGCTTTGTCATATCCATGACTAAAGAAACGACTCGGTCATCAATGCCCTCTAAGCGCGACTTTTGAATGTCGACAATAGTAATACTTTCAGCTTTGTTTTCTTTTAGTAGTGATTTGGCAAGTAGGGTTCCGAGAAAACCCGCCCCTCCAGTTATGATAATATTCATAGTCACGACCCTTTGTTTTTGTAATTGGTTTCAAGTTATTTATGGATAGAAATTAAAATTGTTATAGGTATGGTTTAACCCAACTAAGGCCCAGCTGCGTGCTATGCCTTGGGTTGTATTCACAACCGATCCAGCCTTGGTAACCAGAGTCATCCAAAACATTGAATAGGTGTGGGTAATTCAGTTCGCCTTCCGATGGTTCGTGCCTTTCAGGCACAGAAGCAATTTGAATATGGCCTGTGTATGGCGCCACATCGCGAATCAACGTACTCAGATCACCGTCCATAATTTGTGCGTGATAGAGATCGAGCTGCAATTTCACGTTTGGACGAGCCACTTGTTTGATGAGTTCCACCGCTTCACGTTGATGTGCAACGAAGTAGTTCGGTACATCGCGATTGTTGAGTGGCTCAATCATCAGCTCAACACCATGTTCGGCAAACTTATCCGCTGCATAACGAATGTTTGAGATAAAGGTTTCAATATGCTGATCACGAGTGAAGCGTGAATCAACAATGCCAGACATAGCGTGAACCTTTTTACAGTTCAGTGCCTTGGCGTACATCAGCGCAGTCTCGACGCTCGTTTTAAATTCATCCTCACGCCCCGGAATAGCTGCAAAACCTCGTTCACCTGCATCCCAATCACCTGGAGGCATGTTGAATAACGCTTGCTCAAAACCAAACTGCTGTATCTTGCTTGCTAGTTCTTGCGCTTCGAATGCGTATGGGAAAAGGTATTCCACCGCTTTGAAGCCCGCTTGGTGTGCTTTTTCGAAACGATCTAGAAAAGGAACTTCTGTGAATAACATTGTCAGATTTGCCGCGAATTTAGCCATTACTTACCTCTCCCTTTTAGGTCTTGAATCTCAGTATCCGTTAAGTAGCGGATGTTGCTGTCTTTAAGAATGAACGCTAGCTTCGCTGTCTCTTCTAGCTCTTCTGCGTTATCCACTGCATCTTCAAAGTCCGTACCCGTGATCACTGGACCATGGTTCGCCAGGAGGAAAGCTCGGTAGTCACTAGCCCGTTGCGCAAGTTCTTCAGCAATCTGAGGGTCGCCCGGGCGCAGGTACGGAATCACTGGCAGTTCGCCAATGCGCATTACAAAGTAAGGTGTAAAAGCTTTGATGGCATTCTCGCGATCTAGACCTTCAAGACAAGAAAGCGCCGTCAAGTAAGTAGAATGCAGATGCACAATCGCATTACACTTTGAGTTATTTCGATAAATCGCCAGATGAAAAGCGACTTCTTTTGATGGCTTTTCACCAGAGATATGGTTGCCATCAATATCCACAACCGAAAGCTCTTCAGCAATCAAGCGGCCGAACGAAGAACCAGTTGGCGTTGCCAGAAAGTGTCCATTAGGCAGTTTTAGAGAAAGGTTGCCAGCGCCGCCAGTCGCATAGCCACGTTCAAACATAGAGCGCGCCATAGTGACCATTTGCTCTCGCAGTTGTTGTTCTGTCATCAATTCTTTATTCATCACAACCTCACCTATTCAAAAAACGACTGTGCTTTGGCAAAGAAGTGTTCATCGCCGAAGTTGCCCGATTTCAGAGCCAAAGAAAGCTCGCCTTCAAGTGACTTCACCCAAGGTACACCTGGTGCGATTTGAGGACCGATATGAAAACCTTTTACGGCTAGGCTTTGGGTTACAACCCCTGAGGTTTCCCCACCCGCAACGATGAAATTTTTCACACCGTTCTGCTGAAGTTTAACTGCAAGTTGGCTAAAGAATTGTTCAACCGCGTGACTTGAAGCATGCGCGCCAAACTCTTGTTGAATCGCTTTTAACGCCGCTGCATCTGCGGTTGCGTAAACCAGTGGTGCGAACTCGCTTTCGATGTTGGTCATGACCCAATCAAACACTTGATTTAAGTAATCTTCTTCCGTCAGACACGCCTTCACATCAATAGCAAAGTGTGGCGCTTTTTCTTTGTAAACAGCGACCTGTTGGTTGGTCATGACAGAACAAGATCCAGATAACACAACGGTTGGTGCCTTTTTAGGGTTCCCCTCTTGCTTCGCATCACTTTGATCTTCAAGGTTCTCTATCCAGTTCTTAGCAATACCCGCAGCCAAACCAGAACCACCAGTTACCAGTTTTAGAGACTTCGCCGCTTGACCAAGTGTGACAAGATGCTCTGCATTGAATGCATCAACCACTGCATAGCGGTTGCCTTGTACTTTTAGCTCTTCAAAGCGCCCAATTACCGCTTTTGGACCTTGTTCAATTATTTGGAAGTTCACCAGGCCAGATTTGCCTTGAGATTGAGCATCCATCATACGAACTAGGCTTGAATCAGTCATTGGTGTCACAGGGTGATTACGCATACCTGAGTCGCTTAGCAAGTCTTGGAATACAAATAGATGGCCGTTGTAAACTGTGCGACCATTCACTGGTAATGATGGGCATACAATGGTGAACGCTTCACCTAGCTCTGCAAGCAGTGCATCCGTTACAGGACCAATGTTACCTTCTGCTGTGCTGTCAAACGTTGAGCAGTACTTGAAGTAAAACTGCTGACAGCCATTTGCTTGCAGCCACTTAAGCGCCGCTACTGAATCCTCGATTGCCTCATCTACAGGACAAGAGCGAGATTTAAGACTGATCACGACCGCATCTGCGTTTACATCAATCTCTTCTTTTGGAATACCGTTAAGCTGAACTGTGCGCATGCCGTTTTCTACAAGAAAACCTGCGATGTCTGTTGCGCCAGTAAAGTCGTCTGCGATAACGCCTAATAACATCATTTTTTCTCCGTTTTACGTGCGCTTATTTCTGTTTGTTTTCTACACCTGGAAGCTCAATACCATCAAAAATCTTGATAACGGCACTGTCGTCCTCCTGCCCAAAACCAGCATTGCTTGCACTCAAAAACATGTTTAGTGCTGTGCTTGATAGAGGAAGTGGAAATTTGAGATCTTTTGCTGTGTCCGATACGAGGTTTAAATCTTTCACAAAGATGTCGACCATAGATTTAGGGGAGTAGTCACCATCAACTACATGCTTCATGCGGTTCTCAAACATCCAAGAGTTACCCGCTGCATTCGTCACCACGTCGTACATCAGGTCAAGAGGAATGTTTGCACGTGCCGCTAATGCCATTGCTTCAGCACCAGCTGCGATATGAACACCTGCTAGCAATTGGTGGATAATCTTCACAGTTGCGCCTAGGCCAATCGCTTCACCGATGTTGTAGACTTTAGCTGCCGTTGCGTTGAGTACTGGTTCAAGTGCATCAAATGTGCTTTGCGCTCCCGACGCCATAATAGTCATCTCACCTAATTCTGCTTTTGCAGCACCACCAGATACCGGTGCATCAAGCATCACAAGATTGTGTTCTGCCAATTTCGCTTCAATTTGTTTTGCGTCTTCTGCTGAGATGGTTGCTGAAACCATTACTGGCGTATTCGGCTTAAGCGCTGTAGCAAGACCGGTTTTGAACAAGACCGTGTTAACTTGAGCTGCGTTCACAACAAGAACTAGAACCGAATCAAGCTTATCTGCAAACTCAACTGCATTTGTAGAAACAGCTTTTGCACCGAATGAACCTAACTCTTCAAGCGCTTGAGAATTTAAATCGAAACCATAGACATCTAGGCCTGCACGCACACATGACTTTGCGGCGCCCATTCCCATAGAGCCTAAACCGATAACACCTACAGATTGAACTTCACTCATAAAAACAATGCCTTCTGGTCTATTAAACTTTGTTAATTCTTGTTTGGTTGATGTGATTATATGTGAAGATTAATACTAAGACCTCGCTTTGAATCACATTTTTTCACACAAATTAACAATGTCGTGATATATACCTCTTTATGGGCAGAGATATTCCGAGCAGTTAACACAAGCGAAGGCTGTTCTTACAACGTTGAGAACATAATTCACAGATATTCACAACAAATGAAAAGATTGGTAGGATACTGAAAAACAAGAATATAGAAGTGAAACTATGATCCCAGCAGAACGTCAAAGAACCATATTATCCCTGTTATCACATCAAGAAGTGTTAAGCATTTCAGATTTAACCGACCACCTTGGCGTATCACATATGACCATTCGTCGTGATATCGTGAAGCTTGAATCCTCAGGTAAAGTCGTTTCTGTTTCTGGTGGAGTGCAACTCGCTCAAGCTCTACATTCCGAACTTTCCCATGATGCGAAGGTCGAGCAACAAGCGGATGAAAAAATTCAAATTGGTAAGCTGGCGGCTACGTTAATTGGTCAAGACGCTACGATTTACTTGGATGCGGGAACAACCTCTCTAGAAATCGCCCATCAAATAGCAAATCGTAATGATCTTTTAGTGATCACCAATGACTTCTCTATTGCTGCTTTCCTTATGACGCACAGTGAATGTGAGCTTTACCACACTGGGGGAAAAATTGACCGCGAGAACCAATCCACCATTGGAGGAAAAGTCGCAGAGTTCTTGAATGGGCTAAATATTGATATCGCCTTTATTTCGACTTCATCTTGGAGCTTGAAAGGCTTATCAACACCTAATGAAAATAAAGTTCTCGTTAAAAAAGCAATCATCAAGGCGGCACAAACCAATTATCTGATCTCAGACTCAACTAAATACGGTCAGATAGCGAGCTTTCATGCATTAGACATCGAGCAATTGGACGGAATTATTACCGATCGAAACCTATCCGAAGTGGTCACTCAAGAATTAACGGATAAAGGATTACGTGTGTATAAAGAGTAACACTACCTAAATATCTGAGTTCGCGTAACTTTTATACTCGTTAATTTATAGGTGCTTCCAATATACATAGACCGTGCTGTGTACTTTCTGGCAGAAAACACATCCTTTTGTTTTCTAAATTACCAAATTACTGATTACATCTGGGATATGGAAGCTCACTTCGCTTTATCGCTGCTCGTCACTTGTCATCAAAAATCAAATTCACCGCAATTGCCATCAAAACCAAGCCTGAGATTGGTAGTAAGACACCTAATGGTGAGCGCTCGATGTAAGGCAGATTCTCTGCAATCAATAAGCCCCATTCAGGTTCTGGTGGCTTAACGCCAAGTCCGATAAAGCTCAGAGAAGTCAGGCTGAGCGTAATGTACGGCAAACGCAGAAACGCGTGACGAATCAATGGCGGCAGCACATAAGGCAACAAGTAGTAACGGAGTACTCGCCACTGACTGGTTCCCCAAATGGGCGCAAGATGCGTATAAGGCTGCGCTTTGGCTTCCATCAACAAGCTCGCACAGTGCGCCGCTAATGGTGCCCATGACACCATAACAATCGCAATCAAGGCACTGTTTGGGTTCATTCCCGTTAGACCTGCAATCAGCAGACCCGCCACAATGTATGGAACACCTTTGGTGATCTCAATTAAGCCTTGGCTATAACGAGTCACGAAGCCGAGCAACAAACCAATCACTAAACTTAGGAACGTTGCGATGATGCCCATTTTGATTGTCGACATCATACCGCCGCCAACACGAGCAAGCAGATCTCGACCAACCGCATCGGCACCAAACGGGGCAGCTAAGCTTGGCGATTCAAGGCGGGTAAATTGGATGGTATAAGGATCGCGCATTAACGCCCATCCCGCACAACCAATCAGCAAGGCAAAGATTGTCGCACTGACGATGCGTTTGGTGGTGCTTTGGGTAAAACGGAACGTACTGTGACTGCTGATCAGCTTGCCACTTGTGACACTGTGCCCGAGTAACCAGCGTTGCAATAAGATGCTCGCACTGCTGATCAACATCGAGAACACCAGCAACACCAACAAGCCACCTTGCAGCATCGGCAGATCTTGTGATTTCGCTGCGCCTAAGATTAGTCGTCCTATACCCGGAATGGAAAACACTTGTTCCACAGCAACCGCGCCGCCGGTTAAACCAATCACCGTCATTGCGATTTGAGGAATCAAGTTACTAACGGCACGCCACAAGGCAAAGCGTAAGATTTGGAACTTACTGACGTTCGCCGATAACCAAGTGATCACCCAAGGCTCATCTAATACACGCTTGAGGCTGTCATTGAGCAAGCGCCCGAACAAACCAGCAGCAGGCAATGCCATTGCCAAACTTGGTAGCCAGAGGTTTTGCACGCCTTGCCAACCATAAGGTGGGAACCAACCCAACCAAATGGAAAATACCATGATCAGCAATGAAGCAATCACGTATTCCGGCAATGAGACCAACACCGAACTGAGCGTGTCGTGATGCTTGTCTAAACGATTCTGTTGCCAACGACGCACGGTGTAAAGCACGCTCGCCATGCACATTACAAATGCTATACCTAACGCTGTAAGCATCAGTAATAGTGACGTTTTTGCGGTTTGTTGAACGCTCTCCATGACGGACGCCCCGCTCACCCAAGAGACACCTAAGTCACCTTGCATGGCAAGCGTCAACCAATCCCACAGTCGCTCAGCAGCGCTGCGGTCAAGTTGAAGATCTTCTCGAATGGCTTGCAGAGCTTCTGCCGTCAGCAATTGTTGAGCACCCGCACGGGCACGGAGGATTGATTGGCTTGGGTCGATACCGGCAATATCCGGCATCAAACCCACCAGCACAACCACTACCCCGAGTGACAGGAAGCGCGACAAAAAACGCGTAAACCATTCAGGCATACAAGCGCTCCAACGAGAGCGCATGTTGGCAACAGACGACATCGAGTTAGTTCACCTCAGTAAACTGGTCGATCAGGCGACGCTCACGTGGGTCACGTTGTGCGTTCTTCACGCGGTCACTCTCACCTTGGATTACACGCTCGTGAAGCAGTGGAATCACAGCGTATTGCTCAAGGATTTTGCTTTCTGCTTCGATGATCGCTTGTTGGCGTTTCTCACCCAATGGTTGACGGTCAGCGTGTTTCAATGCTGCGTCCACTTCTTCAGAGCAGAACTGACCTAGGTTGTAAGAACCTTTACAGCTAAAGTCACTTTGCATGTACGCCACTGGGTCACCAGAATCCAGCACCGTTGCACGTGACAACAAGAACGCATCGAACTTACCTGCTAGTGCATCGTTTTCGATTTGTGCGTATTCACGAACGTCTAGCTCAACCACAAAGCCAGCCGCTTCAAGTTGTTGCTTTAGCAGCACCGCTACTTCTGGCAACTCAGCACGGTCGGTAAATGTACCGATGGTGATCTTCTCACCATTCGCGTGGCGCATTTCCATGGTTTCCATACGAGGGTTCGCATCACGAATTGGTCCCGCCCATGCCAATGCAGGACCTAACAAACCTTTCGCTGAGTCGGCGTGGTTCTCGTAAACCGTTTTGATGATTTGCTCACGGTTAACTGCTTGAGCCGCTGCTTTACGCAAACCGAACTGGCTAAACACATCTGATTTGTTGTTTAGGTAAAGCGTGTTGGTACGCGGCATGGCGACTTCGTGCAGCTGTGAAGATTCCATCATCGCGATTTGCGATACAGGAACCGCTTCAACGACATCCGCCTCACCGGTACGCAGCGCTGCAGCACGCGCAAAACCGTTTGGTACGTATTCAGCGAAGATGCTATCTACTTTCGCTTTTTCACCCCAGTAACCATCAAAACGCTTCAGTTTCGCGCTGGTTGTCCCGTTGATTTCTGTCAGAACGAATGGACCCGTACCCGCATTGATTGGCACAACACGACCGTTTTCTTGGTATGCAGCACCAGAAAGGATCGCTAGCTGTGGGCTAGATAGACGGCTTGGCAACAATGGATCGTTAAAGGTCGTTTTGATTTCAACAGTGAAGTCGTCCAATGCGCGAACTTGCCATTCGATACCATCCAAAATGCGTGGCTTTGGTGCAGCATCTAATGCTTTTTGTAGAGAGTTCACAACCGCGTTGGCATCAAGGTCAGAACCATCGTGGAATTTCACGCCTTTACGTACCGTAAACTGCCACGTCATCGGGTCAACTTGTTCCCACTCTGTTGCCAGCATAGGTTCTGCTACCGACTGATCGTTTAGGTTCACTAGCGTTTCTGCCGTGCTCCAACGTGACAGTTTGAACGCGTCATCTGAAAGTGGCGATAAACCTGTGCGTGGTGGTTGCATCATGGCAACGCGAATTTCCGTTGCTTGCGGTGCCGCTGCTTTTTCCGCATCTGGCTTGCTTTCGCCAGAGTCAAAACAACCCGTCAGCAATGCGCTTAAAGCCAGCGACAAAGCTAACTTGGGAGTACTAAGGTGCATAAGAAACCTCTCCAATGGTTTTTGTGAATTCATTACTTTTGTGTTGAGCGCTCATCAAGGCTCTCGTGATCAAGTGCGATGGGTTATTTGTCACGTTCTGTGCTGTGCCGTGCTCGACAACGCGTCCTTTGTCTAACACTAGGATTTCATCGCATAGGGTTTGTGCCGCATCGAGGTCGTGTGTCACCAAAATCAGGCGCATCTGACGACTCTTTTGAATGCCTGCCAACAAGTCGAGAATCTGTTTACGACTGACGGGATCTAGGCTGCTGGTTGGCTCATCGGCAACCAACACGCAAGGCTCAACAATTAAAGCTCTGGCGATAGCCACACGTTGCGCTTGCCCAACCGATAACTGCTGCGGGTTACGATCCTGCAATGTGAGATCCAAACCGACATCCGCCAAGACCTTTTCCACCTTCTCATTGAGCTCTTGCGTCAAGCCAATATTGCTTAGCGGCTCCAGTAAGATCTGGCGAACGGTGTAGTACGGATTCAAGCTCGATTGCGGCTCTTGTGGGATCAGCTGAATGTGCTGACACAACTCTTGTCGCTGCTTAGCCGAGCTACGCGATAACGGATAACCACACACATACACTTCACCAGATGTGGGTTTACGAAGACCAAACAGAAGCTCAATCAAAGTCGATTTACCCGCGCCAGAAGGACCAACAATCGCAATGTTCTTTGTGTCGATGGCAAGATCCAATTGTTCGAGCGCTTTGAACGGTTTGCCCCCTAACCAACTTGGTTTGGAGTAATAGTGAACACTGGCTTGCTCAAAGCGAACTTCCGTCGATTTAGGCTGCGTGTGCCCGCTCAAGTTGTGCTTAGTCAAAATAGGCTCCAGAGATGAGGTTAAGGCAGCAGTTGCGCAAGTTGTTGGCAGAAAGGATGCGAACTTTGCTGAATGGCTTGCCATGGTGCGCCATAAGCCACCATGGTGTTGTCCGCTATCACCAAGACTTTGTCACACGCCAAAGCCGCAGATAGATCGTGCGTGATCAACAAACCACTGATGTTGCGTTGCTGAACACTGCTGCGGAACAACTCAAGGATCTCCGCTTCGGTGATTGGATCGAGCGCACTGGTGGGCTCATCAGCGATGATCAAGTTGGCACTACCAAGCAATGCAATGGCAATACAAATACGCTGGCGCTGACCACCAGATAGCTGACTTGGATGCTGCGCCAATGCTGCTTTTGGATCCGCAAATCCGAGTTGAGACAGCAAGGTCGTCACCGTTTCTCGGTTTGCTGAAGACAAACGTGTTTTGTTGCCCGTCAATGCCAAACACAGTTGTTGCTCGACAGAGGCCAATGGATTCAGTGCTTTAAGTGCATCTTGGAAAATGACCGCAGGACGCTGAGATTGACTCCGTTGCAGCATGGCAGTTTGTGCTACCTCACTGCTGTTAAGCTGGATACTTCCGTCTACCCAAATATCTAACGGCAAAAAACCTGCGACGGCTTTCGACAACATGGATTTACCAATGCCGGAAGGTCCCATAATGGCAAGAACTTCACCTTGAAACAGCTCAAAAGAAATGTCTTTGAAGAGTGTGCGCTCTGAGTCTGTAAGGCTGAGATTATTAACGGAGAGTACTGGTTGAGAAATCACGGCATCAAACTAAATGTAATAATATAACATCACAAATAATATCATGCGGGTTAAAGCAAGGAAACCAGTCGGAGGGGTTATTTCATCACCTTTTTCAGATTTATCAACAAGGGCAGATGGCTCCACCCTTGTTATAAGAACATCTAAATTAGGTCTTTTGTGACAGTGTGAATTACTGACACTTTTGTTTGACTTGTTCGAGGTATGGGAACAAGAAGACAAAGCGCCCAACGTAGAACAGAGTGAATGCCAGCCATAAACCGTGGTTGCCCCAATATTGCACCGCAATAAATTGAGTCACTAAGAACAACACCATGGTTAGAAAGGTAGAGTTACGCACTGGTCGCGTCGTCCCTGTACCGGTAAAGATGCCGTAAAACGTAAGACCAAAACCAGCAACCAACGGGAATGCCAATAACCAAGGGCTCATGTCTAGATACAGTGCAACAAGGTTTGGCAAAGTGGTAAACAACGTCACTAATTGGTGTTTGAATAGCACCAACAGCAAGGTCAATACAACAACGAACGCCGCGGTCCATTGCGTGTTTAGCTTAATCACGTTATCAAGCAATGTCGGATTCTTCTGCCCTACGGCTTTACCAGCAAAGACGCTCGACGCGTTCGCCACACCATCAAACATGTAGCTGACGATGAAGGTCACTTGCATCAAGATTGCGTTCGCCGCAAGCACATCAGAACCAAGCTGAGAGCCTACACGCGCCATCATGTTGAAGAACACCAATAGACACACAGTACGAAGCAGCAGATCCATATTGGAAGACGCGATAACTTTGAGATCTTTACGCGTCATTTTCGCGGTCTGAATGTAATCAAACAGCGGGAAGCGACAGGTTTTCAACACCAGCACCGCACCAATAACAAATGTCGAGATTTGCGCGATAAGTGTCGCTACCGCAACGCCAGCAATGCCCATATCGAAGTACAACACAAATACGATATCCAGCACGATGTTCAGCACGTTACCAAACACTTGCGTGAACAAGGTTTCTTTGGCTTTCGCCTGCCCCATCAACCAACCAATCACGGTGTAGTTCAGCAGTACAAATGGCGCACCAAAGATCATGATATCGAAGTAAATCTTAGCGTTTTCGGCCACGACTGCATCAGGGGAGATAATCAGCTCTGCCCCCATCCAAATCACGGACTGCAACGCAATGAAAATCAAGCCAAGGCAGAGCGAAAGCACGAAAGGACGCAATAAGCTGCTCGCTTGATCTTCTGGGCTATTTTTACCTAATGCGATTGCACTTTGCCCGGTAGTACTGACGCGGAAGAAGCCAAACAGCCAATACAAGGTATTCATGATGACGGTGCCGATCGCTACACCACCAATCATCTCAGCCACACCGAGTTTACCGATCACCGCGGTGTCCACCGCCCCCAATAATGGTTGGGTAACAGTAGAAACGATGAAAGGAAATGCGATTTTAAAATAGTCTTTATGAGTCAGGGACATCTTAAATTATGAAGAGGATTAATTTTTATAAGGTCGCTATCATATGCGAATGGCGCCCGAACATGAACCAAAGTTCGCCAGCAAGGAATAGCATTGATAATTGATACAACCGGCAAACGTATCCTCATATCAAAGCTTGAAATAGAATAACGACTTATGAGAAAAGCCAAGTTAACTGCATATAAATGAGTTTCTAGTTTGGAAAGATTGGCGTTTGGTGGAGCATGGCAGATCAGAATGTATCTGCCATGTCATAACGGTAGTGATTGGTGAAAAGAGACCGTACAGATGATATTTAATGCTTGTGGGTTTCATCTGACAATGTTTAGGTCGATACCAAGCCTTATGTTCTATAAAGCACCTTTACAACATGCCAACCGAACTTGGTTTTAACTAAATGCGGCGTTAACACTTCGCCAGAAAAGCACACTTTGTCGAATTGAGGTACCATTTGACCACGGCGGAATTCACCAAGGTCACCACCGCGTTTGCCTGACGGGCAAGTTGAATACTTCTTCGCTAATGTCTGAAACTTTGCGCCTTTTTTCAGTTGCTTGATTATGTCTTCCGCTTGCTCTTTGTGCTTCACAAGAATATGTAATGCGGCTGCTGTATTTGCCATTGATCTATCTCTCACTATTCTGGTCGCGCAAGTGTACCCAATCCTTTTTAACAGACCAAACATTTCTTAATAATAGCTCAGCGGTAAAGGCCCAAATACACGAGGAATATAAAATCGTCTACATAATGAGTTTAAAATACAAACAAGTTTTGCTCAGTTAATCACTATTCTCTAAAAGATTGTCTAAAAAGCTCACATTTGTCTCTCCGATGGTTGAAGCCTTCGTCTGATAAGATTAGATTAGACACAATTCGGTGGTATTTATAAGGTTATTTTCATGGCAAAAGTCGTTAGCAAAGCGAATCAATCTCAGGGCATGTTGATGTTTAAGCTCACCCTGCAACAGAGTTTCGCTATCGGTACGCTAAAAGTCCGTGAAATCGTCCCGTACATGCCAACGACAAAGATCCCTTACTCGCATCATCACGTCATTGGAACCGTTACGATACGGAACTTAACAGTACCAGTGATCGATATGTCAGCGGCTGTTGGCTTTCGTCCTATTAGTGAAGAAGAATATAAAAGCTGCTACTTGATCGTGACAGATTGCTTGCGAACCGTGGTTGCTTTTATGGTTCGTAGTATAGAGAAGATCATTGAGTGCGATTGGAAAGCTATTGAAACGCCACCTCCGAGCGCTGGAAAAAGTATTTTCGTGACTGGAATTACTCGCTACGAGGATAAAACTGTTCAAATGCTGGATGTGGAACTGCTACTTTCCAAAATTTATCCGCAGTACGAGAATTCAAAGATCCCAATGCTGACAGATATTGAGCGAGAACGCCTAAAAGCACTCAGTATTCTATTAGTGGATGACTCTTCCATCGCTCGTAAACAGCTGTGTGACGCACTCGATAGCATCAATATTGGGTATCAAATCTGTAAAAATGGTTTAGATGCATTGGAACTGATGAAAAGTGACGCTGCGGCTCATCGCCCAATTGATATTCTGGTCAGCGATATTGAAATGCCCGGATTAGACGGTTATGAATTAGCATTTGAAGTTCAGAATAATTCCTCTCTGAACCATTCATACCGCATTTTACATACATCGTTATCGAGCGAAATCTGTGTAGACAGAGCTCACCAAGTTGGCGCGCATGAGGCACTTGAGAAATTCAATGCAGGAGAACTAATCGAAGCGATGCTTCGCGGAGCAAAAGAGCTAGAAGCCAAAGCTATGACTTCTTAACTCTTATTGGACGAGTTGATTTGAGAATATAATGCAGTGCTTGTCCTATCCCTGATGCTCACATCCGCTAATTTCTCAGCTCACTTCTTTGGCATCGCGTAACTACGAGAAACGAATTCCGTCTCTTTGACTTGATAAGTATGATTAATATAAGAAGCTAGGCTGTAAAGTACATTCGCTAATAAGTTCGCGTAACGAAACAAAATAGGTGCGGGCTGCTTCTTACCTGTATGTTCAACGGCAACTAATGCTCGTACCGTTTTTTTAGCTTGGCAACGGCACAAATGCAATTGACTGGCTGCCGGATGTCCTCCGGGTAGAACAAAGCCTTTGAAGCCACCATCAATGCGTTGCTTGAGCAAAGCATAATCGGCCTTTAACTCTTCAACTTCCGTCTCTGTAATCGCTAATTTTCCGCGAACCGAACCATTTAGATGATAAACATTAGGCTGCATTCTTGTCAGTATATCACGGCTAAACTCGTCCAACTCCATAGCGAGAACAAGGCCAATACGACTACAAAGTTCATCTGCTGTAATTTCAAAGTCACAAACCGGACTGTCCTCGTAAATAAACGGATAGCAAATCTCGCTCAATTCCTTGCTTACAGGTTTCATGCTTTTGTTCCAATATAAAAAAGGGAGTCAGTATAACCTAACTCCCTTTAAACGTTCATTATGCCAAATGATCGACATTCATATGATCGGTTTACAATCAGGCACTTTCGACTTTCTTATGACCTTCTTGAAGGTGAACAAAATCGACTAAATCATCACCAGACACTTGATACGCCTGACCAAAACCTTTAACAAATAGCCCCGATTCTGGCTTTAAGTTGAACAAAACGAAATCCTCTAGCTGGCTTAGACCATCAATAATCTCACCAAAACGCTCTTTCATTTGTCCAACAACTTGTTGCCACATCTCTGTGTCTCGCTCAACTACATTTGCTACCGCATCAAAAGTTAAGCGCTTACGAGCAAACAGCTGCTTTGAAGACTCTTCATCTTCGATCATCATCAATGAAACATTTGGATTTTCTAAAAGGTTACGGGCATGACGAGCGATTTTAGAAATGAGAACGAAATAACCTTCCTGGTTTTGGACATAAGGCGCGTAGCTTACATTCGGGCGACCTTCTGCATCGACAGTTGCAAGCTGAAGTGTACGACGCTCCTGACGGAACTCTTTGATCTCTGGCCCTAAACGACCTTGCAAACGCTCTTGTTTAACTTGTTGATCCATATTGATACCTGACTTTACTAATTAGTATTCGAGTTAAGCCTCGATTATGTTTGTGATTACTTTTTTAATTCGGCTTGTAGGGCGCGAAATGCGGTGACTTGCTCTTCAATCAACTCGCGCTTTTCGTTACGGCCTAAATAAATCTTGAAAATATTGCTTCCGCACTCTGAGAAAAAACCAAAATAGTGACTCTCTCTACCCATAAACGGTTTACTGACTAATGCGACATTTTTAACGTTATCTAATTTAAGGTGGCCGTGCAGTTCACCTTCTCTACCCATTAAATTGTAATAGCCACGCGCCACTTTTCCTTTTGGAAACGGCGCTTTAACTTCAAAGATAGAACCAAAAGAGTGGACGATGGTCGTCACCGGGCCAAAACCAACCAAACTTTCTAAGATGCTTTGCGCTTGCTCTCCTGGTGCAATAGCCACCATTTCCTGAGGTAGAGCCGCAACAACCTCAAACTCGGAAATGCCAAGACGCTCTGCCATCGCAGCTGGCAATAATTGTGGTTCTTGCTCTAGTAATACTTCAACTTGTTGCTTGATTGATTCCATTGTGTCTTCCGTTTTTGTTCAATTTGTTTTCATTAATTATTGGATGCTTTCGGTACGGTTTCGTTCATCTCTGACGTGAGTACCTGAATACAACTTTGAGCCAATGACACAGCCCAGAAGCTGCCTGCAAGAGTAAGGACTGCGCTACGTTCATGTAGTTGTACTAAGCCTTTCGCTTGCCACACTTTAAATAGAGGCAATAAAAACCCGAACGCGTCCTCTCCCATAAATGATGGAAGTTGATTTGCTTGAACAATGCCACGGTCAAACGCAGATTTGAGTGCAGAAAAAAGTGGTTCTAGAGGGCTTTGCTTCATCATCATCGCGATGGTGCTTTGACCTTCTTTGACCGCTTTAATATAGGTCTCTAGTGTGCGGTGTTGCATCATCCCGTAGCCACCGATATTACCTCCAGCACCACAGCCAATTGGCAATACCTCTGCATAAGTCTTGGCTAAACTATTGTATAAACTACGCTCGCGGTTATCGATTGCCCAATGGTTCACACTCAGTTGCTTCATATGGTGTTTGGCCATAAAGTTCACACCGAGCTCATACATTCCCGCTTTTTCTGGTGTGGTCGCAGGTGGCGGGATTTTTCCCTTTTCTACGAGGTTGAGCATGGGAGCTGACCCACCAACCACTAACTGATACAAGTCCAGTCCGTGTGCGCCAGTCGAGAGGAAATCATTTAAATCTTGCTCTAACACTTCTTTGGTTTGATAAGGTAAGCCATAGAGTAAATCGATAATGACCGGAATTTTGTCTTCTTTGGCGATCTCGCTCACCCGTTTGAGGACATCTTCTCTATCATCTAAACGTTTTGCGCTGCGGCGCACTTGTGTATTAAAACTTTGCACACCAAAAGAGAAACGATTAAACCCACCGTCTAAAGCGCCTTGATACAACTCATCAGAAAAACGATTGATGCGACCTTCTAAGGTGATTTCGCAGTCTGCGGCCAAAGGAAAGTGGTCTCGGATAGCCTGGCCTAACACACGAACCTGTATTGGAGATAAATCCGTTGGCGTTCCGCCCCCGATATATACGGCGTGAAAAATACCATTTTGTGTCCAAGGTAATGCCGCTTTCTCTCTAAGCTCCTGCATTAATGCTTCAAAGTACTCATCAACCAGTGTGCGACTTGCAGCATTTTGAAAGAAGTTACAAAAAGTGCAACGAACGCGACAAAACGGAACATGAATATAAAGACAGCGCTTATTGGTCGCTTTAATTGAGTTAGCCGTAATACTCGAAAAAATCGCCTGTTGTTGAGACAAGGGCACAGGTACGCTCGCTCCCCCGGCATGTGCAGAATGCTTCTTAACAAAAGCAAATCGCAATGGATCAGGACTATCACTGCCCAACACTGATTCATCAAGCTTATCGATATCGACGCTCATATATACTCGCTTAACTCCCATCATGTAAGGGATGGAAGCTGATCTTAAAAATTCTGCAAGAATCATAATTTGAGCGTAATGATAATGCAATTGATAATTGATCTTATTTCCATTGTAAGTAATAATCTGCCCAAGTTTTCATAGTTTCCCGAGATATTCCGTGAACGTACAAAGATATGTCATTGCAGGAGGTGCTTCCCTTGCCATCCATGCCGCACTTCTTTTTGTTTCTCAAGAGACAAAGGTGTTCGCGATGCCGGCTGGAAACCCAGCAAGTTCGGTAAGTCTAAATCTTGTGTCTGCTCCTCCCGCTGTCGAAAAATCTACACCAGAAAATGTAGCGCCACCAAAAGAGCAGCAGCCTCAAGACCAACCTGAACCAGAAAAGAAGATTGTAAAAAAACAGGTCGTCAAGAAAGACGCTGTTAAGAAGAAGGTAGTAGAGAAAAAACCTGAACCGGTTAAACAATCTAAACCTAAAGCGGTCGAGCCCACCAAAACCGTAACAAAGCAAAAGGTTCAGCCCGAAGCGAAACCAAAGAAAAAAACGGAACCAGTGAAGAAAGAGACGGTAGCTCAACAATCCGCACCTGCGAGCCAATCCAAAGGGGCAACGTCTCAGCCTGTCTTGGTAGACAAACCAACGTTTGTGAGTCAACCAACACAACCCCGTTACCCAAGGTCTGCACAAAGACGCGGTATTGAAGGTGTAGCCTTGTATGAGATATGGCTAGATGAGAATGGTAACCAGATTAAACAGGTTTTGATTGAGTCTTCCGGCACAGAGTCGCTAGATGCCTCAGCACTTCGTGCGATCAAACAGTGGCAATTTACACCACATATTTCAGGTGGGCTAAAAGTCGCTCACCGAGTACAAGTACCTGTTCGTTTTAAGTTGGATGGATAATGGAACAACTACAAGAATTACAAACTCAATTTGGGCTGATGACATGGCCTTTGATCATTTGCTCAGCTCTAACCGTGATGATCATCGCCGAGCGATTATTCCATGTGTTAATTAGCCTTGGTGTAGGAAAGCGAGCCATTCGCCAAAAGCTCACAGGATTAGACCCAACAAATGGGAGCGAACTTGAAGCACTTGCTGAAGAGTTGTCGAATAAGCGGCCGCTTCTGTACCGTGGTGTTGCGATGTTGCTTGCTCATCATTCTTTCTCTAAATCTTTAAGAGAGGATGCCGCAGGTATTTGGCTGCAAGAAAAACGCCATCAGCTGCATTCCGGCCTTCGTTTGCTGACGCTGATTGGCGTCATCAGCCCTTTAATTGGCTTGCTTGGTACGGTACTTGGCTTAATTGACATGTTTAAAGGCATCGCGGTTTCAACGGGGAATATCACTCCGAATGATTTGGCTGACGGCCTAGGTCTTGCTATGCGCACCACTGCCGCGGGTCTCATTATCGCACTTCCTGCCATTTCAGGAGCGCAGATCATTGGTTTGTGGGCGGATCGTGTAATCGCCAAGCTTGAGCACACTTTAAACTACGTCAACTTATGGCTTGAAGGTATCTCGTTACAGCATGTCTCGCCAGACCACTCAAAAGTAACACTGCGCTCTTCTGGGAAGATTGAGGCAGCAACTAAATGATTAAAACACCACAAGAAAATAGTCGTAACGGTTTAACCCCCGATTTAACACCGCTGTTAGACATTATTTTTATCGTCATGGTTTTCCTGATGTTAACCGCGGCGGTCAAACTCGATTCATTAGACGTCAATTTACCGAGCACAGAATCTCAGGCTGTTGCAGATGTCGATAAGCAATCCATCACGGTAAATATTCTTAAAGACGAGCCTTACTGGGCTATTAACGGCAAGACATACATCGATTGGGACAACTTTACCCTCGCGCTGTTAGAAGAGAGTAAATCAAGCGATAAACCAATTGTAATTGGAGCAGAAAAAACCGCGAATATTCAGTCGCTAGTACAACTTCTCGGCTTTTTACAAGAAAACGGAATTCAAGCTACTCAGTTACTCACTGAAGAGCCATCATAAAAATAAGTAAGATAGAGATCCTTTCAAAATGAAGAACACACGCATCACTATTCATGCTGTTGTCACGGCAGCTATTTCCCTACTTGCGAGTAGTCAACTTTTTGCCAATGAAACGCCATCCTCAGAGCGCGTTGTTAGCGCAGGCAGCGCCGTCACTGAACTCTTGCTTGAACTCGACGCTAAAGATAGCTTGGTTGCTATCGACGTCACCAGTCAATTACCAAAAGGAATGGAACTGCCTAAAGTGGGCTACCATCGTCGTCTTTCAGCGGAGGGGTTGCTCGCCTTACGTCCGACAAAAGTCATTGGTTCTGATGAGATGGGGCCGAAAACAACATTGAGCCAATTGAAATCGGCTGGCGTAGATGTAGAAATCGTTAATACTGATGCAAATGTCGAGGGCCTTTATCAACGTATTGATCAAATTGCGAACCTTATGGATCGCAAAGCTCAAGCTGAAAGCTTAAAGCAAGATGTCCAGGCGCAAGTACAAGCACTCAATGCAAACCAGCCTGATCAAGCAAAGAAAAAGAAAGTGCTCTTTCTGCTGATCCATGAAGGGCGACCTGCAAATGTTGCGGGCTCACAAACGACACCCGATGCAATTATTCAACTCGCCGGCGGACAAAACCCAGCCGCTACACAACTCTCGTCTTACAAGCCTCTATCCACAGAAGCGATGGTAGAGATGCAGCCTGACGTGATTCTTGTTAGTGGTCGCAGCTATGAAACGTTGGGTGGTGCCGATGCAATTTTAAAAGCAATGCCGCTTCTTGCTGCAACACCCGCTGGAAAGAACAAAGACATCATAACGATTGATGGCCATGCTCTGGTAGGTGGTTTGGGCCTTAAAAGCCTTGCAGAAGCTAAACGCTTGAATGCACTGCTTTACCCATAGAGACATGACATGTTGTTAAGACGCATCCCCCTTTCAACGACGTTATCAGTGCTTAGTGGATTTTTAGCATTTATTGCTATCGCCTCTATTACCGTGGGCCCAATGAACATTAGCTTTGCTGACAGTTTGCGTAGCCTAACGGGAGGCAGTTCTGATCTCGCTCCTCACATTCAGTTGGTCATTAACGAAATCCGATTGCCTCGCACCATTTTGTGTATGTTCATCGGCGCCATTTTGGCAATTTGTGGTGTGGTTATGCAGGGCTTGTTCCGTAACCCATTAGCCGAGCCAGGTATCATTGGTGTGTCTGCTGGCGCTGCTCTTGGTGGTGCATTCGCTATTGTTGTATTTGCTGAATTTAGCCAAAACTATCCGCAACTAATGAACTTAGCGGCTCTGCCTCTTTTTGCTTTCCTTGGCGGTGCACTAACGACTATTCTCGTTTATAAACTCGGCACAAGTAAGTTTGGTACCTCAGTTACAATTATGTTGTTAGCTGGCGTTGCCATCAGCGCGCTCTCGGGTGCTGCGATTGGCTACATGAACTTTATCGCAGATGATCAGATGCTGCGAGACTTGACGCTTTGGTCGATGGGCTCATTAGCTGGTGCAAATTGGTCAGGGATTGCTCTATCTGCTGTAACACTCGTCATCCTATTACTCTGGTTCCAGAAGAAGTCGATGGCGCTGAATGCTCTGTTGTTAGGGGAATCAGAAGCAAGACACTTAGGAGTTCCGGTTCAAAAACTCAAACGTCAGCTTATTTTACTTTCTGCACTGGGTGTTGGTATTACGGTGAGCATCAGTGGTGCAATTGGCTTTATTGGGCTCGTGATTCCTCACTTAGGGCGCATGCTCGCTGGGCCTGACCATCGAACGCTATTACCAATATCTGCCTTAATGGGAGCACTGCTTCTTACTGCCGCAGATATGTTTGCTCGTGTTGCCGTGGCACCAGCTGAATTACCAGTTGGAATCGTGACCGCATTGATTGGCGCGCCCTTTTTCATCTACTTATTGTTCCAGCAAAAAGGGAAGATTTTGTAATGAACCAGATCGTTTTATCGGGGAAAAACATTTCGATGACGTATGGCAACCGTGTGGTGCTCGATGACATCAACATTGATATCCGAGCTGGTGAAGTGACCGCCCTACTCGGCCCCAATGGCGCAGGTAAAAGTACTTTGCTCAAGCTTCTATGCGGTGAGATCTCTTCGAATCATCACATCACCTACTTCGGTAAACAAAAGCATGATTGGGAGCCTGAAAAAAGCGCCAAACATATTGCAATGCTCCCGCAGCACAGCACCTTAACCTTCCCATTTCTAGCCAGAGAAGTAGTAGAGCTGGGGGCAATACCGCTATCACTGTCCAATAAAGAAACCACTAAACTGGCTTTACATTACATGGAACAAACCGACGTATTGCATTTAGCAGAAAGCCTGTACCCGTCTTTATCTGGTGGAGAAAAGCAACGACTGCATCTAGCACGAGTGATGACACAACTACATCAATCTGGCGAAAAACGAATCTTAATGCTTGATGAACCTACCTCAGCGTTGGATCTCGCCCATCAACACAACACGTTAAAAATTGCTCGTGAAACGGCAAAAGCACAAAACGCAGCGGTGGTTGTGGTGTTACATGACTTGAATCTAGCCTCTCAGTACGCAGACCGCCTTGTACTCTTGCATAACGGGAAACTAGTTTGTGATGACACGCCATGGAATGCACTAACGTCAGAGCGCATTGAGCAAGTTTATGGCTATCGCTCTATTGTGACAAAACATCCGACGCTAGACTTCCCTCAAGTGCATGCCGCAGCATAAAGCGTATCTCCTCTAAGCCGTCTCTAAAACACTTTGATACGACAAAGGCCCGCAATATGAGAATTGCGGGCCTTTGCTTTGATAGTGGCAGAATTTGGGGCTTTAAAGGCTATTACTTGCTCATTTGGATCAATGATCGACCAATCAACCACTCAAGCTCTTTGTCACCACCCGCACCAAACTGGCTTTCAACCATTTTGTATAAGCGGTCAATACCATTAGCAGCAAATTCTTGCGCATTTTCAGCGGTGACAATGTGATGGAATAGCAGTCGTAAAATCGCGAGAAACTCAGCATCTTCCAGCGCTTTAATCCAACTTTGTGAAAATGCATTCAATCCTTTATCAAACTCTAAGTGTTCAATAAACATTTTAAAGATACGGCCATCCAGTGCGGCGGTGAAGTCCGTTTTCTTAGGGAAGTGATGGCTAATACCGGTACGCGATATACCTGTCTGCTGGCTTAGCGTCGTGTACGACATTTTGTCGTAACCTAATCTGAGTAGCTGATCAATAACGGCATCCATGATCTTTTGGATAGTGATTTCGGTATCTTCTTTACTACGCTTTGGCATATTTTAAGCTCTTCTCTTTGTAAATCCATCTAACTCACTATTAAATGAGGCCAGAATGAAATCATTCTTAGCATTATACCCGGCTCGCCGATGCGGTTCGATTAGCGAAAACCTAGAAATCAGGTTGCTAAGCACTGCACTTGAAAGCGCTTTGGGTATATGTATTGCGACTATTTAATATCATGTCGAGTTCCAAACCATAACGTCTTTACACTGCGTAATGTGTAATTTTCAGTTATGTTTTTGTCAATACATGCTACTCAAAATAAGGCGAAAAGTTAGTCTCATCAAAACCTTGCGCCAATTATTCATCGAAACTATTCAAAGACCAAGAATGATAATTATTAAAAATAATCAATCAAGAAATAGTCTTATAAATTAACCATTAGTTCAACTGGACTGAGCAAAATCTCGTCACTATGTTCGTTAATTGATTTTAAATGTTGATATATATCACATTAACGTTCTTGATGATTTAGTAATCCAATCTTTAACCCTTACTTAACAAGTGCCTACTCTGTTCCTTTTTTACGCAAAAGTCGTCATTTTTGTAGATACAGATCAAATACCTGATAGAATACCCTTAGTATTTACAAGAGGATTCGTTATGAGTGTCGAATTAGAAAAAAACCAAGTATGTGAGGCCTGCGGCTGTGCTGGCGAGATAGGCTTTATCATCAAAGAAGGTGACGAAGTTGCCGACGTAACGGTTTTCGCACAGACAAAAACAGAGCTAGAGTCTGAACTACAAAAATACATCGAGCTCGCTAAATCAGTATGTGCTGATGTTGAATACAATGTTTCAGAAATAACCGAAGAATCTAACCAAGCGACGGCTCGATTCAAATTTGAAGTAAGTGCTGAAAAACTTATCTTTGAATTAAAAACTCGCTCACTCGCGCGTTAATGAAAAAAGCGAGCATGATGCTCGCTTTTTATTTTTCCAATCTCTTAATCTTAAACCGCTCTAAATGAAACAGACAACTTCGGCGCGTTTATTTATCTTTTTTGAACACGGCCCACTTTAACGAGCCATTGGTTTCAAAATCGTTCTCAGCGGTACACATCAGTAATACGCCTTCAACATTAATCACGGCCCCTGTGGTGTAGGCTTTATCATCGTAGTAACAGATACGCTGACCTACCTTACCGTCAGCAACTATTAGCGCTTTGTTTTCTGGTGTACTGTATGATTTAGCAAAAACGGAACCCGACAGCAGTACTGCAAAAACACCAGCGGTAAAAATAGATACACTTTTTAACTTCATGAAAATCTCCCTCAAACCTCAATAATACTAACAAGGACCCTTGTGAAGTTCTTGGAAGAATCTCATATTATTCAAATATCTACTGATATTTTTCTCACCTCTACACTTGGGTCTGCTTCACATTCAATCATTTAATTTATCTCATTTTAGTAAGCTTGAAGTTACTTAGCTCAGTAAAGAAGCGCACTTTTAACGTGTATCTCTAATTTGAATATTTAAGTTATGAATCAAAAACTGTGAGCAAAAAATGCATAATAGGTTTATTTAAGTATAAGATAAGCACCTGTTGATCTCGGTATTTAACTAACTCTTTGACTATGCGTTTTGTTTCCCTATGCATTACTTCAATCCTGCTCTGCTCGTCTCCTTTGGCATATGAGCTAGATTACTATTCTAAGTTTGGTCACATCGATAATTACGGCAATCTTGATCTTAGAAACAAGCCTTACACCCAACTCCCCTCTGGCCTAGTGGTAAAGGGCAACTTAAACATCTCACAAACCCCTATCAAAACCTTGCCTAAAGGGCTTGATGTTGAAGGCAGTCTGGAAGCAACTAACAGCGCACTCAAAGTTATTCGCTCAGGAACAAAGATAAAAGGCTATGCAAACCTACTAGGTAGTAAGATCGAAAACTGGCCTAAAGGCATCAAACTAGGCGGTTACCTAAATCTGACAGATACACCGTTAAAAGCGCTTCCAGCTAAACTTCGAGTAAAAGGTGATCTAAGTGTTATTCGCACTCCCATTTCTGAACTTCCTGAAGGATTGGTGGTTGATGGTAATCTTTATATTGGAGGATCAGCGCTGAAAGTATTTCCAGACACAATGACGGTGAAAGGGAATATCTATTTAGGTGGTAACAGGATCACCAAATGGCCTAGCAATTTAACCCTTGGTGGCGCCGTCGCACCTTAAAGAGCAGATAAACAAAAGCCCCGGCAGGCCGAGGCTTTAAGGCATTCTGAATCAACAGAGTTCAGTGACGAAGATTACTCTTGGTTATTCACAGGATTAGCATAGCTCGCCACCAAATAAGGTCTTGCGCCTTCAGGTAGCTGATCCAACTTATCCGCGAGATGACGCTTAACCGCTTCCGTAATGATGCTCGAATCTTCATGCCCAGCAGCTAACAAGTTGATTGGGTACAACTTGTAGTTGTTGTGAATTTGGCGGTCGATTTCACCAGCAAGAGATTCCGGCGTTTCAAACTCTTGCTCAATCACATCACCAAACGCAACATGTACACGGCCTTTATAGCCAACGATACCTTGAATGATGCTTTCGATATCTTCAAATTCGCCTTTTTCATAGCGGCCATTTTCTGCTTTTTCGTACAGCTCTTTTGCTTTGGCAATGTCACATGGATCATTTTCATAGGCAATCGAGACAGGAACGATTTTCAGAGAACGCGTGTACTCACCAAAGCTGATCTTTTGTTTACGGCCTTCAACATGGAACATTTTTAAAATCGCAGGATCAGTAAAGTCGTTTCCATCTTTAGCACGGCCTTCCTTTTGGGCAATCCAAATTGAATTGCCAGTATCAAGCGAATGTTTGATATAGCTTGAAAGTTGTCCCAATGCTTTCATCATTTCTCTAGGCGCTTTAGCAGAGCGCTTAACGATGAAGCTCTTATTGAGTCGCATCAATTCTGTCGCACATGGCTTCTTCAGCAGGTTATCGCCAATCGCTATACGAACTGTACGGTGCCCACTTTGGTACAAGCCATAGTTTACGAGCGCAGGGTCCATCGCAATATCACGGTGGTTAGAAACGAATAGGTATGACGTGTTTTTATCCAGCTTATCCAAACCAGAAAAAGTGACGCCATCCGTTGTCTTATTCAATGTATCTTTCAGATACTTCTTCACTTCAATCTGAATTGCTTCGACAGAATCAAGCTTGCTCCACTTAGCTTTCAGGTAGATGCGCAGGATCGGGCTCATTAGCGTTTTGAACCATGCTGCTTTATTAGCAAAGCGATGTTCTAGGATAGCAGTGATAAATTCATCATCTTGGATTAGACGATCCAGCGCTGCTGGAATTTCTTCGTCGTTGTAAGGACGAATTTCAATATAAGGATCGGTATTGGCTGTCATTGTTCATTACATATCAAAAAAAGCTGGCACATTTTACGCATAGTTTTGCTGACAAGCAGCATTTCAACCCATACTTTTAACATGGTCATACCAGTTAAGCCACCATTTATCATGCTAAAAAATTCTCTCAGCAGGTTGGAATCGTATGGGTTTAACGTTACCCTTAGCGCCAAAAAACACTGGTACTCATAATGAACTACGCAATTGAATTTCACGACGCTAAATACCCCTTTCTTGATGTAGCTGCGCGTAAAAAAGCATTGAAGCACAGTCTACTGTCTGTCATCGAAGGGTTAGCCGTCATTAAATTGGGTAAGCAGGAGTATGCCATTGAACCAGGCCAATATTTTTGGATTCCTCAAGGATGTTTGAGCTCCCTCACCTTTTTACCTAATTCTCGTGTATATCGTTGTGATTTTTCTGTGCGTTTAAATGACGACTTCTCACAACAGGCGGGCTTTGTGAAGCCTTCACCGCTACTCAAAGCGCTCGTCGAGAAGCTAGCAACAACTGCCGAACGCTCGGATCTGCAAACCGATCTACTGACAGTAGTAAGACATGAAATATTGACGCTGTCTCCTAAACTAGCGCACTCAACGTTAACGAGAACCATCAATCAATGGACTCCTGGCTGTGACATGAATATTTCTAAAGAGCTTTGCTTGGTACTAACACTACGTGAAGCAAGAAAAATGAAACTGTCGGGGAAGAAGGAAGAGCAAATTGTTGACTCTCTTTTTGCTGGTAACACCGAAGAATATGAACAGCTTTGCTTTTTAGTCTTTGGAGAAGCGCTATAACTTGCTCTTCAACAAGCTACGTGTTCAGCATTACGTAGAATTACGGACACAGAAAGTAGAGATTCAAGTAAAAGCAAAAAGGGCGTACATTGATAATGTACGCCCTTTTTTCATTTGCTTGAGGTGTCTAGAAAGGTACCTCTATCTGCATCATCCAGTCAGCGTCATAATATTCGTGCCAACGATAATCAAACCGCATTCTTGGCTGTCCGTCTGATTTATCACCAAAACCAACGCTGAACATCAACCCGTGACTACGAAGCCACTCTTCTGTATCCATTTTACTCTCTTCGTCTCGAAGCTCTTCCGGCATCCAAAAACCAAGACCAAAGTAATTCTTTTCTAAGTTTTGAGTTAGAAGTGGGGTGTCTTCCGGCTTAATCGCCCACTCCTCCCAATAGTTTTCTGTTGGTCCTTCAAGCTTCGCTTCCGCTGCATGCCAAATCAATGCTTCAGTACTTAACACGCCGATGGAATCTAAAATGTCTTCACAGATAGGAAGAGTGTTATCTGCAAACACCACGGAACGATCAGAAAAATAGTTACACGCGGAATGAGCTTGTGTCACCACAAGCAGCGCACATGCACTAAATAAAACGACTCTGACCATGAAAATCTGACCTCTCAGTTCCCAGACAATGTTTCTCTGTATAAGCCTTTACTAAGTAATAAATCACGTACGGAAGGTGTTGTATAGGCACCGATCTCTTCACCCTCGGCCAGTGCTTTGCGAATATCTGTGCTTCTGACTTTTACTTTTTCAGGACATGCCATAACAGTCCAACGTTCCGTAATCTCTTCAGCTCTACTAAATTTAGCAAATTTGAAGAAATTATCAGGACCAATGACAAAAGTTATATCGGCAGTTGGGTAGATTTCTTGAATTTTTTCTAACAACGCATAGGTCGTCACACTTTGTCCAGGTTGGTATAAAGCTTGCTCTGCATCAGAACGCTGAACATTAGAAAGCCCCATATCCTTGATGAACGCGTCAACCATTTTGCACCGAGTTGGGTAATCAAGCATGTTCTTGCCCCAAGCGTGTGCAATGCTTGGCTCAAGTAGCACAAGATCAAAGTGGCTCAAAGACTCAATAACACTTTTATGCCCTAAACTAGGTGGGTTAAATGCACTACCAAAAATGGCGATTTTTTTCATATCCGGTGATTACCTGGTTGAAGAGAGTTTTCTAATCTGATGATTTCGGTATGATACTACTAATCTTTACAGCTTTTGACCCTAAAGTCGCGTTTAATGAGCCTCAACTGTATGGTTTATCACCATTTGAGCAAATGTGCTTTAGAGTCTGAAATATTTGCAGGAAAAGGAACCCTAAATGGAACAATCCATCCGTGACGAAATGCGCGTACTCCCTTCAATTGATCCGCATTTTGAAATTGAACGCCGTGTCGCTTTTATTAAGCGTAAATTGCAAGAAGCGGGCTGTAAGTCTCTTGTTCTTGGCATCAGCGGTGGCGTTGACTCAACGACATGTGGTCGTTTAGCTCAGTTGGCTGTAGACCAACTAAACGAAGAAGCGGGCAACAATAGCTACCAATTTATCGCAGTTCGCCTGCCTTATGGGGAGCAAAAAGATGAAGATGAGGCTCAGCTCGCTCTGTCTTTTATCCAGCCAACCCATTCTGTATCGGTGAACATCAAAGCAGGTGTTGACGGGCTTCATTCGGCTTCTCACGTTGCATTAGAAGGCACAGATCTTCTACCAACTGATGCAGCAAAAGTCGACTTCGTAAAAGGCAATGTAAAAGCGCGTGCTCGCATGGTTGCTCAATACGAGATCGCGGGCTACGTAGGCGGCCTTGTTCTTGGTACTGATCACTCAGCAGAAAACATCACTGGTTTCTACACTAAATTTGGTGATGGCGCTTGTGACATGGCACCATTGTTCGGATTAAGTAAGCGCCAAGTTCGTGAAGTAGCTGCTACATTGGGTGCACCTGAGCAACTAGTGAAGAAAGTGCCAACAGCAGACTTAGAAGAGCTTGCTCCACAAAAAGCAGATGAAGATGCCCTAAGCCTAACTTACGAGCAAATCGACGACTTCTTAGAGGGCAAACCTGTTCCACAGCAAGTGAGTGACCGTCTGGTAGCGATTTACAAAGCAACGCAGCACAAACGCCAGCCAATCCCGACGATTTACGACTAAGCGATATTTTCAGCTCTCTTTAAAACTCAAAACGCTGCTAAAAATAGCAGCGTTTTTTTGTCTAGGAACAGTTTTTGTCGAAGGACAAAGGTGCTCTCGCCTAGTTGGTTACTGTTATGTCCGTCTCTGGCACAGCACAACACGCCAATACGGTTCCCATTGCACGTTCCTCATCAGTCAACGCGGGCACGTCCGGATGATGAACTTGCCCCGACGTAAGCTGAACTTTACACGCGCCGCATAAGCCAGCACGACAGCTATTGCTGATGACCTTCCCAGCATCTTCGAGCTGATCTAACAACGTTTTTTGGTTGTTGCCTACGACTTTAGTTCCATTAAAGTCAATAGCGAGACTTTTCTCTGGCTTTGACGTAAGAGAAGAAACTCCAAACGCTTCTTGATGGTAGTTTTCCTCTGGCAGCCCTTTTCTTAGCAGGAGATTTTTCGCTTTCTCCATAAAACCATCAGGACCACACACAAACACCTGCCGCTGTTCAACATCTTTGATTTGCTTAATGTGTGACAAACTTAAACGCCCTTTCAAACCAAACCAATCAACAGCAGGTTGCGTTAAACAGACTTTTACTTCTAGCCCTGGGTGCTCACGCTTTAACTGCTCCAACTCTGAGCGACAAGGAATATCATTCTCGGTGCGACATTGATGGTAGAAAACCACATTATCCAACTGATTGTGATCCGCTAAGTAACGCACCATTGATAACATTGGTGTTACTCCGCTACCCGCAGAGAGTAACAGCAGAGGCTGCGCTTCATGCGTTTTAAGGTGGAACTGACCGTCAGGTTGTTCTGCCTCTAAAACATCACCGACTTGTAAGTTGTCCAAGAGTGAGTTAGAGACTCTTCCACCCGCGATACGCTTTACAGAAATAGCATAACGACCCGGGCGAGAAGGACTGGATGATAAGGTATAGCGTCGACCCACTTTCTTACCATCAATATTCACCTCTATTGGCAGGTGTTGTCCTGGCAAGTAATTAGGCAACGAACCTTTGTTTGGCTCTAACCATAAGGTCACAAAGTCTTGGGCAATTTCTTCACGCTCAACACATGTAAGCTTCATGCGCACTGGCGAGTTATCTACGTAAAACTCCGGCTCTTTGTACTCCAATACTTCAACTTTATCGCCTTGACGAATAATGCCTTCATTTCGCGCGACAAGATTCTGGCCAAAGAACACACCACCGACATCGTTTGCACGGAACTGTTGCAAGGTTTTGAGCGGCTCTTTGCTCTCACGGAATGTGCCTCTTTGGGTATTCACCGTAGTCAGGATACAGCGCTCGCAAGGTTTGAGAGACTCAAACTCTACCTCACCGATTCGTATGCGCTTCCATGAATCTTCTTCAAATGGTTTAGTATCAGAGACAACTAAGTTAGTACGAAACTGATCCATTGAGTGTAGCTCTGAACTTCTTCGGTTCAGCTCATCAAGTGAAGCTTGGCTGATCACTAAAACCGGATAACCATCAGCAAAACTGACGTTTTGACCTAGCTTTTCACGGACACGATTCGATTGCTCACCACTAAACAACAACTCAACGCGCTGCCCCAGCACACGACTAAACCAGTCATCTGCATCATCTGTCGTGGTATAGGCAGTAAACGTATCTTTCCAAACCGTTGCAGGTGTCTCCTGCATTTTGAAATCTTGGTAACGGATTTTAAGTGGCTCCATACCCAAACTACTAAACACCACTCCATCGGACAATAAGGCAGACTTAATGGTTACCATTTGCGGATACTTTCGCGCAGTGATCATCGAGCCATCAGCTTTCGCAATCATAAAGCGACGATCGAAGCTCAATCCTTGCTTCTCAACCCATACGGACGACAGCGATAATCCGCCAACTGACTTAACCGGAAAAACATTAATTTGGGATAAAACGGGTTGCGACATGGCCTTCTTCCTACGGGTGTTTTTTATTTGTTGCGGTATTGTATACTCAAATCACATTAAGTTGCAGAGTCTACTGCCTCTTCATCCATCGCAACTTTCTCGAAACCATATTCTTATAAATTTGGTTTTAGTGACAAGTATTTACTACACTCAATATTCGCGTTTTTTAACACCGTTCTGACCAAATACCGTTTGATAAAGTGTGATACGACACACATAATTCACCCAAGTTATCACTACTCCCATTTATCGATTTGGAGCTTAATTATGGATACAAGAAAACTGGTTCTGATTTTGTTATGTATCTTTCTTCCGCCTGTCGCGGTGTTTATGGAGAAAGGTCTAAATAAAGACTTTTTGATTAATCTAATATTGACGTGTTTCTTCTTTCTACCAGGTACGATCCACGCGCTTTGGTTAACAATGAAGTAACCACTTACACTCTCACTCTTTATAAAATTGAAAAATGGGATGAAATATGAGGGCAATTCCTCTATCATCCTGTCGCCTAAGCGCAAGCGTTTGCTCAAAAGCAAATACGGCGCTTAGGCTCCAATCAGACAACTTTTCAATGGTGGGAGCAATTAATGACAACACTGACTATCACTCGTCCTGACGACTGGCACGTTCACTTACGCGATGGGGAAGTTCTTAAAGACACCGTTCGCGACATCAGCCGCTACAATGGCCGTGCGCTGATTATGCCAAATACCGTCCCACCTGTTACTACAACTGAGCTCGCCCTAGCCTACCGTGACCGAATTCTCAAAGAGCAACATGGCGAACAGTTTAAGCCTTTAATGGCGCTTTACCTTACAGATAACACGACACCAGACGAAATACGTAAGGCTAAAGCAACCGGACACATTGTTGCTGCCAAGCTCTATCCTGCTGGCGCCACAACAAACTCAGATTCCGGTGTGACCAATGCGAAAAACATTTATCACGTTTTAGAAGCAATGGAAGAAGTCGGAATGTTACTTCTAGTTCATGGCGAAGTAACACATCACGATATTGATATCTTCGACCGAGAGAAAGAATTCCTTGATACTGTCCTCGCTCCTATCGTCAATGACTTCCCTAATCTTAAAATCGTTCTAGAACATATCACCACCGCCGACGCAGCAAACTTCGTTAGCAACGCCTCAGACAACGTAGCGGCTACCATCACTGCCCACCACCTTCTTTTCAACCGTAACCACATGCTTGTGGGTGGTATTAAACCTCATTTCTACTGTTTGCCAATTCTTAAGCGCGGAACCCACCAGCAAGCGCTGATCGAAGCAGCAACTAGTGGTAGCAAGAAGTTTTTCCTAGGTACAGACTCAGCGCCACATGCGAAAGGGGCAAAAGAATCGGCTTGCGGTTGTGCTGGTTCTTACACTGCACACGCTGCGCTAGAGCTTTATGCAGAAGTCTTCGAAAAAGAAGGCAAGTTGGAAAACTTGGAAGCTTTCGCAAGCTTCAACGGTCCTGATTTTTACGGCATTGCACGTAACACAGATACAGTAACGTTAGAAAAATCCGCTTGGGATGTGCCAGAAACGATGCCATTTGGCAATGATATCGTTGTGCCTATTCGAGCAAATGAACAGATCGAGTGGAAAGTGAAGTAAGTACTTTACTGACGTTTCACCCATAAAACAGGGTCATGCTTTTTGTAAAAAGAAGTCATGACCCTTGTTATTATCGTCTCATGTTTTAGATGTGATTATTGACCACGAAGCTTTTCAACCATCGTCCATACCGCAACCACAACCACCCCCGCCACAAAGCCGATAATACCGTTCAGTAAAATAGGCAAAATGGCTGTAGCAACCGAATGACCACTAAAGTTCATAATAATCGGCTCTACAAAGTGATGAATGGCTGGCACGTTGTGCACCACAATTCCTCCACCCACCAAAAACATCGCAGCAGTTCCTACAATGGTTAACAACTTCATCAACTTTGGTGCAAAAGCGACCAAGGCCCCTCCGACTTTCGCCACCCAACCTTTACCGTTTGAGCGACTTTCAAGGTAAAGGCCTAAATCATCTAGCTTCACAATCCCAGCGACTAGTCCATAAACTCCAACCGTCATAATCACTGCAATTAAACTGACAACTAAAATTTGCGTAACAAGACTGGCTCCGGTCACGGTACCTAACGCAATCACGATAATTTCTGCTGAAAGGATAAAGTCTGTTCGAATTGCACCAGAAACTTTACGCTTTTCATACTCTTCTATCGACTCGCCAGTATTAACTAGCTCATCTTCTTCTTCGTGCGGATGCGAGTGAGGAAACACTTTCTCAAGTACTTTCTCTGCCCCTTCAAAGCAGAGAAATAAGCCGCCAATTAGCAATAATGGCATGATAAGCCATGGAATAATCGCGCTAATAAGTAAAGCTGAAGGAACTAAAATCAATTTATTTTTGAATGAGCCTTTTGCAACCGCCCAAACCACTGGAATCTCTCGCTCAGATGCAACACCAGACACTTGTTGAGCGTTTAACGCTAGATCATCTCCCAATACACCTGCGGTTTTCTTTGCCGCCATTTTTGACATTAAGGCGACATCATCAAGCACCGTGGCAATATCGTCCAACAGTGTGAGTAAACTTGCTCCAGCCATTTTTTGTCTCTTATATGAAATTGAGTAAGTAACAAAATGTAACACCAATGAATCACTCATCAAAGTGATGATTTTGCAAAGAATACCACCCCAAATGGTGTTTTATATTGCCGTAAAGATAAGACAGGTCTAGTCTTGTGATACCTTTCAGCAGTCAAAAGAAAAAGTATAGATGAAAAGTGGATACATTTACCCGATCGGTACTCCTGGCCAACCTTGGAACGAAGAAGAACGTAAAGCTTGGTTAGCAACGCAAGAAGTAAAACGTAGCTACCAAGATGAAGTCGTCAGTAAAATCGATGCCCTACGCGAGCGTTTTGATGTTGAACAATATGGTGCGCTCTCATACAACGAGGCACGCTTCCCTCTGTTTTGTATCAAAACACGCAATTGGGATTCAACTAAACCTGCTGTGTTGGTCACAGGCGGCGTGCACGGTTACGAAACCAGCGGTGTACATGGCGCATTAAAGTTTGTAGAAACAGAAGCAGAGCGCTATGCAGAGCATTTCAATATTGTCGTTGCACCCTGCGTAAGCCCTTGGGGTTACGAGGTGATCAACCGCTGGAATCCAAACGCGATTGATCCAAACCGCTCTTTCTATAAGGATAGCCCTGCCGAAGAGTCCGCTAACCTCATGAAGCTCGTTGCAACTTTAGGCGATGTGTTAATGCACATTGATCTACATGAAACGACAGATTCTGACGAAACTGAGTTCCGTCCAGCCTTAGCTGCTCGTGATGGTATTGAGTACATTGAAGGTATGATCCCAGATGGCTTTTACACGGTGGGAGATAGTGAAAACCCTCAGCCTGACTTCCAAAAAGCGGTCATTGAGTCAGTTGCAAAAGTGACTCACATTGCACCAGCAGATGAAAACGGCGAAATCATTGGTTCACCCGTCGTACAGTTTGGCGTTATCAACTACCCAATGGTAAAACTGGGCCTGTGTGGCGGCGTAACAAATTGCGTTTACGGCACGACAACGGAAGTGTACCCAGACAGCCCAACGGTGACCGACGAAGAATGTAACGATGCACAGGTTGCAGCCGTGGTGGGTGGTTTGAATTACATAATCGCTCAGCTATAACAATCGATTCTTGTATTGCTCCGGTGTCATGCCGGAGTATTTCTTGAACATCGCGATAAAAGGGCTAGCTTGGTTATAACCTAACGTCAGAGCGACTTCTTTCACAGTCTGCCCTTTACGCAGCAACTCCATAGAATGTAAATATCGCACACGTAAGCGCCACTCAGTAAAGCTCATGCCCAACTCACTCTGGCAATGTCTCGCTAACGTGCGTTCTGTGGTATGCACTTTTGCCGCCCACTCCGCCAAACTGATCTCATCCGTCGGCGATTCTTCTACTGCTTTTAAAATCGGTTCAAGATACTTATTGTCGGTAGTCGGTAAAAAGTGATGTTCGACTTCTTGCTTTGCAAGCTGGTCCAATAACACTTGTACCAAGCGCTTGTCTTCATCAGTTTGCGCCACGTTAATGTCTCGCTGACGAAAGTCCTCAATAATAGATGACACGATTGGAGTCACTTTGATCAAGCTCGTTTTAGTTGGAAAATGCGCCGTCAATTCAGGGGCAATGTTCAAAGAACAATATTCGATTGGCTTACGGTTGTAGCTAGTGTGACGAATTCCGGCGGGAACCCAAATAGCAAGATGTGGAGGTGCTAGAAATCTTGTGTCTTCTGCATCCATCTCCAGAATCCCACCGCTGATCAGTTGCACTTGCCCCCAAGGGTGGCTATGAATTCGTGTTTCTGTATTAGAGAGAAACGCTTCGAAATTCATAAATACATCTGATGGCGCACGATCGATTGATAAGGAGGGGTGAAGATTTCTGGCGCTCTTTTTCAAAATTGTCTTCCTATCGCTTACGATGTCTTTTAAGAGATACTTTTTATTATAAAGACCTGCCAGACTAGCGCCATCAATAATTGTGCTATAGGGTTCTCATGATTTATTTACTTCCGTTTTTCACCGTTATGATTTGGGGTGGTAACTCAATTGTGAACAAGATGGCAGCAAGCGCCATTGAACCAAGTGCGATGAGTTTCTACCGTTGGTTTGTCGCAATGGTCCTCCTAACGCCATTTTGCCTGCCTGCAATCATCAAACAACGACACATTATTCGACCTTACTTAGCTAAGTTGGCGTTTCTTGCGTTACTTGGTATGGTTCTCAACCAGTCACTTGGATACTATGCCGGTTTAACAACAACGGCCTCTAATATGGCCCTGATCACCTCTTTAGTTCCGTTGATCAGTGTGTTTTTAAGTGTCCCATTGCTCGGTAAATCTATATCAATGTTAAGTATCGTCGGTGGTGTCATTTCGCTCGGCGGCTTGGCATTTATGCTTGGTCACGGTGATATCACTTACTTTTTACATCAAGACTTAACGCAAGGTGACAGCTTAATGCTCGTTGCTGCCATGGTATACGCGGCTTATTGTGTTCTGCTAAAACGCTGGAAAATGCCATTCAGTAGTTTGACTCTGGTTTACATGCAGGGCTTCTTTTCTGTTTTGATGCTCACACCACTTTGGCTCTCTAGTGAGCAACTGTTACCAAGCCAAGACGCGCTACCATTAATCGCTTATGCTGGTATTGCTGCTTCCATTTTCGCGCCGCTGATGTGGGTCAAAGCGATTGATTCAATTGGTGCTGATTCAAGTGCTATGTTCATGAACCTAATGCCTGTGGTTTCCGTCATACTTGCTTCAACACTAATTGGTGAGAAAATTTACGCTTACCATATTATTGGTGGGTTGTTAGTCATCTCTGGCGTTATCCTGTCGCAAATAAAAGTAAGACAGAGAAAACTATTGTCCAATTCTGAGATTGCCTCTACCGCCAATTAACATCTACACCTCAAGCCACAGAACTACGCTGTGGCTTGTCACTTCCAGCGTTCGAATAAAAGTTAATATTTTGTTTCATTCGCTATTCCCGAAAATTCATCTTGCTGCTAAATTGGGAAAACAATAACCCATCAAGGAAAGACAGATGAGCAGTGGTCAAAGAGACATTACCCTTCGCTTTTTAGCAGAACCCAGCGACGTAAATTTTGGCGGAAAAGTGCACGGCGGCGCCGTAATGAAATGGATCGACTTGGCAGCGTACGCCTGTTCTGCAGCGTGGAGTGGTAAATATTGCATTACCGCATATGCTGGCGGCATTCGGTTTGTTGCTCCGATTCATGTCGGCAACTTAGTCGAAGTTAGCGCGAAAGTCATTTATACCGGACGAAGCTCAATGCACATTGCGATTGACGTGCAAGCTAGTGATCCAAAGCAAATGAAAAACAGACTCACCACTCACTGTATCGTTATCATGGTTGCTGTAGATGAAAACGGAAAACCAACCGATGTACCGAAATGGATTCCAGAGTCGGATGAAGACAAAGCCTTAGAGCAATCCGCTATCCGTCTTATGAACATGCGTAAAGAGATTGGGGAAGAAATGGAAGCACACGTTAAATATCTCAAGTAACTGGCATCCGTTAAGAACGCTATTAAGTACCTCAACGTTACCCAGACCCAGAGTGTGGAGCAACATCATGGTTTTGCCATTTGTTTCACGCTCGCCCTTCTCTGTCATAAATCCTTCACCTAGCTTTGCTTAAATCCATCCATTATTTTAGAGTTGGATAGAGTTTGGATCTTGAGACTAAAAGAAACGACCTTAAGTGAAGAGACGTTGACCAATTTAAAAGCGGTCGAGTACCAGTGGGTGAGAACCATGTACGTCGAGGGGTATAACGAAACAGAAATTAATCATTACATTCAAACTTGCTTTGGCGGTGACGTTACCTTTGCTAATCTATTTCGTCGCGTCGCACTGCAGCAAGAAAGTTTGTACACGCTGCTTCAATACGTTGGATGCGCACCTTCCAGCCGAGAGTTTTAATCTCTTCCTTCCCTACCTCAATTTCGCTTTTTACTAAGCTCTAGTTATTTATGTGAAGTGCTACGCAGGGCATTATTCAAGCCCTGTGTAATCCATTGCAAAGCCGCTAATCTCTATCTACTTATTGCAAAATTGCCTTTAACAGGCATAAAAAAACCTGAGTCTAAACTCAGGTTATGGTTACAAAAACTGTTAGTGATTGAATCGTAAGGAACTAAGCTAACAGCCAGCTATGCGTAACGCCAATAAAAGCCAAGATATTACTGATCGGCGGCCAAACCAAAATTGTAATATCCGTGCTAAGTATAAGGGCGACCATGTGGTCGCCCTTTTCTAGTTATTCTTATCAATCTCAGACCACAAGAGATTATCCTTTTACACCACCAGCGGTTAGACCACCAACCAACCAGCGCTGCGCAAGTAAGAATACGGCAGTGATTGGCACTGCTGAAAGTACAGCAGCTGCGGCAAAGTCACCCCACAAGTAGTTTTGTGGATATAGGTATTGCTGCATACCCACTGCAAGTGTGTACGAGTCTACATCAGAAAGCAGTAGTGACGCTACAGGAACTTCACCAATTACCATGATGAACGACAATATGAAGACTACCGCTAGGATTGGCACAGACAGTGGCAGCAATACCAAACGGAATGCTTGCCATGGTGTAGCACCATCAAGAGCCGCCGCTTCTTCTAGAGACGAGTCAATACTTTCGAAGTAGCCTTTAATGGTCCAAACGTGCAGTGCGATACCACCTAAGTAAGCGAAGATCAGACCGCCATGCGTGTTCAGACCAAGGAAAGGAATGTACTGACCCAGTTTGTCGAACAACGCGTACAGAGCAACCAATGCCAACACCGCAGGGAACATCTGGAAGATCATCATCGCTTTAAGAATGGTGTTCTTACCTTTGAACTTCATACGAGCAAACGCGTAAGCCGATGTGGTTGATAGCGCCACGATTAGGATTGCAGAAATACCACCCACTTTTACCGAGTTCCACAGCCATGTCATTACTGGGAATGGTGGCGGTGTAACTGTACCGTCTGGATTAGTCACCGAGAAACCTAATGCCAATTTCCAGTGATCAAGTGTTGGGTTGTCTGGGATCAGGCTACCTGTTGCAAAGTTACCTTCACGGAATGAAATCGCGATGATCATCAGTAAAGGGAAAATAATCAGTGCCAAGAATGCCCACATTGCAATATGAGTAGCCCAAACACGATACTTTAATGACTTACCTTGTACCATTGCCATTGTAATTTCTCCTTAGTCCTGAGCTACTTTAGTTACGCGTAGGTTGATAAGTGCCAATGCGCCAACCAATAGGAAGATAAGCGTTGCTACCGCACTTGCTAGACCGAAGTCTTGACCACCAGCACCTTCGAATGCGATTCGGTAGGTGTAACTTACTAGCAGGTCGGTGTAACCCGCAGGCTCTGATGTACCAATCATGTTTGGACCACCGCCAGTCAACAACTGGATAAGTACGAAGTTGTTGAAGTTAAATGCAAAACTCGCGATCAACAATGGTGTTAATGGCTTCAACATCATTGGTAGTGTGATACGTGTAAAGTTCGTGACAAAGTTCGCACCATCAATTGCTGATGCTTCATATAAATCGTCTGGAATCGCTTTTAGTAAGCCCATACACAAAATCATCATGTAAGGGAAACCAAGCCAAGTGTTCACAATTAAGATCATGGTTTTCGCCATGAACGGATCAGAGAACCAAGCCGGGCTAATGCCGAACAAGCCTTCCAACAACATGTTGATCTCACCAAAGCTTTGGTTAAACAAACCTTTAAAGATCAAGATAGAAATAAACGCCGGAACTGCATAAGGCAGGATTAGCAACAAACGGTAAACTGAGCGACCTTTAAGTGCTTCCCACTGAACCACACTGGCAAGGACAAGACCAATAACAAGCGTAAACAATACGGTTAGCGCAGAGAAAACAATGGTCCAGATAAAGATACTGATAAACGGCTCTTTGATACCATCATCTTTCCAAACACGCTCAAAGTTGTGGGTACCAATGTTCACCACGAAACCTGGTGACACTGTGCTACCAACAAATTGACCGTTTTCATCGACAGGCTGGTAGTAACCTACTTCCATATTTGGACGTAGCGTTTCTTCAGTCCGGTTGTTGTAAAGCGTTTCACCATCTTCTTGTAATGTGTACAAAGGTACAACTGCAGCAAATTTGCGCAGCCCACTCATGCGGATATCATCACCACTTGGCAAATGTAAATCGACACTGCTCAACGCACTGCGGTTCTTAACAATCGCCTTGATTGATTCTTTTTCACCCGTTACTTCTTCAATTGGTGAAAGATCAAACTCCGATGCTGAAAGGTTATCAAGCTGAAAAGTCGGGCTTGCAAGTAGCTCACCATCTTTTTCAACCACAAGTTGATGGCCTTGCTCCGTTTTATACAAAGTGAACGGGTAGCTATCACCACTTTGGTAAGTTCGGTCCAAAAGTACGTTCTGAGCGCGATCAAAAGAGAGTTGGTTCTTCGCGCTATAGTTGGTAAACGCCAAACCTATGGTGTACGCCAAAGGAAAAAGAATGAAAAGGATCATCCCTGCTATACCAGGGTAGATGTAACGGTGTGCGTACGTCTTTTTGCTACCAAAGATGAACAACGCTAAAGCGGTAAGAATGAGCGTAAGTAGTGCAAACGCAATCTCACCGCGAGAATACATAAGGATTGTTGCGTAGCCATTGATGATGCCGACTGTGCCTAAAAGTGACCATTTCATGAACACTTTTTTGCTGCTCGGAAGGCTGGCTTCTGGTGCTGTCATAGCATTTGTACCTTGAACTGACTGCATAGGGAACCTGCTAGCGAATATAGAATAAATATAGAAAAGTAAGGAGGAGTTGCCTCCTCCTTAAAAAGGTCTTACTTAATTATTTAGTCATTTGTTTTTCTGCATCTGCAAGAGCTGCATCGACAGTTTGACGACCGTCAACTACGTTGATGATTGCGTTCTTAGCCGCACCCCAGAATGCGTTCATTTGAGGGATATTTGGCATGATTTCGCCGTTCATCGCATTGTCCATTGTTGCTGCGATACGAGTATCTGAATCAAGCTCACGTTGGAACGAGTTAAGTGCTACCGCACCTAGAGGCTTATCGTTGTTAACCATACGTAGGCCATCGTTTGTTAGTAGGTAGTTCTCAATGAACTCAACTGCTAGGTCTTTGTTTGGAGACGCAGTGCTGATACCAGCCGTTAGAACACCAACGAATGGCTTAGAAGATTGACCTTGGAACTTAGGTAGCGTAGTCACGCCGTAGTTAACGCCAGACTTCTCAATGTTGCCCCAAGACCATGGACCGTTAATCGTCATCGCTGTTTTGCCTTGGTTGAACGCAGACTCAGACACGGAGTAATCCATATCCGCAGAGATTACGCCTTTATCAACTAAGCCTTTTACGAAGCTCATTGCGTCTTTAACGCCTTCTTTCGCGATACCAGCGTCTTTAACATCGTAACCTTCAGAAGTGTATTTGAACGCGTAGCCGCCATCAGCCGCCATTAATGGCCAAGTGAAGTACGGTTCTTTTAGGTTCCACATGATTGCAGACTTGCCGTCTTTTTTAAGTTTTGCATCTAATGCTGCAACCTCTTCCCAAGACTTTGGTGGGTTTGGAACTAGGTCTTTGTTGTAGATTAGAGATAGAGACTCAACCGCAACTGGATAGCCGATCAATTTGCCGTCGTAACGTACTGCATCCCAAGCGAAATCAACGATACCTTCTTGAATATTCTTAGAAGGTTTAATTTCTGCTAGCAGGCCAGCTTCTGCGTAACCACCGAAACGGTCGTGAGCCCAGAATACGATATCAGGACCGTCGCCAGTCGCTGCAGTTTGAGGGAATTTGTCTTGAAGGCCATCTGGGTGAGCCACAGTCACTTTAATGCCTGTGTCTTCTTCAAATTTCTTACCAACTTCAGCAAGGCCGTTGTAGCCTTTATCACCGTTGATCCAGATAGTAAGTTGTCCTTCTTCGATGGCAGCATTAGCACCAAAAGAACCCAAAGCAACAAGAGTACCTAGTGCTACAGCGCTTAACTTTTTCATGTTCGTATCCTTTTTATATTTTTGATGTAGGGCTAGTCCATTGAGGTTCAGCCGTATTTCGACATATATCATCTGAAATAATCCAATATGTCTCATCCTCCTAATCCCTACGCCCTTACAATTATGACGTATTTTCGTGATCTAAATCGCCAAGGGTAAGAGACTCAAATCACAAAATGGATAGTTCCTGTGATCGGTTTCAACTTTAGGTGGTGCAATAATGTGATTTCCGACCAACTGCTTTCTTCCTCCTCCTTTTTTACTCCTCCCTTTCTACTCCCCCTACAATTATTTCTATTAGGAGGATGTCGCACTACGCACAATCTTAGAAACTGCAGTCATCCAAGAGTGGATGGTAAGAACCCTTTCCCAGCAGTGCCTACGTATTAGGAAAAAGATTTGCTGGTTTTGCATTGCCAGACGAGTGGAATGTCATTATTAGTGTTGTTTGTGGTAATTATTTCACGGGGGAGACAATACGAATAATGTGGGGGAGAGAAACTCGTACTTGGCTATGATGGGTAGCACTTCTATTCAGGACATTTTATTGAAGTGCTACCCTACTTTTCTTACCAACCGCAAGAACTTACCGATTCCTACTGTTACTGCTCGCTAGATAATTCATATAATGATGAGCGGTGAATAATAAAAAATTGATCGAGGACGAGCTACATGGCGAGTGTCACGTTAAAAAATGTTTGTAAAGCGTATGGCGACGTACTGATTTCTAAGAACGTAGACCTAACAATCAACGAAGGTGAATTTGTTGTTTTCGTAGGTCCATCAGGTTGTGGTAAATCTACCCTTTTACGTTGTATTGCCGGTCTTGAAGACATTACTTCAGGTGATTTGTATATTGGTGACCAGCGCATGAATGACGTCGAACCATCCAAACGTGGTGTTGGTATGGTATTCCAGTCTTACGCTCTTTACCCGCACCTTAACTTATATGACAACATGTCATTTGGCTTGAAACTAGCAAAAGCAGACAAAGCAGAAATCGACAAGCGTGTTGAACAAGCAGCAGAAATCCTACAACTAGGCCACTTGCTTGAGCGCCAACCAAAAGCACTTTCTGGTGGACAGCGTCAACGTGTGGCGATTGGCCGAACATTGGTATCGCAGCCAAATGTATTCCTTCTAGACGAGCCACTATCAAACTTGGATGCGGCACTGCGTGTAAACATGCGTGCACAAATCACGAAACTTCAGCGCCAACTTGGTTGTACCATGATCTACGTAACGCACGATCAGGTAGAAGCGATGACAATGGCAGATAAAATCGTTGTACTAGACGGCGGTTATGTATCGCAAGTTGGTAAGCCGCTTGAGCTTTACCATTACCCACAAAACCGCTTTGTAGCTGGCTTTATCGGTTCTCCGAAAATGAACTTCATGAGCGTATTCATTGATGAAGTAGAAGCAGAGCGCGTCAAAGTTCAACTATCTAACGGCGTATCTTTCTGGATTCCGGTGGATGGTACAACAGTTAACCGCGGCGACCGAATGTCTTTAGGCATTCGCCCTGAGCACCTATTATCCGCTTCTGAAGCTGATGCAAGTATTCACGGTGAAGTGATGATTGTTGAGAAGCTAGGTAACGAAACTCAAGTATACCTAAACCTAGAAGGTGCGGACGCCGACGTTATTTTCCGTCAGCCTGACACGCTTGCAGTCGACACTGGCGATAAAATCGAGATCGGTATTCCAGCTCATCGTTGTCACCTGTTCCACAGTGATGGTCGCGCATGCCGCCGCCTATACAAAGAAAACGGCGTACAAGTCGAATAATTCATTCGTCCTTACTCAAAAAATCCCTCTCAAGTGAGAGGGATTTTTTTATCTTAATAAATATCAGCAATTCGATACTAAATCATTAATCGTGAACGAATCAAATCACCCGTTTCTTCTACCCTCACATAAACCATTGTCTTTGTACTGATACTTCATTTTTAATACTTTTCCTCATTCCTCATAAGTAAGTACCAGCTTTTTCCTAACCCGCCAAACTTAGCCAAAGGGCTAAATATCATTCTTATTTCCACTTACCTCAACAACGCAAATTTTTACACTTATCAACGAAATTACACGTGACAAAAAACTCAGCAGCATTCCACAGAATGCTCTGTGCACTAACTACTAATAACGTTCACGACACGGCAATTGGGGAAGACACCCAAGGGCGGTAGCGTGTCAGAAGGGAAACTGAGTCATGAAACAAAAAGGACTTATCCGCTCTCATGAGATGGAGTTCGCTTTTTTATATCGCATCTCAGATCTTGCTGTCATCGTCTCTTTTATGCTGCTTTTAGTGTTCAAAGACATGAATACTGCGATGGGGAAAGATTACGTCATATTGGCTTTCGTTGGAGGCATCTCCTTTCTATTTATGGCAGAAAGCGGCAATCTGTATCGCTCTTGGCGAACCAGTTCGTTTAAAGAGCAGATGTTTATTGTCTGTGTTGCTTGGGCGGTGACTTCTGCACTTATCTTTATTGTGCTGTATTTTTCTGAAGTCCATACCTTATTTGATAACACAATTTTAGCGCTGTGGTTTGCGATTACGCCCGCTCTGCTTTTAGCATGGCGAGTAACATTCCGTACCGGATTAGCCTATTTGAGAAAAAAAGGATTCAACACTCGCACTGCGATCATCATCGGCCAAACTCCTCACGGCATTACCCTAGCTAACGAAATTCAAAACCACACAGAACACGGCGTGCTTTTTGATGGCTTTTACGACGAACGATCTTCCGACAGATTGCCAAATTCTGATTATCCTATTAAAGGAGCTGTTGACCACGCCCTTGAGCGAGCTAAAAAAGGGGAAGTAGATTACGTCTATATCGCGATGCCAATGCACGCAAAAGAGCGCATTGCGTCACTTCTTAACCAATTCTCAGATACCACCGCAAATACGTATCTGATTCCCGACTTCTTCACTTATAACCTTTTACATTCTCGTTGGGCGCAGATCGGCCAAGTTCAAACACTAAGTGTCTTTGATACACCTTTTGCTGGAATTTCTTCTTGGGTAAAACGGTTTGAAGACATCTTGTTTTCGAGCATTATTTTGGTCTTAATCGCCCCTATTCTATTCGTCATTGCGATTGGCATTAAGGCAACTTCTAAAGGCCCTGTCATCTTTAAACAACATCGTTACGGTCTTGATGGACGCAAGATTGAAGTCTGGAAGTTCCGTTCAATGACAACCATGGATCAAGGTTCCAACGTGAAACAGGCGACAAAGAACGATCCTCGTATTACGCCTTTTGGCGGATTTCTACGTCGCACCTCTTTGGACGAACTACCTCAATTTATCAATGTACTGCAAGGGACCATGTCTATTGTCGGCCCACGCCCTCATGCCGTGGCACACAATGAAGAATACCGTCAGATCGTGGATCGCTACATGCTACGTCACAAAGTAAAACCAGGCATTACTGGCTGGGCACAGATTAATGGTTATCGCGGCGAAACCGACACCTTAGAAAAAATGGAAAAGAGAGTCGAGTTTGATTTGGATTACATCCACCATTGGTCGGTTTGGATGGACATCAAAATCATCTTTATGACCGTTTTCAAAGGCTTCACTGGTGCTAACGCTTACTAAGGTTGAGATTATGAAGAAACTGACAATGACAATAGCATTGAGTCTGTCTTCTACTGACTTGCTCGCAGAACCGATGGCTTACCAAACCGAGTCTGGTATAGAGTTGATTCCCCTCGTAAAAACTTTCTACGAGGGAGATGACAACATCAATAAAGCGGAAAAATCCGGCAATGTAGAATCGGTCAATATTTGGGGTATAGAACCAAGCTTACTAGCACGTATAGAACGGAATCGCTATCGCGCAGATATTTTATATAAGTTAAAAGCTGGCTTTTCATCTGACGATCGCAACGACTTCGACGACCACACTTTTCAGTTTTCCAACTTTTTCGAATTTAATCATCGTCATCGTTTAGTGGTTGATTACCGTTTTCGCGCCCAGCATGAAGTTCGAGGAGAAGATATTACCGAAGGTAATGGTAGCGCAATCGACTCACCAATAGAGTTCAACCGTAACGATGTAAAAACCAATTATGTCTTTGGATCTAACGGTGCCAAAGGCAGACTCGAATTCGGTTTAGGCTATAGTGATAAAACCTATCAAAACTATCGTGACGGCTTGCCTGGGCGCCCAAACGCTAAAACTAAATACAACGATTTTCGAGCTCCCAATGCACATTTGGAGTTCTATTTAAGAGCGACGCCAAGAACCTATTGGTTAGTCGGAACAAACCAAATCGTAACCGAGTATCAGCACCGAAATTCTGCGCAGCCATCGAAAGATAACAACACCAGTTTCTATTACACCGGTGCCGAATGGGAAGTCACAGGAAAAACCAAAGGCATCGCTCGACTCGGTTATCAAATCAAAGATTTTGACAGCGCTCAACGAGAGACATTTAAAGGCTTTAGTTGGGATATCGGCTTTGAATGGTTGCCTCAAGAACAAACTCTAGTCAGCGTGAAAACCACTCAAGCGGCGGTTAACCCCGATCAAGATGGCGATTACAACCTACAAACTCGTTACCGACTGAACCTGAAGCACGATTGGAATAGTTACCTTGCAACTCGCTTAGGTGCTGTTTATCAACAAGATGATTACACGGGAATCTCCAGAAACGACGATCGGTACACTCTATCTTTTGGTATCGATTATCAGATCAAACGTTGGATACAGCTGCAAGCCGATTGGCAATACCAAGATAAAAACTCTAGCCGATCGGATTATAGCTTCGAACAAAATATTTGGACTTTAAGCGCACAGTTTTCTCTGTAAAAAGGATTATTAATGAAGGCATTCATCAAATTCATGAGTGTAGCGTTGTTGCTATTTAGCACTTTGGTCAACGCTGACTCAAACGAGGAAGATTACTTACTCGATACTGGCGATACCATTTCCGTGCAGGTCTATGGTGAAGAAGATCTTACGATTAAAAATATTCTAATAACGTCAGATGGCTACTTTGATTACCCCTACCTTGGCCGAATTAAAGCAATCAAAAAAACACCAAAACAACTCAAGTACGAAATAGAAACGGGCTTAAAAGGCGATTATCTCATCAATCCAAAAGTGATGGTCACCATCAATAATTTTCGTCTGTTTTACGTTAATGGCGAAGTCAGGAAGCCTGGTGGATTTGAGTACCGTCCAGGATTAACCATAGAGAAGGCCATCGCTCTAGCAGGCGGCTTGACCGACAGAGCCTCACGCAAAGGCATTAACCTCACCAAGCATAAAACGGGTCAAACGATGGAAGGGGTCAGTATGCACCGCAACGTTGAACCTGGTGACATTGTATTTATTGACCAGAGCTTCTTTTAAGTGACAGGGAATCAAATGAACGGGACTCATCCAAATAATCTCCAGATGAACAAAGTAGAACTGATTCGTTTTGGCCATCACTTCAAAGCGATTAAAAAGAATTGGCTAAGCATCGCAGCATTCACGCTTCTGTTCTCATTAACTTGTACTTGGTATATCTACTCCAAAGCATCGATATACCAAGCTACAGCTACGCTACTCATCCAAGAGGAGCAAAAAAGCGCCCTTTCAATCGAGGAAGTATATGGCGTCGACACGACAAAAAAAGAGTACTTTCAAACGCAAATCGCCATTTTAAAATCGAATCATATTGCAGATAAGGTCATTAGAGAGCTGAACCTCACCCAATTACCTGAATTCACAAGCTCAGGGGGGTTAAATAAAAAAGTCGACCAAATAAAGTCGATTCCTTTTGTTCAAGACCTACTGAATGTGGCACCAAGCCCAAAAGAAACCGCCCAGTTTTCAGAATCCTATTATCAGGCACTTCAAGCTTTCAGAAGTAAACTCGATATTGAGCCAGTACGTAACACCCAATTAGTCAGAATTCGCTTTCGTTCTACCGATCCTAAGCTTGCGACGACAATCGCCAACGCGGTCGGCCAAGCCTACATTGACGCAAATTTTGAAGCCAAATTGGTCGTTACACAAAATGCGGCTACTTGGTTGACAAATAACTCTCAAAAATTGGAGGAGCGATTACGTAACTCGGAGCAAGCGCTGCAAGAATTCTTGTTAAAAGAAGGGTTGATCGATATAAATGGTATTGATGAAATTTACGCAAATGAGCTAGAAGAACTCACTCGCAAGCTGAATATCGCTGTTAATAAGCGTATTGAAGCGCAGACGTTAATCCAATTGTTACGACGTAAATCTTCGCAAAGTTTAGACAGCTTGTTGTCAATTGATGAATTCGCTAATCAAGCGCAAATCCGCGATCTAAAATTGTCGGAAGCACAGGCAGCCAAAAATCTCTCTGAACTGGCACAGCGCTACGGACCTAAACATGATCGAATGATTCAGGCGAAAGCGCAGCTTGCTGAAATTCAATCTAGAACCCAGCAACTCATCCGTGACATTTCCTTCAGTAAGCAACAAGACCTTCTTGCTGCAAAAGCGCAAGAGGACATGCTTCGAGCAGAACTCGATAACAAAAAGTCAGACTTCCAATCGTTAGGGTCACAAAAAGCGCGTTACGAACAGTTAAAACGCGAGGTTGAATCCAATAAGGCACTCTATGAAGCGTTCTTAAATCGTGAGAAAGAGACCAACGCCACCAGCGACTACAAGAATGTCACTGCTCGCTTTACTGATAAAGCCATCATTCCTCTATTCCCGGTGGCACCACAACGAATCAAACTGGTACTAATTGCCACCTTTTTTGGCTTTGCCATTGCTTGCGCTCTAGTCATCATCTTAGAAACGATGCGAGAAGTTATCCGAAGCACAGCCGATGTGCAGGAAAAACTTGGTGTTACGTGTTTAGGTGTGATTCCTATGGTCAAAAAACGCAATTTGCGTAAAAACGGCGTCAGTTATACCGCGTATTTAGATGATGAAGAAAAGCTATTTAGTGAAGCTTGCCGCTCCGTCAGAACCTCGCTTCTGCTCAGATTAACCAACACGAAGCAAAAGATATTGCCCTTTACCTCTGCTATTCCAGAAGAAGGAAAAACATCGACCAGTATCAATATGGCGGTGTCGTTTTCAAAAATGGAAAAGGTGTTGATCATCGACTGCGATTTACGTCGACCTTCCATCGCAAAGCGATTCGGTATTGCTGAATCAAGCCCTGGCTTAACGCATATCCTGACGATGGATACGCCAATCAAAGATTGTGTTACACATATAAAAGAAGCCAACTTAGATGTATTATCGGCCGGCCTAATTCCGCCAAACCCACAGGAATTACTGGCTTCTGATCGCTTTAAAAAGTTGCTCGAACATTTTCAAAATAAGTATGACCGGATCATTATCGATACACCGCCCCTACTGTCAGTGAGTGACGCACTTATTCTTGGTCAATATGCCAATGGTCTGATTACCGTCATTCGCTCAGAATCAACAAAATCATCACTGGTTAACCTTGCGTTATCTAAACAAATACAACACTCAGTTCCATCTCTTGGCGTCTTAATCACACAAGCCAAGGCCAAGGAAGGAGAGACGCTTTATGTCCAGAAATACGCCTACTAACGTAAACCTATCTTGGTACCAAACGTTGAAAAGCCAAGAACAGCCGGTATTGATCTATCAAATGGGCAAAGTAGGTTCGAGTGCATTAGAGCATTCCATTCCTGACTCGATTCACTTGCACGACCTTATGACCGTCGATGCGCAAAAACAAATATCCCCCGTTAGAGCGCAATTGCATAAGCCTCAGATCAATGCGTTAAAGCGACGACTAAAGCGTATAACGATGAGCCATATGTTAAAGCGCAAAAAAAAAGTTCGAATTATCTCGCTGGTGCGTGAACCGATCGGACGAAATGTCTCAATGTTCTTTCAAGCACTTCCTTTTTGGATGGCGGACAAATATCTAAAGGATGACAGCGCAATACGTACCGAACGACCGCAATTACTCCAAGAAGCATTTGATAAGCACATGAATCATCAATATGCGCTGCAGTGGTTTGACAACGAGATCAAACAACTAACAGGGATTGATGTGTTTAACGAGTCTTTTAATCACGAAGTAGGCTATCAAACATACCATAACAATAACTTCTCACTGTTGGTCATTCGAAGTGACAAGCTAACAAAGGCTAACTCCGCAGTTGAAGACTTTTTAGGTTACCCCGTGGATGTTGTTTATGAAAATCAATCAGACAACAAATGGTACTCGCCACTACTGAAAGAATTCAAAACGCAATTTCAACCAACACCCGAGTACGTTGAAGAAATGCTGAATTCTAAATTGACGAAGCACTTTTTCTCAAATGCAGAAATCATCGACCTTAAACAGCAATATCTGACCAATTAATCATGAAAACCAAGATTCTACATATTATTAATGATCTTTCTCAGAACGGCGGTGCTCAGAAGTTCTTAGTCGACCTTGTTTTAGAACATAAGCCTGAATACGAAATCAAAATTTTGGTCTTGTGTGATGAAAATGATTACTTACCAATGCTATCCGCCCAAGGGATAGAGTGTTTTAACTGGCGCACATTGTCATTGAGTGAGAAATTCTCTTTGCTGCGTTGGCCGGATGTCGTTCACGGGCACCTCTACCCTTCCATTTACCTAGCGCTATTGGCGGTAGGTAAAAAACGAATCCAGACTGAGCACTGTTCTTATAACCGTCGACGTGACTATCCGCTGTTTAAGTTCATGGAATACGTCTTGTATTGGGGCCACGACTTGACGGTCAGTATTAGTGAAAAAGTACAAGATGAACTGGTGAAGTTCATGCCTCGCTACCAACACAAATATCACGTGGTGCACAATGGCGTTGATTTAAAAAGGTTTTCTATGACACCAAGATTCGCCAGCCACCTAATCGACAAACCAGTTATCAAGATTGGAATGGTGGGCCGACTTCACCAACATAAAGATCATGAAACGCTTATCCAAGCACTTATCCATTTACCAAGACGATACGAACTCCACCTTGCGGGAGATGGAGAAAAAAAATCGTCACTGCAAGCATTGGCAACAAAAATCAACATCGCGCAACGTGTTCACTTTCATGGCGTAGTTTCTGACGTTCCAGCCTTTTTGAACGACATGGATATTTACGTGCAATCGTCGCACGTCGAAGGCTTTGGCTTGGCGGCGGTTGAGGCCATGGCAGCAGGCTTACCCGTATTATCATCGGACGTACCTGGTTTGGATGACGTCACCGGACGTGCCGAATATTTATTTCAAGTTGGTAACGCCACTGAACTGAGCCAAAAAGTTCTCCAGCTGTGTGAAAGTGTTGAGCGGTATGACGCTGCAAGTCAATACTCAGTCAATAGGGCCTCTCTCTACACCATCGATAAATTTCGTGAAGGTTACTATGGAATCTACCAGCAGCTTTGCGCCAACAAATAGTTCCGTGCCATCGAGCCATCGCGCCTCATTGCTTGCAGCATGCCTATTAGCATTGTTCTTTATTCCTATGAAGTTTCGTGCTGGAGGAATAGCGCTAGCCCCATCTGACATCGCAAGCCTTTTGTCCATTAGTTTTACTGCATTAGTGGTATTGGAAGGAAAAGCTGAAAAACTCATGCATCCCTGTATGGGGTTCCTCATATTGTTCACTGGGTATGTGTTCATAAATGGTCTGCTAAATCGCGTCCCTTTAATGCCGCTAGTTATAGAAACTGTGCAATGGTTAGCGATTTTGTGCCTACTGAGCCTAATGTACGCCTATGGCGTGTTTGATGACGAACGGGTAATGGTTTATTTCACGTATCTGTTGTTTTTCATCTGTACGCTCGTTGCCTTATGGCACTTTGCTCAGGGCTATCAAAGCGGGTTTAAGTTACTCGGGGTAAGTAAATACGGGTTCGGTGTACTGTGCTCACTACTGTACCTTTATCGAGATAAAATTCGCGCTTTCCACCTTTTGATGCTCGTAGCTTTAGTATTACTGGTGTTGTCACAAGAAAGAAAAGCGCTACTTGGTTTTTGTCTGCTTTTCTTCTTTGACCAACTGCTCGTAAAAAACTTAATGAGAAAATCGCTCAGCGAAACGTACACGTGGGCGATTTTATTAGCCTTGAGCTTCATTGTGTTTACTGCCGTCACAACCACACTCTACGTTGGGTTTGAAACTCTAGCAGACACATTGGAAATAACCCAAGAAGACGTCTTATTTGCCAACCAAAGTGAAGCCCGCTGGGTATCGAATCTTCATAGAAAACTTTTACTTGCCAATGGGCTAGATATTTTACTTCAACACCCAGTGTTAGGTGTCGGCGCGAAAATGTTACCCAACTTTATGATCAGTTACTTTAATTATGATGAGCTGGCGATCTACACCCACAACTTTGTGTTAGATACCGCAATTGAATACGGATTGCTTGGTATTGGTCTGCTGTTTGGTGGTTATTTTCTTTTTATTCGCTTTTGCTTCCGTAGTCTTAATGAAAACAGAAAAAGCCTATTACTTGCGATATACGCCCTCATCATGGTGTTTTTCGTTGCGGTAAACACCACCATAATTTTAATACTCTTATTACCCGTCATGATCAGCATGAGCAACGACTCAAGGGCCATTGCTCATACTTTTCCGGTAAACCATCACCACGAATATGAATAATCAAGGATAGGATAGATGAAGTATTCAATCTCTCGACAATTTGAAAAGAACCGAGAACTCCAAGCTGATAATTTTGTTTTAGTTTACCAAATGGGCAAAGTTGGCTCCTCATCAATTGAGCACACGCTAGGGGAGAAAAATATCCCGAGCTATCACATCCACACCTTTGATGATCACGAAGAATTTCACATGTATCACAATAAAAAAGACGTGAGTAAATTCTTCGACTTCCGAAACCGCGCACTCTATCGCTTAGTGCTCAAGCAGCGAAAACGTATCTTACAAAAACGCGAGCAGATTAAAATCGTTACGCTGGTCCGCGATCCAATCGCAACTGTCTTTTCTCGCTTCTTTCAAGATCTCCATTTGCAATTTATCGAAGGCAAAAAGAACGATGCAATTCACCGAGATATGGAAGTCACGTATCAGCACCTCGAGCATTGCTTTGATAACTATATCAATCTCAACTATTTTGCGGACTGGTTCGACAACGAGTTAAAGCGTAATTTCAATATCGATGTGATGCGCCAAGAGCTGGACAACACTCAACCTTTCTTCACATTCCAGAACGGTCAGGCCAACGTCATGCTAATCAAATGCGAACAGCTCAGTTCTCTTGATAAAGAAATCGGTGAGTTTCTTGAGTTGCAAGACTTCGTGCTGAAAAACAGCAACGAAGCGAAAAACAAGTGGTACTCTAATATCCACCAACACTTTAAGAATCACTACGACTTCTCAAAACTGTTCTATATGTACGATCTTCCCTTGTATCGCCACGTTTATTCAGAGCAAGAGCGTGATGCTTTTAAACACAAATGGATGCAAACACCAGGGACAAAATCATCATGAAGAAAGTGCTCCATGTTACAGAAGCATTTGGAGGTGGCGTTCAAACCGCCCTCTATAGTTATGTTCACTCATCCAGAGACGAGCCTTATCAACATTTCTTGCTAGCCAGAGCCCGAGAAAACGACTTGACCAATGAGAACAACCACCACATTTTCGTACAGACAAAGTGGGTAGAAGGCGGCTTGCTTCAATTTATTCGCGATGCAAACCACATGATTGCATCACTTGGTCCCGACGTCGTGCATTTGCACTCGAGTAAAGCAGGATTTCTCGGCCGATTTCTAAAGCTTGGCAAGGCACGCTTGGTTTACACACCGCACTGTTATGCCTTCGAACGTGAAGATATCTCAGAGCTTGCACGCCAGATCTATAAAGCACTAGAGAAAGTAAAACTGAGCAAAATTGATGTGGTTGCAGGCTGTAGCCAACGAGAGTGTGACCTAGCCATTAGCATTGGTGCGAAACATGCCGAACTGCTCAACAACTACGTGTCTTATCAAAGTGAAGATCGTATAGAGCGAGACAAGCAAGAAGCGCTGAAGATCGTTGTACTTGGTCGTGTCGCGCCCCAAAAAGATCCTCAGTTTCTTATCAGCACATTGCAGTTCCTTAATCGGTATGCGCTTAACCGCCCGATAGAGATCACATGGATAGGTGGCGGTAACCACGTACTCGAACAGAAATTACGTACTGAAAATGTGGATGTAACGGGTATGCTGCCTCGCGATGAGGTAGTTGAAAAGCTCAAGGGTTCAGACCTTTATCTACATACTGCAGCATGGGAAGGGATGCCGTTAACCATTCTAGAAGCATCCAAGTTACATCTTCCTATGGTTATTCGGACCATCGGCGCAACCAAAGATCTCAACTACCCGTTTTTAGCGCTCACACCTGAAAAAATGGCCAAGCAGATCGCGCATTGTGTCAATCATTATGAAGAGATCGATTTTCGTCAGTATACAGCAGAATTAAACGATGCCTTCAGTGAAGAAAAGCAGCGCCTCGCACTCAATAAACTTTACGGTTAAATGCCCCTATGTTTCACACTGTTCAACAAAAATTACTGTTGATGCCCAGCGGTAAAAAAAGCTTGTTATCTACCGGATTAAAAACCGCAATCACGCGTGTGTTGAGTGCGCTATTTGCTTTTTTACTGACTCTGATTGTATCGAAGACCAGTGACGCTTCGACGGCCGGTCAATTTTTCTTTTTATTCAACCTAGTCTCGCTACTCGCTATCGTTTCTCAGCTAGGTTTTGATGTTTCGTTAGTTCGTTACAATGCGATCGCTTTTAATAACAAAGAGAAGCTTGAACAAAGCCAAAACTATAAAACCGCACTTTATCGAAGTATGGCATTTTGCCTGCTCGCCATTGGCGTTTTGTTGGCAGGATTTAATCTGTTTCCAGAGCAGCTAAACCAGACTCAATCACCAATGTATGCGATTATTTTATGCTTGCTTTGCATACCTTTCTTGGTGCTTGCGCAAACCAACAGTCGGGTGCTTCAAGCATGTAGAAAAGTTGTATCATCTCTGTTTGCGTTGCAGCTTGGGGTAAGCATGTTGATGGTCATTTTTGTCTTTGCCCTAGACTATATCGGTCAGCAAAATATCAACAATCTAATGACCGCACTGCTTTTAGCGAGCATAGGTGTCGCGGTCATATCTAGTGCCAATTGGCTTGGCTCAGATCAATATCAAACATCGGCTTTCGTACCAAACAAAAAAATGGTCGCTTCTGCCAAGCAAGTCTGGGTTGGCAGTATCTTCACGAATGTTCTTCAGTGGGGAAGCCTTGTTATTGCGGGCTTTTTCATCTCAACAACGGAACTCGGTTTGTTAGCCGCAGCCCAACGTACATCACTACTGATTGGCTTTGTGCTGATTACCATTAACTTTGTGGTCGCCCCGATGTTTGCCTCTCTCTACAAAGAGCGCCACATGCGCAAACTGCAGAATCTGAGCCGCTTGGCGTGCCGAGCCAATGTTGGTTTAGCGATTGTACCCGTAATTATTTGCACCCTCTTCCCCGAGTTTGTAATGCAGTTTTTTGGTGAGGAGTTTCTCGCCGCGGCACCACTATTAGTCGTCCTTTCTCTGGGGCAGTTAGTCAATGTTGCGACTGGTTCAGTAGGTTTTTTATTATTAATGAGTGGTCATGAGAGAACCATGAAATACATTACAATTTCCTCCGGTACGGTGTCCATCTGCCTACTTGTTACGCTTTGTCAAATGTTTGGTGTGATTGGTGCAGCGTGGGCAATGGCAATTGGCATGGCTATCCAGAATTTAGCTGCACTGTACTTTGTAAAACGTTACTTAGGCTTCTTTCCAATAGGTTAATTATGGCTTTAATACTGGCACGCACGAGTTTTGTTTTAGTCCTGATGCTAACCGCTTCACTCTCTTTGTGGAAAAGCTCTGACCTACACCATACTGCTTACCTGCAAATGGAAACCTACTTAGGCGGATCAAGTACGCTTCACTTTACTTTCAGTTTATTGATCGGCTTTTTATCGGTCTTCACGTTCCCTTCTCTGGTGAGCTCGAATAAAACCGACGTTTTTGGGATTCGTCTTTTGCTACTGCTGTTAGCTATCGTTTCAATGGAAGAAATAAGCCAACTTTTTATTCCAAATCGATCATTTAGTTTTGATGATCTCAGCACCAACTGGATAGGCGTTATCTCAGGTTACTTTAGTGCCAAGTTAATTCGCTTCATCCGCGCTCGATCGTTCTAGTAATACAGGAATCTCTGGGGGATTTGGGTATATAATTACGCCAAACAACCAGACTAACGAGTACATCATGCCATCTCATCCAACCAAGATTACTTTTTTTGAATTCTTAACCCCGTTGATCACGTCAGGCAAAAAGACGATAACGATTCGAGATGAATCAGAAAGCCATTACGTTCCCAATACAGAAGTCGAAGTTTTTACCTTAGAAACGGATCGTAAAGTCTGCGATATCAAGATACGTTCTGTAGAACCACTTCACTTTGAAGATATTAATGAGTTTCATGCCGAACAAGAAGCCATCGAACTACCAAAACTCAAGCAGCTAATTCGAGAAATCTACCCAAATACCGACACGCTATTTGTTATTGAGTATGAGCTGATTAAATAACCCACAACAAAGGCTAGACGACTGGTCTAATTCATTCTATAGTACACTTCATGAACGCAAAGACGAATGACACACGCCAACATATTCTCGACGTCGGATACGAGTTGATCGTAAACCGAGGGTTCACGAGTGTTGGTCTTTCAGAGCTATTAAAAAAGGCCGCAGTGCCAAAAGGCTCGTTTTATCATTACTTCAAGTCCAAAGAACAATTTGGTGAAGCGATGATTCAAGACTACTTTACTAAGTATTTTGAGCGTTTAAACGCACGCTTTACCAATACTGAACTGAGTGGCTACCAACGCCTAATGAGCTATTTCGAAGAAATGGTCAAAGTAGAAGACGACGTGTGTAATGCGAACAAATGTTTATTGGTTAAGTTAAGTGCAGAAGTCTCCGATCTCTCAGAGTCAATGCGCTTGGCATTACGCCAAGGAGCAGACAAAACCATTCAAGCGATAGCGGATTGCATTGACATCGGCATTCAAGATGGCTCAATCCCCAATGGTGACAGTGCGTTATTAGCAAGGCAGATATACTACCTTTGGAATGGCGCTAGCTTGCTGAACAAACTTTATCAAGATCAGGCAGCATTGACGCAAAGTCTGACCTATACTCAACACTTACTGCAGAATACGCGCACTTGCCCATAACGGGCGGCGTGGAAGCAGAATGAACACCCTACACACGTTTCACTGTCAGAAAAAGCGTCAGTGTTAACACAGTAAACCTTCCCGCTTTACATAAGCGGGATATTTTGAAATAAATACTAGACGACCGGTCTAATCAACAAGTGAGATAGATATGACTAACGCAACAAATCGCAGAATAGTACTCGCGTCACGTCCCCATGGTGCACCGACACAAGAAAACTTTCGTTTAGAAGAGGTAACGAAACCGACTCCGAAAGAGGGTGAAATGCTATTGAGAACGGTTTATTTATCTCTAGATCCATACATGCGTGGTCGCATGAGTGATGCCGAATCATACGCTGACCCTGTTGCAATTGATGACGTAATGGTCGGTGGTACAGTTTGTCAGGTAGAAGCATCAAACCACCCAGATTACGAAGCAGGTGAATGGGTTCTTGCCTACACTGTTGGCTGGCAAGACTACGCTATCTCAACTGGTGAGATGGTCATTAAACTTGGTAAAGAACCGCAAAATCCTTCTTACGCGCTAGGCGTTGCAGGTATGCCAGGATTTACCGCGTACATGGGTTTACTCGACATTGGTCAGCCAAAACCAGGGGAAACCATCGTGGTAGCAGCTGCTACGGGGCCTGTAGGCGCAACAGTTGGTCAAATTGGTAAAATCAAAGGTTGCCGAGTTGTTGGTATAGCAGGCGGAGACGAAAAATGCCGTTACGCTAAAGAGGTGCTTGGTTTCGATGAGTGTATTGATCACAAAGCTGAAGATTTTGCAGAACAACTGAAAAATGCCTGTGACAAAGGTATTGATGTTTACTTCGAAAACGTAGGTGGCAAAGTATTCGAGGCTGTAATGCCACTTCTGAATACAAATGCGCGTATCCCACTTTGTGGTTTGGTTTCTCAGTACAACGCGACAGAGCTGCCTGAAGGTACCGACCACCTTCCATTACTAATGAGTAAGCTCCTGACCAAACGAATCAAGGTGCAAGGCTTCATCATTTTTGATGATTACGGACATCGTTACGGTGAATTTGCGCAAGATATTAATCAATGGTTGGCAGAAGGAAAGATCCAATACCGCGAACATCTAGTACAAGGACTGGATAATGCGCCAGAAGCATTCATCGGTCTGTTGGAAGGTAAGAATTTCGGCAAACTTGTAGTACAGATTAACGACCCATTATAAAAAGGGATATGTAAATGATTAAACTTCACCACCTCAATCAGTCTCGTTCAAAGCGCATCATTTGGTTACTTGAAGAGCTAGATGTAAATTACGAAATTGTACCCTATGTCCGTGATTCCGTGACCTTCATGGCACCGCCAGAACTAAAAAGTGTTCACCCATTAGGAAAGTCACCTGTTCTTGAAGATAACGGCGAGATTATCATTGAGTCAGGTGCAATGACCGAATATTTGATTGAGAAATACAGTGACGGAGCCTTTGCTCCTGAGCGCGGTACAAAAGCACACACAGAATATTTGCAATGGATGCACTTTGCAGAAAGCTCTGCAATTTTACCTATGCTGCTAAAAATCTTCGTAAGCAAAGAGCCAAATGAAACTCAGTTTTTATCAGGCTATGCCGACAAGGAAGCAATGAATGTACTAGGCTACTTCGAGCAATCCTTAGAAGGCAAAACTTACCTAGTAGAAGAGCGTCTGACTGGCGCTGACATCATGATGTCTTTCATTGTCGAATTGGTTCAAAAGTTTGGTTTAGTTAATCACTTCCCTAATATTGAACGTTATGGGAAACAGCTCGCGACACACCCAGCATTTGCAAAAGCTGAACAACTTGAAGTGAAGTACTCTTAATTACTTCCCCCCTTTCGCCCCTTTGATGACACGTAAAACTTCATTTAAGGGGCGATATTACTAGCATCGCAGACACGCTAACTGGATAGCGCTCCCCCCCAGTAAATCGCTTTCGAGAACGCCGATTGTTATGTCAATCAAGCTAATGTAGTAAATTTCTGATTCTAATATAGTTTCGACCATAGTCACCATCTATTGAATTGATAAGCAATATCAGTTTTCTCCCCCAGCTTTTCCGTAATAACCTCCTCTACAGTTTCTAAGGTATTGAACCCTGGAGGGGGAAGAAAAATGACAAACAAGAAATTGACTACAGCAGCAGGTTGCCCTGTCGCACATAACCAAAACGTTATGACTGCAGGTCCTCGTGGCCCTCAACTATTACAAGACGTTTGGTTCCTTGAAAAATTGGCACACTTTGACCGCGAAGTGATCCCTGAGCGTCGTATGCACGCAAAAGGTTCTGGTGCTTACGGTACGTTCACAGTAACGCACGACATCACAAAATACACTCGCGCTAAGATCTTCTCTGACATCGGAAAAAAAACAGAACTATTCGCTCGCTTCACTACTGTAGCTGGTGAGCGCGGTGCAGCAGACGCAGAACGCGACATCCGTGGTTTCGCACTAAAATTCTACACTGAAGAAGGTAACTGGGACTTGGTTGGTAACAACACACCAGTATTCTTCCTACGTGACCCACTAAAATTCCCAGACCTAAACCACGCAGTAAAACGCGACCCTCGCACTAACATGCGTAGCTCTACCAACAACTGGGATTTCTGGACATCACTACCAGAAGCATTCCACCAAGTGACTATCGTAATGAGTGACCGTGGTATCCCAGCGTCTTACCGTCATATGCATGGTTTTGGTAGCCACACATTCAGCTTCATCAACGCAGAAAACGAGCGTTACTGGGTGAAATTCCACTTCAAAACTCAGCAAGGCATCAAAAACCTAACTGACCAAGAAGCAGAAGCGATCGTAGGTAAAGACCGCGAAAGCCATCACCGTGACCTTTACGAAGCGATTGAGCGTCAAGACTTCCCTAAATGGAAGATGTACGTACAGATCATGCCTGAGCTAGAAGCGGATGAAGTCAACTTCAACCCATTCGACCTAACACGTGTATGGTCTCAAAAAGACTACCCACTGATCCCAGTTGGTGAGTTTGAACTGAACCGTAACCCAGAAAACTTCTACGCAGAAGTTGAGCAATCAGCGTTCAACCCAGCTGCAGTAGTACCTGGTATAGGCTTCTCTCCAGATAAGATGCTACAAGGTCGTCTGTTCGCTTACGGCGATGCTCAGCGTTACCGTCTAGGTGTGAACCACCATCAAATCCCAGTGAACGCACCTCGTTGCCCTGTTCACAGCTACCACCGCGATGGCGCAATGCGCGTTGATGGCAACTTTGGTTCAACACTGGGTTACGAGCCAAACTACAAACAAGAATGGGCAGAGCAACCAGATTACTCTGAGCCACCTCTACGCATCAATGGCAACGCTGATCACTACGATCATCGTGTAGACGAAGACTACTTCAGCCAAGCGGGTGACCTATTCCGTCTGATGAGCGAAGAGCAACGTCAAACTCTGTTCGATAACACAGCTCGCGCAATGGACGGTGTGCCAGAGTTCATCCAACAGCGCCACGTTCAACACGCATACCAAGCGGACGAAGCGTACGGCAAAGGTCTTGAAATTGCACTAGGCTTAAACAAGTAAGCGAACGCTGCAATCATTACACTGTGTGATTTAAAGACGAAAAAAAGGAGGTACTCTACAGTACCTCCTGATTTCAAATCACTAATCCTTAATCACAAGTCACAAAACATGCTCAAGGTGATTCATTATGATTAACTTAGATTTCTTTAAGCTCTTTGATACCAAAGAACTGTTTATCTATTACTGATTCATCAACTACTGATTTTTAGCTACCGCTTTGATCAGTACTGATGTATCCATGCGACCTAAACCATCACGTTGAAGGTCTGCGTATTGCTCATCCACTTTCTTAGTCAGTGGAAGTTCTAGACCCACTCGCTCAGCTTCTTGCAGACAGAAACCTAAGTCTTTGCGCATCCAATCAATAGCGAAGCCAAAATCGAACTTGTCTTCAGCCATCGTATTTGCGCGGTTTTCCATCTGCCAAGAACCTGCAGCGCCATGCTTAAGTGTTTCTACAACTTGAGCAATGTCCAAGCCTGATTTTTGTGCCAGCAGCAAAGCTTCACTCAGGCCTTGTAAAACGCCACCAATACAGATTTGGTTTACCATCTTACAGCGTTGACCCTGACCGTTTTCACCCAGTAGCGTCATCTGCTTCGCGTACACATCCATCGCCGGAGACACACGGTCAAAAATGCTTTGTTCACCACCACACATGATGGTTAGAACACCATTTTCTGCGCCCGCTTGACCACCAGAAACTGGCGCATCAATGAAGTGATTACCATACTTAACACACGCTTCAGCCAACTCAACCGCTAGGTCTGCAGAAGTCGTTGTGTGGTCCACTAACACTGCATCCGCTTTCAAGCCAACCAGAATGCCTTCTTCACCGTAAACAACGCTACGAACGTCATCATCATTACCCACACAGGTAAAAACAATGTCACAGCCTTCTGCCGCTTCACGTGGTGTTTCACAAGCCACGCCTTGGTATTCTTCAGCCCATTTGTCGGCTTTCGCTTTTGTGCGGTTGTATACTTTGGTTTCAAAGCCCGCTTTACTTAGGTAACCAGCCATTGGGTATCCCATCACACCCAGACCAATAAATGCTACTCGTTGTTTTTCCATTGCACGCTTCCCTTAGTTCACCTGACTGAAATGTTTCGTAACATGCTACTAAAGAATTGAAATCATTACTCGTGATTTCTCTTTCCACGGTCTCAATGATCCAGTATTTCAGTTCGTTTATTGCGCCTTCTACACCCCTTTACTTGACGATTAGCATAACAGTCAAAGCACTTAAAAAGGTTTACTACTGCTTAGCGTGGAACATCGCTTGCCCACTCTTATCTTTGTTCGACCAGAAATTGATGTTGAACTGAGCATCATCGCTCATCTCAATACGGTGCCAGTACTGCGGTGGGCTTGTAGCAAACTGGCCTGCATTAATCACCACCACTACTTCTGCTTCTGTGGCATTTTCATCAGCAAAGCCGTAGTAAGTCACTTGCCCTTCCATGACGCACAGCTGTCCAAACACTCCCTCAGCGGTATTATGATGAGTCAGTAGCGCTGGTGGCACACTGTCTTTAGTGAAGAAAGGCGTTGAACGTTGAACAGTCCAGTCTTTAGGAATTCTTAGATGCGACATAATGATACCCTCTCTAATTACAATTTTTTTCGTTAAAATCGGTTAAGCCTGAGCGGCTTGAGACAACTCTCGGAGTAGTGGAAATGCTTGCGTAACTTGTTCTCCCGTCACGACGAAGCCCATGAGTCGGCTATTTTCATCTTCTGCTTTCGCGGCAATGCCAGTTTGAGAAATCTGCACGCTCCAGTTCGTCACCGAGCTAAAATCGCCTGCCAATTGAATTGGGTAGCTCGGCGTTTTGACCTTTACCATCATAGGCGGTAGTTTCAACTCTGCTTCTTGCCCCAGTAGTTGTTTGCCCAAAGCATTGGCACTTAGCACGATCGGTTGGAGGTACGGCATCATTCGACCTTGGATCTCAGCACAATCGCCTAATGCAAATACATTGGCTGCTGATGTCTGTAATCGGGCATCTACCTCGATGCCTTTATTGACACTCACCCCACAAGCCTTCGCTAACCAAGTGTTTGCACGTAAACCCGCCGCTGAAATCACTACATCGGCTTCGATTTCCTTACCTTTGCTCAAGCTTGCCACCAGCGAATCTTCCGAGTGATTGATCGCGACAACTCCAGTCTCCAAAGCAAGTTGAATACCTTGCTGCTTAAGTTGATTCTCCAGCGGTAATGCAACAAATTCAGGAATCAAGTTAGCGAGCAAACGGGGATTTGGCTCAACCACCGTACCGGCTTTACCACTGGTTGCGAGATCCATGGCGATCTCGACGCCGATCAAACCACCACCCATTACTAGAATTCGTTTCGCACGGCTAATTTGCTCTTCCGCTAATTGATATTCTTGTAGCGAGTTTAGCGTTATCACCTCAGGTGCTGCATCGCCAGATATTGGTGGCACAAAGGCTTTCGCGCCTGTCGCAAACACCAGTTTGGAATAAGGATAGGTTTGGCCTTTGGCGACCACTTGCTGAGCTTGCACGTCGACATGCTCAACCTTGGTATGGGCGAACAGTTCGATGTTGTGTTCCTGTGCAAACGCCTCACCACTTTTAACTACCAAGTCTCGGGCGGTTTGCTTGTTGCTGAATACATGACTCAAATCGGGCTTGTTGTATTCCGCGCCATCATCAGCAGTAAACACTTGCAGCGGAATATGTGCGTCCATTCGACGCACTGTTTTCACCAATTGGTAAGCCGCAAAGCCGCTACCAATAATCACAATAGGTGCTTGCATATTCGCCCCCTTACCCGTTGTATTCGACAAAGACGTCTTTACCCAAATGGCATTCTGGGCACAAGAAGTAATCTGGCACTTCAGACCATGCCGTGCCCGGTTCAACGCCTTGATTAGGCTCGCCTTTAGCTGGGTCGTATACCCAATTACAAACCGTACAAACCATGCATTGACAATCTGCAGGATGCGCCTCAGTACTAGGGTTGCTAGGAGCAGCATCTACTACCGCCTGTGTTGTCGCTGGCGCAGCGGGTTGTGATTGAACTTGTGGCGCAGACGCAGCAATCGCCGGAGCAAGAACAGGACTTGTCAGATCATGCTTTGCCCACAATTTCGCGATGTTTTGACCATGTTCGCGACATTCACGCATCGCTTTACCATCTGGTCGCCATTTGGTTTTCAAGCTCACTGCGGTTTCAAAACCTGCGTCGGTCAATCGAGCATGGATACGATCCACCGCGCCACCATTCCACCCGTAGCTACCGAATGCAGCGGCTTTCTTCGCCTTAAAGCGCAGACCGGTAATTTCTTCTAGCATGCCTGCGATCTTCGGCATCATGACGTTGTTCATGGTAGACGAACCAACCAAGATGCCTTTTGAGCGGAATACGTTGGCGAGAATTTCATTCTTATCGTGCTTAGAGACATTAAAGACTTTGACCGCCACACTAGGATCGACATCGTGAATGCCTTGCGCGATTGCATCTGCCATCATTCGGGTGTTATTTGACATAGAATCGTAGAAAATCGTAATGCGATCTTCTTGATAATTGTCTGCCCACGCCAAGTATTGCTCGATGATTTGAACCGGATTATCGCGCCATACAATACCGTGTGACGTTGCGATCATGTCGACAGGCAAATTGAAACTCAGCACTTCTTTGATTTTAGCGGTTACCAAGCTGCTGAATGGCGTTAGGATGTTTGAGTAGTAACGCAAACACTGTTCCATCAACTCATTTTGATCCACCTCATCATTGAACAGGCGTTCATCGCAGTAGTGCTGACCAAATGCGTCATTGCTGAATAACACTGCATCGCCAGTTAGGTAAGTCATCATGCTGTCTGGCCAATGCAGCATCGGCGCTTCCACGAAGACCAATTGCTTACCGTTACCAATATCGATGCTGTCGCCCGTTTTTACGGTTTTGAAGTTCCACTCAGGATGGTGGTGATGACCCACAATCGAATCAATCGCCGCTTCTGTACAGTAAATTGGCGTGTTCGGAATCTTCTCCATTAATGCCGACAATGCGCCTGAGTGATCTTCCTCTGCATGGTTTACCACGATAAAGTCGATAGACTTAAGGTCGATTTCCATCTCTAAATTTTGGATGAATTGTTGACTGAATCGATGATCGACCGTATCAATCAATACGGTTTTCTCTTCACGAATTAGATAACTGTTGTAGCTGGTACCTTTTGTCATTTTGTATTCTGTACCGTGGAAGTCTTGAACTTCCCAATCGCGTTGACCTACCCAGTGGATGTTGTTTTTTACGTGAATTGTCATAATTACTACCTTGAATGACGGGATAAACAAAAATAATTTCTTCTTGTATTGCACTGGGCGTGCCAACTTTTAATTACTATACATTTCAATATCTTAATTAAAATCCAACTTTGACAAGTGTCATTTAGACACAGTTGAAAATTGTCATTAAGACACTACAATAGTCATATTGACACAATCGGTATTGGCTATGACTTCTTTAATCGCGCAATGGCTACACATCACGCAAGACCTTAACTCGGCGCTCACTCAACAGGCTCGCTTCGATACGTTGTTAACCACGATTCGAGATGTATTGAAGTGTGACTCTTCTGCCCTTCTTTTGTATGAAGACCAGCACTTTAAACCTTTAGCAATCAATGGATTGGCGAAAGAAGTGCTTGGACGCCGTTTCTCCATTGAGCAGCACCCAAGATTAGAAGCCATTGCCCGAGCAGGCGACATCGTGCGCTTTCCCTCTGACAGCGACTTACCTGATCCATACGACGGCTTGATTCCAAACCACGATGACAAACTGCATGTCCATTCCTGCATTGGTTTACCTCTACTGATCGACGATCAACTGATTGGTGCCATTACGATTGACGCCTTCGATCCCAACCAATTTGATGGGCTACGCAACCAAGAGTTACGTTTTGTCAGCGCATTGGCAGCAGGTGGCTTGCACACTGCACTCCTACTAGAACAGCTCGAGACACAAGCGAGCCTGCCACGCGACTCTTACGCCGAGAAACGCACCTTAAGTAATGAAATCATTGGCAACTCTAAGGGGATGAAGAATCTTCAAGAGCAGATTGATGCAGTCGCCGATACGGAATTGTCTGTGCTAGTGATGGGAGAAACGGGCGTAGGTAAAGAGTTGGTTGCCAGCGCTATTCACCATCGCTCTAGCCGCTCTAACAATACCTTGGTTTACCTCAACTGTGCGGCGCTGCCCGAATCAGTCGCGGAAAGCGAGTTGTTCGGACATATCAAAGGCGCATTTACGGGCGCGATCAGCAATCGTAAAGGTAAGTTCGAACAAGCCGATGGCGGCACACTGTTTTTGGATGAAGTCGGCGAACTGTCGTTAGAGCTGCAAGCCAAGTTACTTCGAGCTCTACAATATGGAGACATTCAACGTGTGGGTGATGACCGCCATATTCGAGTCAACACACGCATTGTCGCCGCAACTAACCGTATATTGCATGAAGAAGTGACTGCTGGTCGCTTCCGAGCCGACTTATATCACCGCCTAAGCGTCTTCCCGCTTCATGTTCCACCTCTTCGTGAACGTGAAGACGATGTGGTGTTGTTAGCGGGCTTTTTCGCCGAACGCTTAAGAAGCAAATTGGGATTGAACAGCATTCGTTTGTCTCCCACTTTGGTGCAGGCACTCAAAGACTATTCATGGCCAGGCAACGTGCGAGAGCTTGAACATGTCATTAAACGTGCTGGTGTTTTGGCAAAGGCGCGTACTCACGCCATGGACATTGAGTTAGTTGAGCAAGATTTTGATATTCGAACGCCGAATCAGAACATCAAGAACGTTGAAAAAACGGAACAAAAATCTCGGCTTGAGCTACCAGAAGGCGGATTAAAGCCTGCCACAGACGCCTTCCAAAAAGCGATGATTGTTCGAGCTCTGGAAAAAAACCAAGGCAACTGGGCAGCAACGGCACGTCAGCTTGAATTAGATAACGGCAATTTGCACCGATTAGCAAAACGGCTGGCGATAAAATAGACACTAACGAATATCACCTAATATGGCATATTCATCGCCAAATAAAGAGCCGATGCCCAACCGCTCACTCAGCCCACTATAAGTAGTGAGCTGAGTGCTCAGATAGAATAGCCACCTAAGTTTGACGGTATTTTCTTCTAAATTTTATTGTCTTGAACCACCTCACAGATTTAATAACCCTTAACAATAAACACAATAATAGTTAAGGTATTTTTATGAGCCAGATCTAATAAAATTAAATATATAGTATTTATTTTAAGAATCTAAACTTTCAAAGTTCATCATAATAAATACAACCTCTATGTATACACTTTACCTTCAAAAAACATCAAAATATAATCCCTTCGATAAAAACACTTAAATGAATTTAACTGTATAAAAGTGAGGAGAATAAAAATATGGGATATGGGGCGACAGTATATTCATTAGATACTGAAAAGGTTTTTAACGTACTAAAGAATGAGCGTAATCCAGAGCTAGAAAAAGCCATCATGGAAAGGTGTCAAGACTCCTTTAAAGTAATTAATGAAATGCTGGAAAGTAGTGGCGAAAGCATCCGAGCTGAAGAGCTTCTTATGCAAATGTTGTCTGAAGAGATAAAATACAGTCACTTGGGTTACGCCTATGCTTACTTGCTTGAAGCTATATGTAAGATAACTGGTTATTACTTATCCAATAACTCTTGGTATCCTTGCGATGTAAACGATTTCTGCGATATTCCATTCACTAATACCGATTATCCTATAAAATTCCCATTCCCTGACGATTTCCCTGTTGTTTTTATGATAAAAAATCAAGATATTCACCAAGATAACGTTGACTTCGGAGGCTTATCAGAGCAACAAATATCTGAAGTCAAGAGCTGGTACACTCATGCAGTCGTAAACAATCGTGATTTGGTATTATTTTATTATTAATTTTAACTATTAATAAATCATCCAATAGTTAAAATAACAATAGAATATTAATAAAACTCTAGCTTATATTAAGATAGAGTTTTATCTATTTAACTGAATTTTATAATTTTAAAAACATTATATTTCACACCTAATTTATAGACTCTGTGTATAGTGTGTTCAGAGGCAATGTGAACTCATAGGATCAAAATCAAGTTCTAATTTTTAGAAGAAAAACCGATCTGCTTGTGTCAAAATGCTCCATCCCAACCAAAAAGTCTTAATGTAATGAACTACCAAGCTGCTATTTTTGATATGGATGGTTTGCTCCTTGATACTGAGCGCGTCTGTATGCATATTTTCCAAGAAGCATGTGAAGCCCAGAACCTACCCTTCTATAAAGATGTTTACCTTTCAATCATTGGTCGCAATGCAGCGGGCATTGAAGTGATTTTTCGTAAAGCTTATGGGGATGATCTTGACCGCTTACACCAAGAGTGGCGCGACCGTTACGACGCTGTGGTTAAGCACCAAGCTATACCGGTAAAAGAAGGGGTGATTGAGCTGCTTGAGTGGTTGAAAGGCCAAGGGTTGCCAATTGCAGTCGCCACTTCTACAGCAAAAGAAGTGGCACAGAAGAAGTTGGAGTTAGCGGGCCTAAGCAAGTATTTCGACAACTTAACGACAGGCTGTGAAGTGTCACACGGCAAACCTGATCCAGAGATCTACCTGCTTGCAGCAAGTCGTCTAAGCGTAGATCCAACCAAATGTCTCGCCTTTGAAGATTCAAATAATGGCGTACGTGCTGCGGTAGCAGCGAACATGATCACTTATCAAATTCCTGATCTGGTTGAGCCTTGTGACGAAATAAAGCAATTAGGCCATACTGTCGCACCTTCACTGCATGATGTGTTGCACACGTTAAAACAAACTCGCTAGGTTTACTTGTCATCTGTTCTCTAGAAGCTCAGCAATTTAGCTGAGCTTCTTTCTCGAAACCTCTCCAATACCTTAAAACCAAACGATTCTTCCACCCGTTTAGCGAGATTAATTTCACCTTAACTCTGGCTAATCACGACTTTTGATTTAACTCACGCAATCGCATGAAATAAGGTATTTGAGTGATCAAATAGCGGAACTGACCAGTACAAGCTTGCAACAAAACGTCAATATACCGATTGAAGCACGTTTTTGGAGTGAAAATTGGCTGATAATGAGAACTATTGGATAAGATCAATCCAAGTCAGCCTAAAATACAAAATGGAGAGTGTTATATGTCTTTACGTTTATTAGCAACAACCTTCGCATTAGTCGGAATGAGCTTTGGTGCCCAAGCCAGTGCCGAGTGTGAAGTGTCATTAGATGCTAACGATATGATGCAGTTTTCTACTAAAACATTGAGCGTACCAGCCACTTGTAAAGAGGTAAAACTGACGCTGAATCACACAGGTAAGATGCCAGCGCAATCGATGGGTCACAACGTGGTCATCTCTGACACAGCCAACCTACAAGCAGTCGGTACTGATGGCATGGCAGCTGGAGCAGAAAATAACTACGTAAAACCAAATGATGATCGCGTCTACGCTCACACAAAAGTAATTGGTGGCGGTGAAAGCACCAGCATTACGTTCAGTACTGAGAAAATGAAAGCCGGCGGTGACTATTCATTCTTCTGTTCATTCCCGGGTCACTGGGCAATCATGCAGGGTAAATTTGAGCTAAAATAAAAGATTTAGCCAAGCCAAAAGAAGACTCATTATAGGGAAGCCAAGGCTTCCCTTTTTGATAGATAAAATAGCAATTGAGAAAGGTCTAACACGTCTGGAAACGTGACCAAGAAACATAGCAAGTAAGAAACCCTTGCTCCATTGAGATTAAGTTCTTTTACGAAAACTCATGGGTAAAAATCGGATTTTTGTTTTGCCTTTCCGAGACACTACTAAATGATAAAAGTCATTCAATACCATGTAACTCTTTCCAGTTTCCTGGATGAACCACATAGCCGAACAGAGCATGCCCACCATAAACCAATTCAGTTCCTTCCGGTATCCAAAGCATCTGACCTGGGTGCACAAAATGTGTCTCACCATTTGCGGTCAGCTCAAAACAGCCTTCAATCACAAAAACAACTTCATCATAAAGCACTGTCCAAGCCACTTTAGCGCCTTCCCATTTAGCAAAGCCTACACCAATGTTTGGTGAAATTTCTGGGCTTAACGCCCTGGCAACATACGCCATTCCCGGCGTATCACCACGAACATTGAAATCTAGACTTTTACTATCAACAAGTTTGACTTGCTTCATAATTCACTCCGGCTTTGCCATTTTGCTAATTGGATACGCGTTTTTACTCCCAAACCTAAAAAAGGCTCTGGCGGATTCAAACAAGGCATTCCTGTCACTTGCTGTATGTCATCCAATGATTTAGATGTCGCACCAACGACATAGTCAGCTAACAGTGTTCCAGAAATGGTTCCCCACGCAGCACCAACACCATTGTCACAAGCGCTGGCATAAACACCTTCATCTAATTGACCGAAAAAGTTAGTAAAGTTACGAGAGATGGCATACACCCCACCCCATGTGTGAGTAAATGGTACGTCGGCCAGCTCGGGATAACGCGCCAGAAAGACCTGACGATGATCGTCGCGAATTTGTTCTCTGACTTTATCGTTCATGCTTGAGCCATATTTCGGCACGTGTTTGTAAGTATTGCGGATCAAAATACGTCGATCGGCGGTCATACGTAACGTCGTTCCCGCATGATCAGCTGGAGTTAACCCCCAATTCAGCTCACCTCCGTATCGTTGCATTTCTGCGTCGGTTAATGGACGCGTCCAGCTTGCAAACGTCATCACTGGAAGTAGTCTGTTTTTAAGATAACCAAACTCCCGAGTAAAAATGCTGGTCCCAAGCAGCAGTTCAGGGGTTTCAACAGAGCCACTATCTCCATGTAATACCCAGCAACCGTTTTCTTTACTGAGCTTGCGGATTGGCGAGTTTTCTAACACCTCGACATTCTCTGGAAGGCTTTCCCCTAGCCCACGCACCAGAGCAGCAGGTTGCATTAAATAACCACCTGGCGTGTAAATTGCGCGGCTGTAGTAATTTGTCCCTAAGACTTTCGCAAGCTCACTGCCATTAACATGGAAGTATGGTTCGCCAAGGTCTTTCATTAGGTGCTCAAAGTGATCGAGATATGCTTCACCGCGCGCCCCTACGGCTCCTTGATATTTGCCCTTTGCTGACCACTGACAAGAAATACTGTGCTTCGACACTAAAGTGTTTAGCTGAGCAATCGCAGAACGGTTGAGTGATAATAACTTTTGCTTGTGCTCAGGGTCGGGATGCTCAAGTGAAAACTTATGAGGCAAATCGATAACAAAGCCCGAATTTCTTCCTGAAGCCCCTTGGCCGATACGTTGCGCATCAATCAGTATAATTCGTGCATTAGGCATAAGTTCAGCTAAACGTCTTGCCATAGCTAGGCCTGCGAAACCGGCACCTAACACGGCATAGTCAGCACTTTGTTTACCTTTTAACGCCGATTTTTCTGGAATACTTGGCAACGCATGATACCAACCACACGTCACGTCATCATTGGGTAAATGAATCATCTTTTTTCTCCGCTACGCTGCTGACAGTTTCAATGACAATTGATCTAGCCAAGGGCCGCGTAATGACTGTACTTTTCTTCCTAGCAACGCAAAACCGAGCATTGCTCCTTCTGGTGAATAAAACGCAGCGGTCAATTCATCTGCTTGGTTCTCGATGTACCATTGTCCCTGTTCTTCAGCGGCTACCGGGAAAATCGTGAGTGGAAGAATCGGCGTTTTTACAATCACTGGAGTTGGTGTTAAAGAGGTAGGCGTAATATCACCTAGCAAGCTTTTCGCTACGGAAGGAATCATTTGATTAATCGGCGCAATATACGGCTGCCAACCTTGCTCCGTTTCAACACAGTCGCCTAGCGAGTAAATACTCTCATCACTCGTCTGGCCGAATTGATTCACTTTAATGCCGCGGCCCACTTCGAGCCCCGCGCGCTCAGCCAGAGAAACATTTGGTTTGAGTCCAACCGCGCTTAGCACTAGGTCTGCTTCAATCTGCTTGCCACTGTTTAGATGTAAAACCGCACTAGATTCCGACCTTGGTTCGATTCTGGTGATACTGTCTTGTAGAGCCCATTGCACGCCTCGATCGGCAAGTGCGCTTTGTAATGATTCACCCAACTGTTGCGGGATCAAACGCTCCATTGGCCATTGACCCAACCCGATAACTGTTACTTCATAACCGCTTTCGATCAGATCATTTGCGAACTCACAGCCAATTAAGCCATCACCTAGGATCGCGATGCGCTTTTTGTCTTGCAGCTCCGCTCTGAAACGGCGGTAATCAACTAAGTCGTTCACACTCATAACCCAAGAGCGATCGCCCTCAATTGGGATTTCAATCGGTGATGCACCTGTTGCCAGTACCAAGCGGCTGTAGGCGTATTTACCGATGGAGGTATGTAACGTTGAATTGGCACGATCGATCTGTTCAACACGGGTATGCGGGTAAACTCGGATATTGAGACGGCTTTCCCACTCCAACGCGCTCTCACTTTGTAGCGCGTCGCCGTCTTTATTCATGACCAGTGCATTAGACAAAGCTGGTTTGCTGTACAGAGCGCCATCATCAGCGGTAAAGACAGTGATCGGAACCGTCTCAGATTGCGCTCTAAGTGCCGCCGCCAACTGGTAACCACTGTAGCCACTACCGATGATAACGATAGGGTCATTTGAGAATACAGGTTGAGTAACTTCAGATGGAAGAGGCTGAGCAGTATTTGGCTGAACAGACGCTTCTACCGACACCGAAGACACCGCTGCAACCTCTTCTAGTGGCGCATCGTCGGTAATTTCGATCATTTCAAAATCGGCCTTACCCACTAAACAGTCAGGACATAACCAGTCATCCGGTACATCTTCCCATGCTGTTCCTGGTGCAATGCCATCGGATGGCCAACCTTGTGCTTCATCATAGATTAAGCCGCAAATAATACAGAGCCACTTTCTCATCACTTATACTCCAACTACCTTGTTCAGAATTTCCGTGTTTACAAACCGTTGTCAGATTTGTTGTGATTCCATCAACCTCGCCCTAGCTTGTGGTCTGAAGTCCAAGCCGGTACGAGGTGATGAAAATACAGTTACACGGTGGCTATACGTTGCTGTCTTGCTGCAAACGAATGGCAATATTGCGTGTCTGGACATAGCTATATATCGCTTCTTGTCCTTTCTCTCGGCCGAAGCCAGATAACCCTACACCACCAAATGGTGTTTCAATGCCACCAGCGAACCATTCGTTGATGAACACTTGCCCACCACGAAGTTGCTGCGCAACGCGTAACGTCTGATTTAAGTTCTCACCAAATACGCCTGCGACAAGGCCAAAGTCTGTTCCATTGGCGATCGCGACAGCTTCTTGCTCGGTTTCGAACGGTGTAATCACCAGTACAGGACCAAACACTTCTTCTTGAGCAATACGCATATCTGGTGAGGCTTCAATCACCGTCGGTGCCACAAAGTAACCCGACAAATCAGGGGCGTATCCACCCGTTAGGATGTTCGCGCCGTCGGCTTTTGCTTGTTCTATCATTTCAAGCACGCGTGCTTGCTGATCAGCGGAAACCAGTGGCGTGATATCTGGTTGGCTCTCGCCTTGGCCAATAGTTAGGCTTTTTGCCATTTCCACTACCGCCGCTTTTACTTCTTCATAACGCTCTTTTTGAATCAGCAAACGAGACATTGCCGAGCACACTTGACCAGCGTTAAAGAAAATACCGACCTGGACACTTTTCAAAAGTGTTTCGAGACTCACATCTTTCAGTGCGATAGCAGCCGATTTACCACCCAGCTCCATCACAGATGGTGTGGCGCGTTGCGCTGAATCTTGCAGGATGCGTTGGCCGGTCGGCACAGAACCTGTAAAGACAATTTGATCAACGTCTTGATGCTGCACCAAGTGGCTGCCAACTACGGAGCCTTTGCCACATAGCAAGTTAATCGTGCCTTTTGGGAAGCCCGCTTTTTCAATCGCTTTAATCAACAACGTCATAGCGAGTGGGGAAATCTCTGGCGATTTGATCACCACTGCGTTACCAGCAGCTAATGCAGGAGCTAATGAGCGTGCACAAATAGAAACTGGGAAATTCCACGGCACAATCTGCACTGACACACCAAACGGCACATATTGGGTGAAATCGACATAATCTTTACCCAACGGAATTGACGTGCCTTCCAGCTTGTCGGCCATGCCAGCGTAGTATTCGAAGTAACGTGCCGATTCTAAAAACTCATCTTTGGCATCTTGCAAAGATTTCCCATTTTCACGGCAGGCAACTAACCCACCTTCATCAACCATTTCACGAATAGCCGCGGAGGCTTTTAACATCCACTCGGTTCTGACGGCTGGACGAACGTCCGAAAGAAGACCTTGCTTGACCACTCGACGTGCCGCTGCCATTGCGCGATCTGCATCGGTGATAGTGGCTTCTGCAATCGTCGCATACGCTTCGGCTGTGCCAGGGTTAATGACGGTCAGCGCTTGCTCTGAATCGCACCACTCACCATCAATATAATTAAGGTAATGCATCATATTACTGCTCCAGTGCCGCTTTCACTTGCTTTGCCAACCAGGTTTGGAAGAAATGCGTCGGAACATCCATTTCTGGTGAGAACACACCACCACCAAAGCCAGGTGAGTAACGACCTTCCTGCATGCCCTCGACCGCTCCAATATCTTCGCCGAATACGACTCGCCATGACTCAACGGTAGCAGTACGGCACGCAGCGAACTCATCTTTCGTTGCTTCATCACCCACATAGAAAACACGTAGGTGCTCAACACTCTTATTCGCAGTGATTGGTTCAATCATCATTGCAAAGGCATGATCGGCTTGAATACCAAGCAACACGTTTGGAAAGAGTGCAACATATTCTGCATGACGCAGTTTATCTTCTGGCCAGTTTGGAAATTTAGGTAAGTGTGTACCTGCAGTATCAGAGAGGTTGTATGCGAGACTACCTTGGCCAGAAAAACGCTCTGCAAACATGATGTTGTAGTGATCCTCTAGGCGAGAATAACTGTTCAAACTCGGATGCACCCAAGGTAAGTGGTAAGCTTCACAGTAGTTTTCTACGGCAAGCTTCCAGTTACTTTTCACTTCTATCTCTAAGTTGCCACCCATGTTCACGCGGCGAAGAAGCCCTAATCCTTCTTCACCTAAGAACTGCTGCCAACGTTGCTCTAGCGGCGCGATATGCTCTTCAAAGCTTTCTGCATTACCCGATAAGTTGACGAATACCATGTCCATCCAAACGGCTGAACGAAGTGGCTTAAGGCCATGTTTTTCACACTTAAATCGGTCATCTTTGTGTTTTGCGATACCACCAATGTGTGGTGTGCCTTTTAGATTGCCATCAAGATCGTACGTCCATGAATGGTAAGGACAGCGAATCATGCCTTGAACTTCGCCTGCTTCATGCACCAGCTTCATACCTCGGTGGCTACACACGTTGTGGAAGACTTGGACTTCACCTTGACGATTTCTCATCATGAGTAGTGGAAGATTCATGAAATCAAGTGGCATCACATAACCATTTTTAAGCAGGTCTGATGCAAAACCAATGCATACCCAAGTGTTACCAAACACCTGATCACGCTCAAAGGTAAAATACTCTTCGCTAGTGTAGGCCTGATTCGGCATTCCTGTTGCTTCACTGATTGGGTTCAGTACATTATCAACAAGTTCAACAGGAATAATGGTTTGGTTGACATTACTCATATTCTTATCTCCGAGAGTCGAGTTGCATCCAGTGCGTACAACATCGTGTTGTGTTAGTGGAGATGATTTTGATTAACAACCCGGCAACAAACAAACGACTTTTTCGCCGGGCTTGGATGAGTTTTTGTCATTCATGCATTGATCTCGAACAAAAAAATAACCTTTTAATTAACAATGATCTTCTTGTCATGATTAATACTCATTAACCGATGAGTATTAATCAGTTGAAACACAAAAGCCCTCTCTCTACTCTCTTTCAAAAATTAACAATAACGCAACAAACAATAACACTAAAACAAACGCACTGTGAGGGATGCCTATGAGAGCAACATCTGGGATATTGAAAGGACTCAATCCGACTGTGACAATCGCATCAAAGATCGTCGTTATCGGTTTTGTACTTTTCTGCGCCATTCTCGCCAATCAAGCGGGCCAATACTTCGAAACGATTTCCGGCATTTTGCTACAGAATATGAAGTGGTTTTACATCGGACTTGTTTCACTCGTTGTCGGTTTTCTTCTTTACCTTATGGTTAGTCGATATGGGCATATTCGTTTGAGTAAAGATGACGAAAAACCAGAGTTTAGTTATTTGTCTTGGGTATCCATGCTTTTTTCCGGAGGCATGGGGATAGGCTTAATTTTCTGGTCGGTCGCAGAACCGATGTGGCATTACGCTGACAACCCATTTACTCAAGGCCTGACCAATGAAGCCGCAACAACATCAATGAAACTGACATTCTTTCACTGGGGTCTACATCCTTGGTCTGTCTTTATCATTGTGGCACTCGCATTAGCTTACTTTTCCTACCGTAAAGATCTGCCTTTTACCCTACGCTCTATCTTGTACCCTTTGATTGGCGATCGTATTTATGGGCCTATCGGACACACGGTTGATATCCTAACAGTCGCGGTGACTGCTTTCGGTATCTCTCAAACCTTAGGGATGGGAGTTATCCAAATAAACTCTGGTTTGAATCAAGCCTTTGGTCTAGACATTAGTTTGGGGATTCAACTCTTTATTATCGTTTCCCTTTGTACTTGTGCGGTTGCGTCGGTGCTATCTGGTGTAGGGAAAGGTATTCGCCGTTTATCAGAATGGAACATGCTGCTTTCACTCGCACTCGTGCTGGTCGTACTTTATATTGGCCCAACTCGCTATATCTTAAATACGCTACTTGAAAGCACGGGGCTTTATGCACAAAACATTGTCGGTATGAGCTTATGGAGCGATGCACAGAATGACTCTGGCTGGCAAAACTGGTGGACGGCTTATTACTGGCCTTGGTGGATGACTTGGGCGCCTTTCGTTGGCATGTTTGTAGCTCGTATCTCTAAAGGACGCACAATACGTGAGTTTATCGGCGGTGCTCTCATCGTACCCACGCTGATCACATTCTTATGGATTTCAGTATTTGGTGGTGCAGCGTTGAAGGTAGAGCAAGACGCTCGTGTTGCTCATCAAGAGCAAGTCACTGCGGCACAAGAAACCAAACAAACACCACCTGCGGATTTTTCTGGCGGCCCGATTCTTGAAGCGACTAAAGCCGATACGACACGCGCTTTGTTTACGCTATTCGACAATCTAGATACAGGTATGTTTGGTAAACTACTTAGCGTGCTTGCGTGTCTATTACTCGGTACTTATTTCATTACCTCCGCAGACTCGGGTACCTTGGTTCTATGTACCCTCGATGCCGCTGGGCACAGTGAGCCTCCTACCTCTATACGCGTATTGTGGGGGATCATGATCGCAGCCATTGCGGGAGTACTTCTATACGCAGGAGGGTTAAAAGCAATGCAAACGGCCTCCATTATTGCCGGTTTCCCTATCGCCATTTTTATCGCGGTGATGAGCTTAACGCTGTTTCATAGTATTCGACGCGAACCTAAGCCATGGGCAATGCTGCCTGAGCATGTTCACCCAGAGCAAGAGAAACTTGATGGTCCTGTTGAACCGCTTGTTGAAAGCAAAACAGTGGCTTCCGAGCCTATCGCTTCAAGATCCTCACAAAAAAGTGATTCCACACTCAATCAGGGACCAGTACTAAGTTAGTGCGTCGTTTCATCAATCAATTAAAACAAAGCGGGAACTGGTACTCCCGCTTTTTTAACGTGACCAAACTCTGTTATTTTCTCTGCTTATTGATTTAGGCTAAACCTCGATCACCCACCTCATCTGGCAACTGTTGCAAAAGCCACTCTCTAAAACGCTTGACGCTTGCTGGGATTAAACCTCTATTTTTAGGTTCAAGCATAGAGAAATTGGAAGGTGTTGAAAGCACGTGTTCGACTGGCCTAACTAAAGCACCGCTTTGTAAATAGTCGTCCACTAATGACCCCCAGGCTAACGCGATTCCCTGACCATTAATTGCCGCTTGTAACAGCATTGGATAGTTATTGATGTTCATGCGATTACGAGGCGAAATATTTGGCAATCCTACACTCGCAAACCACTGCTCCCAATTAACCCAATCTCTTTGAGACTCTTCCAGATAGAGTAACGTTTTATTGAAGATTTCTTCTGGCTCACTAGGCTGGCCGATTTTCTCTAAATAAAGCGGGCTACACACAGGGAATACCTCTTCTGAAAATAGCGTTGTCACGTCCATTTCCGCAGGTGGAGTGCGACAATAAAACAAGGCGATATCGCAATCTAATCGGCGTAAGTCCAACACATTATCTGAGGCCAATATTCTTATATCGATGTCATCATGTTCATTTTGAAATTGAGCAACCTTAGGCAACAACCACAAGGCTGCCATTGCATTTGTCGTCGCAACCGTGATCTTTTGTTCGCCCTGCCACTTCTTCACTTCACCCGTGATTTGAGCAATATCGAGCAAAGATTGGCTGACAGCTTGATAATATTGAAGACCTGTAGGCGTTAAATTAATGCTTCGATTGGCTCGCGTGAACATAGCCTTGCCTAAGTATTCTTCTAATTGTCTAATTTGGCGACTGATAGCACCTTGGGTCACGTTTAGCTCGTCAGCGGCTAACGTAAAACTCAAGTGCCGCGCCGACGCTTCAAACGCAACGAGGCTATTTAAAGGTGGGAGGGGTTTGATTTTCATGTATCTTCCAGTAAGGCAGTATTGTAATTATTTTTATTCCCGGCAATCTTATGTTGCACGTGGATAATGCCATTCTGGACAACACCTCAAAAACGACAATTTATAAATGATAAAAAATAGAGATGAATCATAAATTGTTGTGAGAGAGACTGCCGTATACAGTTTCGTGGCTACAACAAGCACAAAAAGAGGAGCAGTTACTCCTCTTTTGCCTAGCCTTTTGCTCACTTTGTACGAGTTAGCCCATTTACCCTATTGCCAGTTTAGTACTCGCGTAACGCGCTTTTTTCTTTCTTGGACTGGCTAAGAAGTACGCTAATGTAAGAGGCCCTAATCGTCCCATAAACATCATGAAGATGATCACTAACTCACCTGGTTCGGACAAACTGCCCGTTAAGCCTCGCGATAACCCAACCGTACCCAGTGCCGAGACCGCTTCGAACATAATGTCTAACATAGACGCTTTCTCTGTCAGTAACAGCGTGAATATGGCAAACCAAGTCACCCCCACCGAGATCAGAGTCAGCGCCAATGCCTTGCTGATGGTCTCTTTGGGAATCTCGCGTTGAAAGGCATAGGTTGCTTCATCGCGACGCAAATAGCTGTAAGTTGCCAAGACCAATACCATAAATGTCACAACTTTAATGCCACTTGCCGTACTCAATGATCCACCGCCGATAAACATCAACACCAGAATGATCGCCGTTGTGGCATCTTCCAACTGATCGATAGCTAAAGTGTTGAACCCTGCCGTTCTTGGCGTCACCGCTTGAAACCACGATGCCCACCATTTCCCTGCTTCGCTCAACGGGCCAAGCGTGTTGGGGTTGTCATATTCAATCAGATAAATCGCGATAAGTGCCACCACGTTAATGATCATCGTGCCTAAGATCATCATTCGACTGTAAACGGTGAGTCGATGCCAACGGCGATTGCGTTTTAAGTCAATCCAAACCGAGAAGCCTAAACCACCAATAATGAACAAACTGGTAATGGTGAAGTTAACGACCGGGTCGTCCACGTAAGGCATTAAGCTATCGGCACTCAACGCAAAACCTGCATTGTTAAACGCACTGATGGTGTAGAAGAAACCATGGAACAAACTGGTTTCCCAGCCCAGCTCTTCACTCCAATAAACGCTCAAAATAGTGAAACCAATAAGTTCAACGAGCAGAGCGAACATCAATACAGATTTAGCAGTGGCAATGAGTGTCGATGAATCAGTCTGGTTGAACGCCTCTCTCGCGACTGCTCGCTCCAAAAAGCCAATTTTTCCGCCCAGAGCCAGCAAGGTCACGATAGCAAACGTCATCAAACCTAGGCCACCACATTGAATCAGGAAAGCAATAACCACTTGCCCAAAAGGCGTAAACGCCGTGCCCGTGTCCACCACAACTAATCCCGTCACCGTAATGGCCGATGTTGCTGTAAACAGGCTTTGAATCCAAGTGATGGGCTCTGTGGTGGCAATCGGCAGTTTGAGTAAGACCGTGCCGAGCATGATCAAGCACGCAAAGCTGAGGCTAAGTATTAATGGCGGTGCGCCCAACAATTTTTTGCCCGCTTTGGGTTTTCGCTCGATGGGGATAATAGAGGGATGCCACAAAACCATGTTACACCAACCTTGGAGCGACGTATTTCAGCTCAGCGCGACTACCACAAAGCAACAGCGTGTCGAACTCATTAAGCACAAACTCATCATTGATATTGGTGTAGACGGCTTCTTCGCGCTTCACCAAGATAGGCTGAATGTTGTAACTGCCTCGGCTGATCAACTTAGAAAGCGGCGTATCGTGCAGATTGGATTTAACGTGGATTTCCACCACATACAAGCCATGCCCCATTTCCAAATAGTTGTTCACCATCGGATAGTTGAGTGCCTGTGCGACTCTTACGCCCATCTCCTCTTCCGGATGAATAATGCGTTGTACACCAAGCTTAGACACGATGGTGTGGTGTGCTTTGGTGCTCGCTTTGACCCAAATGGATTTCACACCCAGATTTTTCAGCGCCAACGTACACAACAAACTGGCTTGCATGTCTTCGCCAATCGCCACCAACACCACATCACTGTTCGCTAGCGCTAACTCTCTGAGTGCGCCTTCGTCTGTTGCGTCACATATGACCGCTTGCGTTAACTCTTCGACGTATTTCTCGACGATTTTCGGGTCGCTATCCACCCCCGTTACGGTGTGTCCAAGATGAATAAGTTCTAAGCTAGCGGCAACGCCAAATCGCCCTAAACCAATTACTGTAAAGTGAGCCATATCAATCCCTAACTGTGTTTTATGTATAGAAAATGCTAATGCGTTAAGGGCTAGGCTGATTTTCCGTCACGAAAAATAGGCAACACGAATCCTGTTCGAGTGCCGATAACCAGCACTAAACCTTGGCATTAACGTTGATTAAATTTGGAATTTAGTGGTGCTTGGACGTCTCAAGCACTAAACGATAACCCAGCCCCGGCTCGGTTTTTAAAAGTCGCTGTTCGTCAGCACTATCGTTCAGTTTTTTGCGTAGTTGACTCACTAACACGCGTAAGTAGTGAGTATCTTCGACATGACTTTTTCCCCAAATCACCGCTAGCAAATGAGTTTGCTCAATGAGTTTTCCCGGCTTGAGAATCAACTGTTCAATGAAAGAAAATTCTTTCTTGGTGAGTGGAATTTCCCTCTGATCCAACCAAAATTGGTGGGTGCTTTTGATGATTTTGACTCGGCCAGCCACCAGCTCATCAGCGATGGATTTCTCATCCACCAAATCTCGAACCAGCACTTTGATGCGCGCGATGAGCTCTTTTACGCCAAAAGGCTTGCTCAAGTAATCATTCGCGCCCGCTTCTAAAAGGCGGATTTTTTCCTCTTCTTGATCGCGAGCCGTCAGCACTAGCACTGGCGTTTTATACGTCTGACGAAGCGTAGTGAGAAACTCCTTCCCATCGCCGTCGGGCAAGCCTAAATCTAGCAGAATGACGTGCGGCGAATGTGCTTCGAAACACGCTTTGGCTTCTGCAATGGTACTCGCGCCAATGTAATCAAACCCTTCAGCAGACAGCGAAATTCGAATAAAGGTATGAATGCGAGGCTCATCGTCCACGACTAAAACTTTGTAACTCACGCCTGCTCTGCTCCTTGATTGAGTGGAAGTAGAATGCGGATCAGCGTCCCTTCTGATACTGGCATAGATTGAATCTCTCCTTGGTGTGCGATGATGATGCCTTTGGCAACCGCGAGTCCCATTCCGGTGCCTGAATCGGCCGATTTGTTGTTCGCGCCGGAATAGAAAAGGTTGAATATTTTTTCCGCATCTTCAGCTTTGATGCCAATCCCCATGTCCCGAACATCAATCACGCACGACGAACCCTGCTTAGAAAGAGAAACCTCAACAGATTCATTCTCTGGTGAAAATCGCATGGCATTATCCAGCACATTAAAAATCGCTTGTTCGATGAGCGAACGACTTACTGACAAATAATCAACGGAATCATCCATATTCATGGACACTTTCTCGGTGTAATTTGGCAAACGAGAAACCGCATCCCGAACAATATCTGCAATCAACTCATCTTTTTTGGTAATTTTTAATGTGCCGTGCTGGAGCTTAGTCGCCTGTAAGAGGTTCTCGATATATTGATGCAAGCGATGGCTTTCTGAAGTCGCACTGTCGAGCAATTCTTTACGCTCTAAGTCATTGAGCTTGGGCATGTACTCGTTGAGTGTGGTCAATGTTCCAATAATGGTTGCCAGCGGCGTGCGTAAGTCATGGGACACCGATAGCAGGATGCTGTTTTGCAGCTTGGTTTGTTTTAACTCGCCCTGCTGGCGACGATAAAGATCCGCAAAGGTGCTGGTGATAAATGCCACCACCATAAACACGACTAAATTAAAAATGTCTTCCGGACGAAACATCTGCAAAGAGTAACGAGGCGTCGTGAAAAAGAAGTTGAAGCTCAACGCTTCGATCACCGCCGCCGCATAAGCGAATCGCGAGTTGCATTGAAACGCCACTACCACGACTGCTAACTGTAAAATCAGCAGGACTGCGGCTGTAGAGCCAAACAGTTGGTCTAACAGCCATGAGACCACAACCGCACCAACAATCACGGTAGTAGAAAAGAGAAAGGTGTTATCTCGCCATTGAACAAACATAAAATACATCAACCAAAATTCGATGTAGAAAACTTTAGCAAAAGCCCATTCGGAGTTCGCGTAAAAAAAGCGTAAAAAATTCAATAACGACAGTGAGTTATAAACATAATCATCATTAAGTTGGCCTAACTCAATGAATAATCACAAGTTAACGTTGCCCATTAACGCCTACTTACTCGGTATAAACGACAGACACAAAAAAGAGGAGCATTTGCTCCTCTTTCGTGTAGCGTCATATTAGATGACTTGCAGTTGAGCATCACCTTGCTCAGACAAAAAACCGCCGGTTTGATGCTTCCACAACTGAGCGTAAACACCACCCAATTGCAGCAGCTCGTAATGCGATCCTTGTTCAATGATTTTTCCGTCATCCATTACAATCAAACGATCCATCGCGGCAATCGTTGATAAACGGTGAGCAATCGCAATCACTGTTTTTCCTTCCATCAGAAGTTCAAGGTTTTCTTGAATTGCCGATTCTACTTCTGAATCAAGTGCAGACGTTGCTTCATCCATGATCAAAATTGGCGCGTTTTTCAGCAGAACGCGAGCAATCGCCACACGTTGACGCTGACCACCAGACAGCTTCACACCGCGTTCACCCACTTCAACGTCATAGCCAACGTTACCTTGCTCGTCTCGTAGAGATTGAATGAAATCATTAGCATGTGCTTTCTCAGCAGCTGCGATAACGGCATCCATTGAAGCATCTGGATCACCGTAAAGAATGTTCTCTTTAATTGAACGATGCAGCAAAGAGGTGTCTTGAGTGATCATACCGATGTGTTGGCGAAGAGACTCTTGTTCAACTTGAGAAATGTCCTGTCCATCAATGCAAATCTTACCGCTATTTACGTCGTAAAAGCGCAGCAACAAGTTGACCAACGTGGATTTACCTGCCCCAGAGCGACCGACAATGCCGACTTTTTCGCCCGGTTTGATAGTCAGATTCAAGTTCTCAAATACTGCCTTCTCATCACTGTAGTTAAAACCAACGTTATCAAAGCAGATCTCACCTTGAGAGATTTGCAAAGGCTTAGCATTTGGTACGTCTTTCACTTCAACATCGTTTGAAATCGTATTAATACCGTCTACTACTGTACCGATGTTTTCAAACAGTGCGCTAACTTCCCACATGATCCACTTCGACATACCTTGTACGCGCAATGCAATACTGATGGCAATCGCAATAGCACCAATTGTTACAGCGTGATCTAGCCATAGATAAACCGAAATGGCACTAATAGACATCAGCAGCAAATAGTTGATGGCATCCACACTAAACAGTAAACAAGTCACCATGCGCATTTGGCGGTAAACCGTCACCAAAAATTGCTTCATGCTGCTTTCTGCGTATTCCAACTCTCGTTGCGAGTGCGCGAATAGCTTTACGGTAGATATGTTGGTGTAAGAATCGACAATGCGCCCAGTCATTACAGAACGAGCATCCGCTTGCTCTGTCGCTACTTGTTTCATTTTAGGGATAAAGTAGAACTGGATAACCGCGTACATTCCTATCCAAATCACAATAGGTAACATTAGCAAACCATCGGCTTCGCCCATCATCCAGAGCATCGAAAGAAAATAAACGCTGATATAAACCAGTACATCCACCAGCTTCATGACCGTTTCTCGTACCGCTAACGCACTTTGCATCACTTTGGTCGCAACTCGGCCTGCAAAGTCACGCTGGAAAAATCCAACCGCTTGTTTTAGCAAGTAACGGTGAATCAACCAACGGATAGACATCGGGTAGTTACCCAATAACGTTTGGTGCATCACCATTGAGTGGACAAAACCGAGAGCTGGCATCACAACCGCCACTAAGAACAGCATCATTAGCATGCGATCACCCTGGTCTTGCCAGAATGTTGCGCGATCTTGATTAGAGAGAATATCGACGAGCTCGCCCATATAACGCAACAGCGTCACCTCAGTAATGGCAATAAGCGCACTGAACACAGCCATAACGAGTAAAGGGGCTTCAAAGCCACGAGTGTAAAAACGACAAAAGCCAAATAGCGTCTTCGGTGGCTTTTCGGTTTCCATCTGGGGAAAGGGTTGGGTCAGCTTTTCAAACCAATTGAACATAACAATGACTTTAGGTACCGCGAATGAATTTGCGAACGTTTTACTATCTTTTGATACAAAAGTCAGTAAAATACCGAAACAAAAGCTCAAATGATAATAATTACAATTAAGCTTAGCGTTAATCATAATTATCGGGAATAGATTTATGCAAAAGAATAACTCACTGACCATCGCTATCCGCAACGCGTTGGTTTGTGCTTTAGCACCTACAGCAGTGGTTGCATTCACAGCACAAGCTCAAGAAGACGTCGTACAAGATGACGTGATTGCCATGGAGACCATAACGGTCACCGCGCAAGCACTTAAAGTAGAAACCCCTGCAGCAGAAACGCCGCGCAGCGTATCTATCATTTCTGAAGATGAACTTCGTGTTCGTGCACCGAAAAAGCTAGATGAAGCATTACGCTACACGTCTGGTGTAACCGCTCAGCCTTATGGCGCAGACAACGACACTGATTGGTTCAAAGTTCGTGGATTTGATGCAGCGACTTACCTAAACGGCAACCGCCTATTCCGCGATGGTTACTACACATGGTTGGTCGAACCTTACGGCCTAGAAAGTGTAGAAGTCGTTAAAGGTCCATCGGCTATTCTGTTTGGTGAATCGGCACCAGGCGGTATCGTGAATGCTGTTCAGAAAAAACCAACGTTTACGCCTCAAGGCGAAGTAAAAGTCGAAGTTGGCAACAACCAACACCAATCCGTAGGTTTTGACATTGCTGACGAAGCAAACGACGCAGGCACTGTGCGCTATCGTTTGGTTGGCTTGATGACAAGCCAAGATGGTGAACTGGACGGCACAAATAACGAGCGTTTCTACCTAGCGCCAAGTGTCGAGTTCGACATTTCTGACCGTACAATGCTGACCGTTTTGGCAACTTACCTTCATGATGACGGTGTACCAACTAACCCATTCTTCCCGGCAGCAGGTACTCTGATTGGTTCTAACTTTGGCAAAATCGATCCTTCGACTAACCTTGGTCAGCCAAACTACGATAAATACGAACGCACGCAGTTTTCTCTAGGTTACTTACTAGAGCACGACATCAATGACACGTGGTCACTCTCGCAAAACCTCAACTACGGTTCGAATGAGTTGTACTTGCGCAGCTCTTACGCGTTCTCAAACAACGATCCAGCGAAAGAAGAGTTAACGCAAGGCATCGTATTCCGTGACGGAAAAAACCAGAGCATCACGTTCGATAACAATGCTGTCGGTAACTGGATGACAGACAACGCAGAGCACACAGTGCTTATCGGTATGGATCTGCAATTCCACAAAACCGATGGCGACGAGCAGGACAACTACGCATTTGGCACCATCAATCCGTGGAACCCAGTTTACGGTAACTTCACCCCTCTTGATCCTGCCAACAACGTGAAACGTGAGATTGAGAAATCTCAAGCAAGTCTCTATTCACAATACCAATTGAAACTGCATGAACAGTGGATTGGTAACATCGGTGCTCGTTACGACTGGGTGAAAACAGAAAACTCTGGCAAAGGCGCTACCGTTGATCAAAGTGAATCTCGTGATGATGGTCAGCTCTCTCTAAGTGCGGGTGTGATGTACCTTGCAAACAATGGCCTGTCACCTTACGCAAACTACTCTCAGTCGTTTGAAGTGATCAGCACTATTGATGCGGCAACCAATGAACTTTACAAACCGCTGGAAGGCGAGCAAGTAGAAGTGGGTGTGAAGTATGAGCCAAGCTTTATGGATGGCTTTATCAACCTTGCATGGTTCGACATCACGCAAAAGAATGCATTGGTCACAAACCCATCAACATGGATTGCGACACAAACAGGTGAAGTGACATCTCAAGGTGTTGAGCTAGAAAGCACGGCGCAGCTAACCGACGATCTAAAACTGATGGCAAGCTACACCTACACTAAAGCGAAAACAGATGAGAGCTTTGGCCAAGGTAAAAAACAAGCCGCACTTATTCCTGAGCACCAAGCTTCTGCATGGGTAGACTACAGCGCCTACAGCCTGATTCCAGGCCTCAATATCGGTACTGGTGTGCGCTACGTAGGTGAGTCAAAAGATAACCCTAAGAGCTCGAACCTAACGGTTCCTTCAGTCACTCTTTGGGATGCGTCAGTCACTTACGACATCACTTCACAGTGGCAAGCACAGCTAAACGTGAACAACATCCTAGATAAAGAGTTTGTTTCAGGTTGCGATTACTGGTGTTACTACGGCCAGTCTCGCTCTGTTATGCTAAACGCAAACTACCGCTGGTAATTGTACTTCTACTCCCCTCTATTGAGGGGAGTTTTCTCCTAAGAGCCATCCATGTTTCAACTGTCTAATATTGAGATCGTGCGAGGTGGACGTCAGATCCTCGGCATCGAACAACTTAACATCCCAACAAATGAGCTAACGGTCGTTTTAGGCCATAACGGTTCAGGTAAGTCGACACTGGTGAACCTGCTTTCTGGTCAAATGCCACCAGATAAAGGCACGGTAACACTAAACGATACTTCCCTTTCATCACTCAAAACCAAAGAGTTGGCAAAACAGATCGCCTATTTGCCACAAAAGCTGCCCTCTTCGGCTGGTTTAACGGTAGAAGAGCTAGTGCGCTTAGGTCGCTTTCCGTGGCGTGGGGCACTTGGTCGTTGGAAAGCTGAAGACAAACAGATCATCACGCAGGCTATGGAACGAACAGGGGTTACACCTTTTGCTCAAGCTTTGGCGGATGACTTATCGGGCGGCGAGCGCCAACGCGCTTGGGTGTCTATGCTACTGGCTCAACAATCGCCAATTTTAATTCTCGATGAGCCAACCTCGGCGCTCGATGTTCACCATCAGTTTCAACTAATGGCGCTGCTGGCAGAACTGAATCGAACCGAGAACGTAGGCATTATCGTGATCCTGCACGATCTGAACTTAGCCCTGCGCTACGCCACCCACATTGTTGCGCTCAAAAAAGGTAAAATTGCCTTTGAAGGCAACGCCGACATGTTGTTAGACGAGGCACGCCTTTCTAAACTATATGAGTCACCAATTAAGCTGATTGAGCACCCAAGCCCGGCTAACACATTAGCGAGCCAAAAGGTGGCTGTTGTATGCGCATAATGGCTCGTTTACTTACTGTGGTTACACAATCTGCTTTTCTCCTCGTATTTTTTATGACCAATGCACATGCAGTCATCACCGTTACCGATGAATATGGTGAGCATAGTTTTGAGCAAGCGCCTCAACGCGTTGTTGCCTTAAACTGGGACATCTTAGAACAAGTTTTGGCGCTAAACGTAGAACCAATCGCAGCCCCAAATTTACCAGGCTACCGCCAATGGGTCGTCAATCCAACTGCACCAGAGTCAATTGAAGATATTGGAACCCGAGCAGAGCCCAACTTAGAAAAAATAGCCAGTTTGAAACCAGATGTCATCCTTGCTGCGTCTCCACAGCAAGACTTGATTCCGTTACTCAAACAAATTGCTCCGGTAATCTATTTACCTAATTTTTCTGAAAATGAGGCCGCAGCTGAAACGGCCATTCGTCACTTTCGTACGCTCGGCAAGCTATTCAATAAAGGGGCACTTGCTGAACAGAAATTGGCAGAATTAGATGCTTCATTTGCGCAGATGCGCCAGCGAATTCGCCACTATTACTCTGCTCCACTCAGCGTTCTTGTGATGCGATTTTCAACTCCGAATACTGTATTACTTGCAACCGAAAACTCCACCACTGACTACGTGGTTAGAAAACTGGGATTACAGGCTCCAATTAAAGAGGCCCCACGTGCGTGGGGAGTAAAGCAAGATCGAATCAATCGGCTTCAGAGCCTTCAAAACAGCTACGTTCTCTACGTACAACCTTTCCCAGAAGAACGAAAACTGAAAGAGTCGCCACTTTGGCAAGCGATGCCGTTTGTGAAAAAGCAGCGGGTAAATTCAGTCAGAGCAGTGTGGGCGTATGGCGGTGCCATGTCTTTGCAATACACCGCAGAAGCGATTACCGACAGTCTAATAGAGTTGGCACCAGAACAATGAGAACGAAACATTATATTGGTTATCTGGCGCTGATTACGTTACTTAGCGTCTTTAGCCTACAAATTGATACTAATTTATCACTTTTCGAACAATGGCAATTATTAACAAAACCAGAGGTAGCAACCGAGTTTCGTGATGTATTCTTTACGCAAGCGCAGCTTCCTAGGTTAAGTATGACCCTGCTTGTTGGTGCCATGCTTGGTCTCACCGGCAGCTTAATGCAGCAATTAACGCAGAATAACCTCACCTCGCCGTTGACTCTTGGCACCTCTTCTGGTGCTTGGCTTGCATTAGTCGTGGTAAACATTTGGTTCGTCGATTGGGTCGCCGATTACTCTGCATTAGCCGCAATGGTTGGGGCTTTAGTGGCGTTTGGCCTGATCGTATCAATTGCCGGTGTGCGTAATATGACAGGTTTGCCGTTGGTCGTTTCGGGGATGGTGATCAATATCTTGCTCGGTTCTATCTCCACAGCCATTATTATTTTAAACGCCCAGTTCGCACAGAATATTTTTATGTGGGGAGCAGGAGACCTTTCTCAATACAGCTGGGATTGGTTTGAGTGGTTATTGCCTCGCTGCGCTATCGCAATCGTAATTTTGATCGTCGCACCACGTATTCTGACCTTAATGAAACTGGGACAAGAAGGCGCAGCAGCCCGAGGCTTAGCGGTATTACCCGCGTTTGGTGCATTAATGGTGATGGGTATCTGGCTGGTATCAGCCTCCATCACCGCAGTTGGTATTATCAGCTTCATCGGATTACTGACACCCAATATTGCCAGAGCGATGGGGGCAAGAACACCGCGCGACGAATTGATCAGCAGCATGCTTTTGGGCGCAATGCTACTAATCATAACAGACTCTGCCGCTATCTCGCTGAGCTTATGGTTAGAGGAAACCATTCCTAGCGGCGTAGCGGCTGCAGCTATTGGCGCTCCCGCTTTAATTTGGTTTACTCGTAAAAAGCTGACGGCAACCGATCAACTTAACCTTTCAATGAGCCAAGGAAAAACGGCGCTTTCTAAACGCGCGGTATGCAGCATTGCGCTATTCAGTCTGGTTGGGATTCTAGCTTACTCATTCGTTACCCATGGTATAAACGGAATTCAATGGTCTGTGCCAGGTGAGTTCCAATGGCAATTGCGTTGGCCGAGAATGTTAACCGCACTTTCTGTCGGTATTGCGCTATCCGTTGCCGGAATCATTTTGCAACGCATTGTTTATAACCCTCTGGCAAGTCCCGATATTCTCGGTGTGTCTTCCGGAGCCACGTTTGCCATTATTACGACAGGAGTCATCGCTGGGTCGCTTCTCTCCGCATTTAGCTGGGGTATCGCTTTTTTCGGAAGTATGTCCGTATTGATGTTATTGCTGATTATCGGTAAACGAAGCCATTTTAATCCATCTAACTTCGTGTTGTCCGGCATCGCACTAACGGCACTATTAGAAGCCCTCGTTCAATTTTCGCTAGCTCAAGGCTCAGGTGACAGTTACAAAATTTTATTGTGGCTAACTGGTTCTATTTATCGAGTCACAGCCGACACCGCACTGATGCTATGTTTGGCCATAATAGTTCTGCTTGCCGCTGTATTCTCGATTTCTCGTTGGCTAACACTAATTTCCATCGGGCGACAATTCTCAAATGCACGAGGGCTTAACCCTACCGTAGCCAATACGCTTATGCTCACCATCGTTGCTTTGTTATGCGCCTTTTCTACCGCTACAGTTGGTCCAATATCTTTTGTTGGCTTGGTCGCTCCCCATATGGCGATGATGTTAGGAGCAAGAAAAGTGAAAGAGCAACTGTGTGTCGGTGCCTTAATTGGCGCAACCCTAATGTTGTGGGCAGATTGGCTAGGACAAATCGCTATTTATCCAAGTCAGGTCGCAGCTGGCACGTTGGTCGCTATTATAGGCAGCACTTACTTCCTATTTTTAATGCTGAAGAGTAAATTCAGCTAAGTTGGGAATATTGTTACAGCCTAAAAATACGCTAAGAAAAACAAACCCCGCTATTTTGATAGCGGGGTTTGAAATTAAAGGCGAAGTACGATGCTCTATTCTTCTCGCACTACAGGAAAACGTTGCTCATAAAGTTCCATAAAGTCCTTACGAATTAAGTGCTCTAAGTGGTTCGCTTTATCGGTTGGGCAGAAAATCATCACGTGCAGAATTTGTTCACCATTAATGTTACTAGAAATATGCATATGTGGCTCAGAACCAGGAAGGTCAACACCGGCATGTTTTTCAATCATCGCATTGTAACGATGTGCAACATCAGCAAAGTAACTGCAATGTTCTTCAATTTTATCAGTTAAAATCGGTAGCAGTGGATACAAATTGACGAAGTCTTTCACCACTACAGAAAAGTTGTGGTAAACGTACCGCTTCATGAAGTTGAGGTTCTTTACTGGATAGGTAAAGAACATACTATTAGGCAATGTCGCTGTTTTGCCGGTGTAATGATATTGCCCATGATGCAGGTCGATCTCTTGAATCACCGTCGCCATCATATTGTGCTCAATCACTTCACCGCATAACTTCCCGACCTCAATCCAGTCCCCAACGCGAAAAGAACGTGAACTTGCTCTTTGAATCGAACCCGTAAAACACAAAATGATTTCTTTGGATGCCACTACAATGGCAACGGCAATCGCCGTTACACTCAGAGCAAACTCGTTAATTTCTGATTGCCATAAAATAAATAAAATCAGTAATGTAACAGCAAAGGTGCCATTTTTAGTTCTGGACATCCAACTACGCTGATCTTCTGAGAGAAAAGCGTGATCACCACGAATCATCGATAAAATTGCACGACGAATTAACCACATAATCGCAAAGATCAGTGCGGTAAAAATCAATTTATGAGTGAGAAGAAAATCGACAACTAACTGCACTTTCTCCATTCCACGGCTCCCTCGAATAAAAATACGGCCCAGTAACAGCTAACGATAACAAATTATTTTGTCTGTTGTCCGTGCTCACTCAAGTCTTTTTGAAATTACTCCTCTCTGAAGGCGCGATTCATGCTTTCTGTAATTGGCTTTATTAGGTAGCTCAATGGCGTTCGTGGCTCAGATAAAATAAGCACTTCGGCATTCATGCCTGAGGTTAAACGATGTTTTGTCACATCTTCCGATGAAATTGCAATTCTAGCGAGATAAAAATCTTCCTGGTTTTCTTGCGAGAGTTTATCGGCAGAAATCGTCAACACTGTACCGTCTAAAGGTGCCAATGTCCGTGCATTCAGAGCGGTCAGACGAACATGCGCTTGCTGGCCTGGATTCACTAAATCAATATCCTGAGGATTAACACGAGCCTCGACTAACAACTTATCGTCTTGCGGAACCAATTCTAGTAACGTTTCACCCGAGCCAATCACACCTTTTTCGGTAAACACCTGCATGTTGACTACGCGACCAGAAATAGGTGCGTTGATCGTTGTTCTTGCAACAATATCTTGAGCGGAGCGATATTCTTCCCGAATTGCGACAATTTCCGTTTTGGTGTTTCGTAGTTCCTCGACAATCTCATTCAGCCTTTCAAGCTTCAACTCTTCAATTTGCGCTAGGTTCTCATCCAACCTTTTTCTAACGGTGAGCGATTGCCTGTCTAACTGGCTTAAGGTACTTCTCACCTCCGCTGCTAAGCGCTTGAGTTGAAGTAAAGTAGATTTTCCCGAGAAACCTTTTTGCACCAAAGCTTGGTTGCTGTCTATTTCTTCAGCAATAAAGTTGAGCCGTTCCGTCTCAATCACTTTGGTTTGCTGAAGGTTTTCAAGCTCTAAATTTGCTCCAGAAATACTCTGCTCAATGATACTCAGTTTACTATCAAAGAATCGCTTTCTCGCTTCAAAGATCTTGTTTTGAACCAGTTGTGCTTCTTGGACGATATCGACACGGGGAATGCTTTCAAGATCATCAGACCATACAATCGTTGGAAGCTCATCAAGCTCCGCACTTAAACGGTTTTCCTTTGCTAGAGTATGGATAAAACGACCACTTAACGAATCCAACTTAGCCATAGCTTGACGCTTAGAAAGTTGAATTAATAACTGACCTTTTTCGACTAAATCCCCTTCCTGTACATATAGCTTTTCAATAATACCGCCTTCTAAATGCTGAATTTCTTGTCGCTTAGTGAGAACTGACAAATCACCATAAGCAATCGCTGCACTTTCTAATTTGGCTGTTGCAGCCCAGTAGCCAAGACCTCCAAGAAAAACACTTAAGGTCACCACACCGAGTAAAATTGGTTTTCGAAAGCTTAGTCTCGCTTTGGGGCTAAAACGATATACGATCTCGGTAGAACTCTGATTAACGGTTGGCAGTTGATTGCTCATTTCTTACCCTTGGGATATCTGTTCTTTCTTCGCCCATCAAACGTTTTAATACTTCATCTTTAGCGCCGTATAACTTGACTCGGCCGTCAGCCAAATACAACAGCCTATCCATTTGTCGTAACGTACTCGGATTGTGGGCAATGACGATAATCGTTGTACTCTGTGCTTTTAAATGGGCAATCAAACGTTGATACGCAGCCTCTCCCTCACCATCGAGGTTGGCATTCGCTTCATCGAAAATCACTATAGAAGGGTCGCCATAAACGGCTCTTGCAAGAGCGATTCTCTGCCTTTCCCCCCCAGATAAACCACGGCCATTTTCACCAATAATGCAATCATAGCCTTTGTTTTTCTTGAGTATTAATTCATGACATCCTGCTAGTTGAGCCGCCTTGATGACTTTAGCGGGGTCTTCTTCTTTAAAGCGCGCGATGTTCTCTCGAATTGTGCCAGGAAATAACTCCACCTCTTGAGCGAGATACCCAAAATGCACGCCGCGATCTTCAGATGCCCATACGGAGACTTCCATTCCATCAAGAGTCACTTTACCCGCTAATGGCTTAACCGTACCTAATAACAGCCGAGCAAACGTCGATTTACCCGTACCAGAAGGGCCAATCACCCCAACAGCAACACCCGTAGGAATCGATAAGCTGATCGATGAGAGCACTGGTTCGGTTGCTCCAGGATGGCGATAGGCCAGTCCGGTAAGCTCATAGTGTCCTTTTGGTTTAGGCAGTGGCATATCTGATTCATCTTGGCGCACGATCGCATCGATTTCTTTCAACCTTTTATAGGCGCCTTTAGCAGACATCGCGCTTCGCCACGTGCCTATCGCCTGCTCCATCGGCGATAATGCCCGACTCATTAATATGGAGCTCGCGATCATCGCCCCTGCCGTGATTTCATGTTGGATTACTAACCATGCACCACCTCCCAGCAAAAATATCTGTAGTGATCCACGCACAAACTTAGAAAAGTTAGCCATGTAGATGGACTTACCTGCAACTCGCTCTTCAAGCACATTCACTTCACTCACGCGCGACTGCCACTTCTCTAAAAATGCATTCATCATCCCCATTGCGAGAATTGAATTGGAGTTTTGCGTGGCTAATTCTGCGTTGTTGATATGAGAAATCGCTCTGACTTCACTCTCTTGCATTGTTTTACGCGTCATCAGCTCATTGAGTAGACCTAGGCTAAACAATACGATAGATCCAAGTAACGCGATGTGACCTAGTATCGGGTGCAATAAATACACAAATAAAATAAACAGCGGTGTCCAGGGCGCATCCAACAGTGGATAAGGTGCTTGACTGCTCAAAAAGCTTTTGATGTTCTGAATGTCTCTCAGAGTTTGCGAGGTATAACTCTTCCCGGTATGTGATTGATATTGAATCGTGCGCTTGAGCATGAAAGCGGAGAGTTTTGTGTCCATCCAATAACCAAAAGATTTACTCATTTGTGCTCGTGCAATGTCGATGATGGACATGGTTAACAGCGCGACAATTACGATGACAGTGAGCAAGAATAAAGTATCGGTTGAGTAGGAGGATATCACTCGGTTGTACACTTGAAGCATGTACAGCGGAATCGAGAGAACCAATAAGTTGATAAAAAGGCTAAAAACGATCAGCAAGCCCGCAAGCGTGCATAGTTTTTGTTTCACTTCTTTGAAAACCGTTTTTTGCACGACTACTTCCGTTTAACGTGAAAATTGTAGGCGCCAGAAATACTAGCGCCTAGCTTAAGGTAACCTCAAATCGCTCTAGAGTGTCCGATTAGTGCACCTCAGCATGGCAGAGCCACGCAAACTAATTCCCATCCAGAGTTATTTTCAGTCGTTTAGATTACGAACAGATCTGCACCATAGGTGTTGATGTCAGTTTCAGTCACGCCAATAAGTTTCACTGTTAGATCAGCCCCATCGGTAAACACTGCATTCCCAACTGCATCGTAGCTAAAGCTTAAATCACCAAAGTCAGTGACAGAGTCGCTAATGATGTGCAAAGAGTCTTCACCAATGGTGAAATCAACAACTTTGGCTTCGCCATGGCCACCAAACTTATCCGTGAACACAAACTTATCGCCATTGCTGCCGCCAACTAAAACGTTGTCACCAGAACCAGCAACAAGAATATCTTCACCGACACCACCATTTAATTTATTGTCGCCCAGCAAACCCAACAGCAAGTCATTACCGGTACCACCGCCGAGGTAGTCGTTTCCTGTACCAGCCCTAAGGATGTCATCTCCTGCACCACCAGTTAGGCGATCATCGCCGTCGCCGCCGATCACATAATCATTACCGCCACCGCCAACAAACGAGTCATTACCACCAAAACCGATAAACAAATCATCGCCGCCATCGAAATCAGCAAATTGGTTATTTACACCTGCATCGCCTAAATACGTGTCATTGTCACTTGCGCTCATTTTTATTCCCTCTTAGCTTATTAATTGAATAGACCTTCTGTTCCACGTCTGACTAGATTCGTCACGACATGAGAAGTCTAATAGTCAACTGAATAGGAATAAGTTTGAATATGGGATGATATTTCAGACTGACATTTTAATAATAAATATAAAATTTAGTACTTTATAGAGTATTTTCTTTTTATTACAGCAAGTTAATACTAGTACTACAGGTTTCTCTTAGCCCAACTTGTAGCTTGCGTACGGTTCTTTACTTCTAACTTTCTAAAAATATTGTATAGATGTGATTTAATAGTATGCTCGCTGATAAATAAAGAATCAGCGATTTCCATATTTGAACCACCTTCTTTCAACATTTTTAAAACCTGAACTTCACGCCGAGTAAGCTCAACCTCAATAGCAGGTTCGATAATGTTATTTGCTTCTCTACCTCGATAATAATTTACTAGCTGATCAAGTAATCTTCGAGACAGCCAGTTATCCCCTTTTATTATTGCTTTTAATCCCTGACAAACCTTGTCCATTGAATCTCCTGGACCAAATATACCTTTTACATGAGGCCAAGAAGCGAGTTCTTCTGTGTCTAAGTCATAACCTAGATTAAGCATTATGGTTCCTAGCACTTTATTACTATCTTTTAAATAAACTAAAGTTTCGGAAGGAATCTCAACTGAAAAATCAACAAGCAAAAAGTAGCGTTCCGGAATGAGTTCATGATAGCTAGGGTTTTTAGTATCAATGATCGTTATTTTAGTTTCTGTATTTTTAGAAAGCATTTCCTTAAAGTTTTCACTCTGTAAACTTTGTTGAGTGAGCATTAGGATTTCAGGCTTTTCCATATACTGTTCCATAATGTTTCTCATACTTTCAGTGACTTAACATTCTTAAATTAGTAGTTAATCGTCAGCACTTAGTTTGATATGTAAGTGCTAGTTCACAGAGTAAAGTTATTTGCTACTTTTTTAAATTCTAAAGTTATTAAAAAGAGAATCAAAAAAAGTGTTTCTCATAAAAGAAACACTTTTAACACATTCAGGTCACAGAAATTATTAAGAGTTTACTAAATTAGGCAACCTAATATTGCAATAGCATTACACCGTTAACGAGTTGTCTGAAATATTTTCCTTTGCCCAAATAAGTGCTTGAACTCTATTTTTCACATCAATCTTCTTGAAAATATTATGTAAATGCGTTTTTACCGTATTCTCGCTGACAAATAATTGTTCGGCGATTTGTTGATTGGACGCCCCCATGGAAAGAAAGGTAATTATTTGTTGCTCTCGTTTGGTCAGAATAGCGGAAACATTCTTATTTATAGGTTTGCAATGTCGACGAAGGTAAGTAATGTACTGCTGAGAAAACTTACGGCTGAACCACATATCTCCTTGAAGCACCTTACCAATACCAACTTGCAACGTTTTTATATCATCAGAGGTATAGAAAATACCGGCCAAAGTACGCCAAGCAAAGAGATCTTCTGTCGATATGGATTGCTCACAATTAATTAAGATTTCAAGCGTGTCTTTCTGCTTGGCCGCTTTAAACTCCGCATAACGGCGAAAAATTTCATCCGTGATCACGCTGCAATCAACAATAATGGCTGATGCAAGAGATTCATGTAACACTCCGTGAATCAGATTATCTGGCGTGATTAGAGCAACACTAATACCGAGTTTGGTCTCCAATACATCTTTCAACAGAGATGACTGTAGACTTCCCTCCGTGATTAAAATAACGTTTCTTTTTTTTTGCTGCTCCATCCTGATCGCATTCCCTTGGTCGTTTTTATTGAAATACGCAATAGATTTAGATAGAGCGGTAGTATTGTCAAGTATGAAAATCACTAGTACTAATTAATAACTCATTGAAGTGTCAATAATTTTTAAGTGGCAAGTATGTGAGAGGTATTAGCATTTTTCAGACATTAAAAAAGGGAGTATAAACTCCCTTTTTGTGTTTGAGCAGGTGATTTAATCACGCACGTTAGAGGCAAAACACCACCTAACTTAGTGGATTGGAACTGCGTTTTTTTGGTTAAACTTACCAAAGTGTTGTTCTAACACTTCTGGCGTCAGCTTACCTTCCGCTTCCAGCTTTTTCAGCTCAGCGACGATCGCTTTTTGCTCTTCTAGCGACGGCAGTTTTACTTCTGGCTCCTGAGCGGTTTCTTGAGAAATTTGCTCTAGTTCTTTTTCGAAGTCATTCATAGTACTTACCTAAAATTAATGATTGAACTTTTAAACTTCGCCTATTCTATCCAACTCTATAACTTGAAGCTACCAACCATCTTGTCCAAACGAGAAGAGAGCGCTTGAAGATCGCGACTTGCATCCGCCAACTCTTCTGCTGTCGCGGTTGTCATTTCATTTATCGCGTTGATTTCTTCGATATTTTGATTAATGGTATGCACCACCGTGGATTGCTCTTCCGTCGCCGTTGCAACCTGTGTATTACGATCAGAGATGTCGGTGATTCGTTCAGAAATACTGATTAATACCTCGACTGCTTCATCGGTAGAAGTAACCCCTTCTATGGTGACCGCTTTGCCCGCTTCCATAGCACTTACCGCGTCTTGTGCGTCACTTTGAAGCTGATTGATCATGCGCTGAATCTCTTCTGTAGAATCGGCCGTGCGTGAAGCTAGGTTTCTTACCTCATCAGCAACAACCGCAAAACCACGTCCCTGCTCACCAGCACGAGCAGCCTCAATTGCAGCGTTTAGCGCAAGTAAATTCGTTTGCTCAGATATGTCACGAATTACACCCAGAATCGAGCCAATATCTTTGGTTGTCGATGCCAACTGCGTCACAACAATATTGGTTGTTTCAACATCATCGGCTAGGCGGCTGATCACCTCTTTTGCTTTCATCACAACTTCTCGACCAGTTTGAGTGTTATCTGAAGCCTGATTTGCCGTATCAGCAGCGGTAGCAGCGTTCGATGCAATTTCACTGATGGTCGCACCCATTTGGTTGATAGCTGCAACTACTTGAATGGTTTGATCACGCTGCTCTTGGCTGTTGTCGTGTGTGGATGTTGCTTTCGTTGACACACTTTCTGCCGCTTGACTTAATGAGCCACTGGTTAAAGCAACCTCTTTCATCGTGGCATGAATCTTCTCAATAAATCCATTAAAGCCTTTTGAAAGCTGAGCAATTTCATCATTACCCTTAATTTCAATACGCTGCGCCAAATCGCCTTCACCTTGCCCAAGGTCGGTAAAACGATCGGCAATCAGTCGGATTGGTTTCGTAATGCTGTTTGCTAACCATACGCCCATGAGGATGAATACAACGGCAACAATGATGGTCGTAAACAGCATTTTTTTAGCTGTCGCATTCAGGTCTGCGAATACTTCATCAACGGGAACCACGCCAATAACAAACCAGTTCATTGAAGGAACATACAAACTAGAAACAAAAGTATCCTGCCCTTCAAACTCCACATTAATTAGGTTGAAGCTATTTTTGTTCAACAGCGCACTTGCGTCACTACCAAATAGTTTAGTGATAGAAGTTTGGTTCTTACCTTGTTGACGGTGTATTTGAATCTGGCCTTGTTCATTAGTGAGGAACACGTAACCCGTATCTTCAATTTTAAACCCGTTGAGCAAAGTAACCATGTCTCCCATAGATTTAGAGAGACCTGACATTGATGTACCATTAAGATCTTGGAAATTGGCAAACATTTTCACTTCGCCATTTGCCTCTTGGAACACACTCACGGACGTTTCTTGACCAGACGACGTAAATCCAAAGAACCAAGCATCTTGCGTTCGGTTAAGTTGACGTAAGAATCCGTTTTGGTTCCAGTAATATGCCGTTTGACGATTCGCTACCGACGCATCATTAAGACCATACTGTGATTTAACATTATTGAGCTGCTGCACCAACTGAACTTCTACTGACGGATCACGGTCTGTATTAGATAGGGCTTCAACAATAAATTCGTTTGTAGCCAGCTGTTTTGCCGCTTGTTGCATTTCGACAACTTCGCGGTCAATTTCGGTATTGATTTGCTGCAACATCGCAGGTAGCTCGATGTCAATAAGACGATGGCTCAATACATCTCTCGCATGACGCTGAGCCATAACACCAACAATGATTGTTGATGCTAGAACAGCAAACGTAATGCCAAGTACAACCTTCTGTTTGATGCTCAAGGAATGAAGTTTCAACATATTCGGACCTTTTAAAAGAATCACTTGTTATTGGCCCCACAAGGGGAATCAGGTGCATATCTCATGACACGCACACCACGGAATCTTTATCGGCTCATATGTACAAAACTAGAGGCATTTCTCATTATATTATGAAAAATAAATGTAACACACTGTCAAATAAGCACTTTCAGAGATAGCACGTACTTGCAATTCTCTGTAGCGTCCCAATATTGAAAAGATAAATTGCAATAGAGCATTGGAACTTTTTTCACATGGAAAATGACCAATACTCAACACGAAAATCACATGGATACCGAGAGTCCAAAGCATGCATAAATCTAACTTCGAAACTCTTCAGCAATACTTAGAGTCGCAGATCATCGGACAGCAAGATCTGGTAAAGCAACTGCTTGTTGCGCTTCTTGCGGATGGGCATATTTTAGTTGAAGGCCCTCCTGGGTTAGCAAAAACCCGTGCAGTAAAATCACTCTCAGACTGTGTTGAAGGCGACTTCCACCGCATTCAGTTCACCCCTGATTTGCTGCCAGCCGATTTAACCGGAACCGATATCTTCCGTCCCGAAACCGGAGAATTCACTTTCCAGTCAGGTCCTATCTTCAACTCGCTTATTCTTGCGGATGAGATAAACCGTGCACCGGCCAAAGTACAAGCGGCAATGCTTGAAGCAATGGCAGAGAAACAAGTCACAGCAGGTCGTCATACCTACCCGCTGCCAGAGTTGTTTTTGGTTATGGCAACTCAAAACCCGATAGAGCAAGAAGGGACCTACCCCCTTCCTGAAGCGCAGCTAGACCGCTTTTTATTGCATTTAGAAGTGGAATACCCAGATGCGGAGCATGAGCTATCTATCTTGCGTATTAACCGCGGAGAAGCAAAAGGCGAAGCAAAGGTTGAACGCCCAATGTTAAGCCAACAAGATATATTCACCGCACGTAAAGAGGTGTTGGATATTCATATGGCGGAAACGATAGAGCAGTACATCGTCCGTTTAGTTATGGCGACACGTCAAGCCAACAAATATGACACTGAGTTGAACAAGTGGTTGTCAATGGGTGTGAGTCCGCGTGCCACCATCGCTCTTGATCGCTGTGCACGTGCGCACGCTTGGCTTGCTGGTCGTGATTTTGTCTCTCCGGAAGATGTTCAAACCATGGCTTATCCGGTACTGCGCCACCGTTTATTATTGAGTTACCACGCTCAAGCGGAAGGCATTACGGCAAACCAGGTCATCGATAAACTGCTAAACCTTGTTGGCAGTGCATAAACGAGTGAGTGATATGTCCGCTACACATTCATTACCACCTCATGCGAATGGGGTGACATTAACCCTTGAAGAGCTGCTCCAATATCGCACTCAATCTGTACGTTGGTTACCACCAGCACAGAGTCTCTGGTCGCAGATGAGTGGTAACCATACCAGTCGCCAAAAAGGGCGAGGTATGGATTTTATGGAGGTGCGCCAATATCAACCTGGCGACGATATTCGCAGCATTGATTGGCGAGTCACCGCTAGGACCGGTAAAGCACATACGAAGTTGTTTGCAGAAGATAAAGAGCAAGCGGTCATTCTTTATCTTGATCTAAGTTCTAGTCTACATTTTGGATCTAAGTATGTACTCAAATCCGTTCAATTGGCCCACTTTGCCAGTGTTCTAATTTGGCTAACTCTAGCTAAAAAAGATCGCATCGGCGCAGTGATTGATGACGGACATCAATGTCTTGAATTTCGCCCCTCTTCTTTACAAAGACAAGGGCTGCGGATTCTTAACGCCATAGTCGACATACATAATGCGCAAGTAACTCGTACTGCAAGCAACGACACTCGTACACTGCCGTATGCACAAGTATTGGAGACACTTCATACGCTCACCCCAAAAGGCAGCGAATTGATTATGCTCAGTGATTTTGCCCACGTAACACCAACGGAACTGGCACAACTACGTCGACTCAAACAACACAATAGCGTAAGGGCTGTTCAGTTTTATGATCCGTTAGAAAGAGGCGAAACAGACTTTAGAGGTCAAGTGAAAGCTTCGGATGGGCAGCATAGTCAATGGTTTAACTTTGGCTCTAAAGGACAACGAAGAGAACTCGAAAGCCATTTTACCCAACATCAAGAAACCATTAAGCAGCAATGCCATTCAATAGCAATTCCATTTAACACGCTATCAAGTGGCTGGCCCTTAATTTCACAATTAAGCTAACAAACTGACAAGCAGTATTTATTAAGCAGTAATAATAATGACAACAAACAACCAAAGCCTAGACCTTGAACCTTTGATTTTGCCAAACGCACCGGATTGGTTTCCGCTCGCTTGGGGATGGTGGGTGGTGCTTGCAGCCACCTTGCTGTTCGTTTTCGGCATTTGTCTTTATGTGAGATGGCGTAAAAAACACTTACGCGCAAAAAAGGCAGCATTAACACTTTTAACTCAACCTACCGCGCCTCATACCCCCTCCTCTGCTCTGGAAATATTGCGCCAGGCAGCATTGAGTTACTTTCCGCGTGAGGAGATCGCACCGTTAACCGGAATCGCTTGGTATGAATTTCTCGATAGCCATACCAAAGAAAGTCGATTCGTAGACAAACAACATCAGTGGCAAGAAGCGTTGTATCAGAATTCTTCCCAAGGGCAGTATCAAAGCTTGGTAGACGATTGTGTCTTTTGGATAACCTACGCTTTGCCACCAAAGAAAAAGGCAAATAACCGTGACTGAGCAAACACTCATAACCGATCTTGCCCAATGGCTAAACATTGAATTTGTCTGGTGGTGGGCACTGTTTTTGTTGCCCATCCCCTGGCTGGTATACAAGTTCCTGCCACAAGAATCTCAACAAGCCGAGATCAAATTGGCGTACTTACCAACCAATGAGAATCGCAGCAAGCCTAAGCAAGCGCTGCAAAAAGCACTTTCAATCGCGATCTGGGGCCTTCTTGTCGTCGCTTGTGCGCGTCCAGTTTGGTTTGGCGATCCCGTTGAATTCCAACCCAAATATCGGGACTTGATGTTAGTCGTCGATCTGTCCGGTTCGATGCAGCAGGAAGACATGGAACTCAACGGCGAATATATCGATCGCCTCACAGCAGTCAAACAAGTTCTGTCTGATTTCGTAGCAAAGAGAAAAGGTGACCGTCTCGGAGTTGTTTTGTTTGGCGACCATGCTTATTTGCAAACACCACTCACTGCAGACCGCAAAAGCGTCATGCAACAGATTAATCAAACCGTCATCGGCTTGGTTGGTCAACGAACCGCCATTGGTGATGGTATTGGTTTAGGCACAAAAACCTTTGTAGACAGTGATGCTCCGCAACGAGTCATGATTTTGCTTAGTGACGGCAGCAATACTGCAGGGGTTCTCGAGCCGCTAGAAGCAGCGGAAATTGCGAAAAAATACAACGCCACTATTTACACCGTGGGCGTGGGCGCTGGTGAAATGATGGTGAAGGAGTTTTTCATGACTCGCAAAGTCAACACCGCAGCCGATTTAGATGAACAAACACTGACTAAAGTGGCAGAGGTGACAGGTGGACAATATTTTCGAGCGCGAGATACAGAAGAGCTCGAAAATATTTATGACACCATCAACCAGCTAGAACCCGTATCTAGCGACACACAAACTTGGCGCCCACAGTCTGAATGGTTTCCATATCCATTAAGCGCTGCATTTGTATTATCGGTATTGTTATTCCTGTTAAGGAGAAAACATGGCTGAGTTTATTTTCCTCAATCCTTATTGGCTTTTGGGGCTCATCGTGATCCCTATCGCACTCTTGCTCAATCACAAATTTAGAGCCCAAAAATCCACACTGATTGCCCCTCACCTAGCGCGGATGCTCGGACAAAACACGCAGTCTAAGCATTACTTCACTCTATGGGGTTTAGCTTGGGCAATAACTTGCATTTCATTAGCGGGGCCAAGCTGGCAGTCCAATGCTCGACCAAGCTTTGAGTTAAACCAAAACCGTATCTTGGTGCTTGATATGTCTCGCTCTATGTTTGCTACAGACATCAAACCCAATCGGCTAGCACAAACACGTTATAAGGCGCTCGATTTGCTGCCTAAATGGAAAGAGGGAGCCACTGGACTTATTGCTTACGCTGGCGATGCCTATAACTTAAGTCCACTGACAACTGATTCCAGTACGCTTGCGGGCATTATCGAAAATTTGTCGCCAGAGCTGATGCCTTTTCAAGGGGCAAACCTGCCTGCCGCGATTGAACTTGCGATCAACCAGTTTTCTCAAGCCGGCACGCAACAAGGCGATATCATCGTGTTAGCGGATGATCTTGATACGTCAGAGCTGTCTCGCGCGTTAGATTTAGTCCAAGGAACAAAGTTTCGCATTTCTGTTCTTGCCGTCGGGACTCCTAACGGTGCGCCTATCGCGCTGCCCGATGGCTCTCTGCTAAAAACTACACAAGGCACAACCGTCGTAGCGAAAACAAATCTGAAAAATCTACAAACGCTAGCGAATAAGACTGGTGGCCTATTTGTTCCTATTCAACACACCAACCGTGATGTTGAAAACATCGCGGCCTTTACTAATAACATTGGTAGCCAGCTTTCTGCGACCCAAAGCGAAGAAGTTAAAACTGATTCTCTTCTCAACAGTGGCTTTTGGTTACTGCCGTTGTTACTTCTTCCTGCGGCTTTACTGTTTCGACGTGGCCTGATTTGGATGGTAGTTGCGACTGTAGTCCCAGTAACGTGGACACCGCATGCAGAAGCTAATCCGTTCTTAAATGCCGACCAACAAGGAGCGGAACTCTACAAGCAAGGTGAGTATGAACAGGCGCAAAACCTATTTACAAACCCAAGCTGGAAAGGAGCCGCCAGTTATCAAAAAGGTGACTACGAAGCCGCTATCGAAGCATTTTCTCATGATGCCTCCCTTAACGGCCGCTATAACCTCGCCAACTCGCTCGCTCAAAATGGTCAATTAGAAGATGCGGCTGATTTGTATAAAAAGCTGCTAGAGGAAAAGCCTAACTTTGAAGCCGCGAAGAAAAACCTATCGGTTGTAGAAGAAAAGCTAAAACAG